>NZ_BAAGTX010000008.1:0-157595 GCF_054781695.1 Thalassiella azotivora
CGAGCAGGGCCGCCCACGCGGCCGCCGGGAGGACCCGCGACGCGGGCCCCTCGGCGGCCAGGAGCAGCTGGCCGGCGGCCAGCAGCACCCACGGGGCTCGACGGCCGAGCACGCGGGTGGACGCGGCCCAGGCGAGGGCCCCGGCGCTGACGGCGGGGGCGAGCAGCTGGAGGACCGCGTCCGCGGTCGTCGAGGCGACGGCCGCCGCGACCATCAGCCCGGCGACGACCGCGACCGTCGCGCCGGCGCGCCCGGCGGGTGCCCGGGGCACCAGCTGGGCGTGGGTGGGCGCGCTCACGCGCGAAGTCTCGACCCTCGGACCCGACACCGCCACCTGCCCCCCGCGCGGCGGGACGTCCCGACGGCCCGGACGGCGTCCGTCGTCCGACCGGTGCACGTCCTCAGCCGCAGACGGCGCCCTGCGACGCGGAGCCGACGAGCCGGGCGTACTTGGCCAGGACCCCGCGGGTGTAGCGGGGCGGGAGCGGCTGCCAGTCCTGCCGGCGGGACGCCAGCTCGGCGTCGTCGACGAGGAGGTCCAGGGTGCCCGAGGCGACGTCGAGGCGGATGCGGTCCCCGTCGCGGACGACGGCGATCGGACCGGCGTCGACCGCCTCGGGTGCGACGTGCCCGACGCACAGCCCCGTCGTCCCGCCGGAGAAGCGGCCGTCGGTGAGCAGCAGCACGTCCTTGCCGAGGCCGGCGCCCTTGATCGCGCCGGTGATGGCCAGCATCTCCCGCATCCCCGGGCCGCCCTTGGGCCCCTCGTAGCGGATGACGACGACGTCGCCCGCGGTGATGGTGCCGTCCTCGAGGGCGTCCATCGCGGCGCGCTCGCGGTCGAAGACGCGCGCGGTGCCCTCGAAGACGTCGGAGTCGAAGCCGGCCGACTTCACCACCGCGCCCTCGGGGGCCAGCGAACCGTGCAGGATCGTGATGCCGCCGGTGCGGTGGATCGGCTCGCTCATGGCCCGCAGCACGTTGCCGTCGACGTCCGGCGGGTCGATCTCGGCGAGGTTCTCGGCGAGCGTGCGGCCGGTGACGGTCAGGCAGTCGCCGTGCAGGAGACCGGCGTCCAGCAGGGCGCGCATGACGACGGGGACGCCGCCGATGTGGTCGACGTCCTTCATCACGTGCCGCCCGAACGGCTTGACGTCGGCCAGGTGCGGCACCTTCGCGCCGATCCGGGCGAAGTCGTCGAGGGTCAGGTCGACCTCGGCCTCGCGGGCGATGGCCAGCAGGTGCAGGACGGCGTTGGTGGACCCGCCGAACGCCATGACGACGGCGATGGCGTTCTCGAACGCCTCGCGGGTCATGATCTGGCGGGCGGTGACCCCCTGCTCGAGCATCCGGACCACGGCCCGGCCGGACCGGCGCGCGTACCCGTCGCGGCGGCGGTCGGTGGCGGGCGGGGACGCGCTGCCCGGCAGCGACATGCCGAGGGCCTCGGCGGCGCTGGCCATGGTGTTCGCCGTGTACATGCCACCGCAGGCGCCCTCGCCCGGGCAGATCGCGCGCTCGATGGCGTCGACGTCCTCGCGCGGCATCAGGCCGCGGGCGCAGGCGCCGACGGCCTCGAAGGCGTCGATGATCGTGACCTCGCGCTCGGTGCCGTCGGAGAGCTTCGCGATCCCGGGCAGGATCGAGCCGGCGTACAGGAAGACGCTGGCGAGGTCGAGCCGGGCGGCGGCCATCAGCATGCCGGGCAGGGACTTGTCGCAGCCGGCGAGCAGCACGGAGCCGTCGAGGCGCTCGGCCTCCATCACGGTCTCGACGCTGTCGGCGATGACCTCGCGGCTCACCAGGGAGAAGTGCATCCCCTCGTGCCCCATCGAGATGCCGTCGGAGACGCTGATCGTGCCGAACTCCAGCGGGTAGCCGCCGGCGGCGTGCACGCCGTCCTTGACGGCCTTGGCCAGCCGGTCCAGCGGCAGGTTGCAGGGGGTGATCTCGTTCCAGCTGCTGGCGACGCCGACCTGCGGCTTGACCCAGTCCTCGTCGCCCATCCCGACGGCCCGCAGCATGCCCCGGGAGGCCGCCTTCTCCAGGCCGTCGGTCACCTCGCGGCTGCGCGGCTTGATGTCGGGGGCAGCCGGACCGGCCGGGGTGTCGTGCGCCATGCGGTGAGTCTACGGGCGCGTCCGCGGCGTGGGACGGCGGTCCCGCGGGCCGGACGTGGACCGAGCGCGCCGGGGGCCCGTCCGCCACCTCGACGGGACCCACCGGCGTCGCAGGGTGGGTGGTCCGTGCTCCTCCCCGAACCCATCAAACGCCACGTCCGGCCGGAACGCCAGGGTTTCGAGGCCCCGATCTCACGCGACGTGATCACGGGGCTGCGGTCCGTGCACTCTTCGGCCCACGCGTCGTCGGCCACCGTGCCCAGCCCACGACCGGTCAGCGGACGAGGTGCGCGGGTCGACGGCCGTCGGCGAGCGCGGCGAGCTGCTCGCGCAGCAGCCGGACGGCGCGAGGCCGCATCGCCGTGGTGTCCCCGCCCACGTGGGGGGTTAGCAGCAGTCCCGGCGCCGCCCACAGCGGGTGGTCGGGCGGCAGCGGCTCGGGGTCCACCACGTCCAGCGCGGCCCGCAACCGGTGGCCGCGCAGCTCCTCGAGGAGCGCCTGCGTGTCGACGACCGCACCCCGGCCGACGTTGACCAGCAGGGCTCCGTCGCGCATCGCTGCCAGGAAGCGGCTGTCGACGAGGTGCCGCGTCGAGGACCCGAGCGGCACGGTCAGGACGACGACGTCCTGGGTGGGCAGCAGCTCCTCGAGGTCCTCCGGTCCGTGCACGCGGCCGTGGGCGTCGTCTCGGGCGCGGCTGCCGACCCGGGTCAGCTCGACCTCGAAGGGCTCCAGCCGCCGCCGCACGGCGTCCCCGACACCACCGACGCCGACCAGCAGGACGCGGCGGTCCGCCAGGGACGGCCGCTGCACGTGCGCCCACCGGGCGCGGGCGGCGTCGCGCACGGCGTCGTCCAGCCCCCGCAGGCTGGCGAGCACGAGGCCGACGGCCAGCTCCGCGGTGCTCGCGTCGTGCACCCCCGCCGCGTTGGCGAGGCGCACACCGGGCGGCAGGTGCGCCAGCACGTCGTCGTACCCCGCGGTGAGCGTCTGCACCAGGCGCAGAGCGGGCAGGTCGCGCAGCCCGTGCGGGGTGCGGGGCCGGTGGTCGTACGGCCAGACGACGGCGCTCACCCTGGCCGCGTCGTCACCGAGCACGTCGGCGGGCGGGTCGTCGACCGACCAGGCCCGCACCCGGGTGCCGGCGGGCAGCGGCTCGACCGCCTCGCACCACCCGTCGTCCGGGAGGGTCACCAGCACGGTCCCGCGCTCTGCGTCCACGCCGCCATCCTGCCGGGACGGGGCCGAGGCGTCCTGCGGCGCCCGGCGCTCCGGGGTAGAACGGGACGGTGGCAGGCACCCCCCGACGGGCACCCGGAGGACCGACACGGCCCGCGGGTCGCCGCTCCACGGCCGCGGCCAGCATCGCCCTGCTGGCGCTCGCCGGCTGCTCGGGTCAGCCGGGCGGTGAGCCCGTGACGCCGACCGCGACGCCGCCGGCCACCACCAGCGGGACCGCCACCGCGGCCGCCCCGACCGGCGGCACCGGCTCGACCGGTGGCAGCGGCTCGACGTCTCCGCTGCCGACCGGGACGCCGGGCCGGCCGCGGGTCGTGGCCACCGGTCTCGACGTGCCCTGGTCCGTGGCGCCCCTGCCGGACGGCGCCGTGCTGGTCTCCCTGCGGGACGAGGCCCGGGTGGTGCGCGTCTCCCCCGACGGGACCGTCACCCCGGTGCGGGCGCCGGGCCCGGACGGGCGCGTCCCCGACGTCGTCCCCGGCGGGGAGGGCGGGTTGCTGGGGCTGGCGCTGGCCCCCGACGACCCGACGGTCCTGTACGCGTACGCCAGCCACGCCGACGAGAACGTCGTGACCCGCTGGCGCCTGGACGGCGACCGGTTGACGGACCCCAGGCGGGTGCTCGCCGGGATCCCGCGCGCCTCGACGCACAACGGCGGGCGGATCGCGTTCGGCCCGGACGGCCACCTCTACGTCGGCACCGGGGACGCCCAGGACCGGTCCGCCGCCCAGGACCCCGCGTCGCTGGCCGGCAAGGTCCTCCGGGTCACCGCCGACGGGGCGCCGGCCCCGGGCAACCCGGACGCGGCGTCACCGGTGTGGAGCCTGGGGCACCGCAACGTCCAGGGGCTGGGGTGGTCCGCGGACGGGACCATGTACGCGTCGGAGTTCGGCCAGAACCGGCTGGACGAGCTGAACCGGATCGTGCCGGGCGCCGACTACGGGTGGCCCGAGGTGGAGGGGGGCGGCGGAGGGCCCGGGCTCACGGATCCGCTGGTCACCTGGCCCGTCGCCGAGGCGTCACCGAGCGGGATCGCGGTCACCGGTGACGCCGTCCTGCTGGCGGCGCTGCGGGGTACCCGGCTGTGGCGGGTGCCGCTGGTGGCCGGTGGTGTCGGGGCGCCGGAGCCGTACCTCGTCGGCGAGTGGGGGCGCCTGCGTGACGTCGTGGTCGCCCCGGGCGCGGGTGCGGTGTGGGTCCTGACGAACGACACGGCGCGGGGCGAGCCGGACGCCGACGACGACCGCCTGCTGCTCGTCCCGCTCGGCTGACCGGGCCCCTCAGCACCCGGGTCAGCACCCGGGTCAGCGCCGCCGGGTCAGCGCCGCCGGGTCAGCGCCGCCGGGTCAGCGCGCGCGGCCCGGGCGCCGGCGTGACGTCGTCGGCCGGGACGGGCTCGGTGGGTGCGCTGGACCGCGTGCCGAACCGTGCCAGCAGGTCCGGTACCTCGCCCGCTGGGACGGCGGCGGACCACAGCCAGCCCTGTCCGAGGCCGGCGCCGAGCGACCTCAGCGTCGTGGCGGCCTCCTGCGTCTCGACGCCCTCGACGATGACCTGCCGGCCGAGCGCTGAGGCCATCTCGATGATGGCCCTGACCACGGCCTGGTCGCGGGCGTCGTGCAGGTTGCTGATCAGGGTGCGGTCGACCTTCACGACGTCGGCGGGCAGGCGGCTCATGTAGCCCAGCGACGAGTACCCGCTGCCGAAGTCGTCGATCGCGATGGTCACCCCGGCGGCGGCGAGCTCGCGCAGGGCCTGCACGGCCGGGTCGTCGGGGTCCATGAAGATGCCCTCGGTCACCTCGACGACGAGGCACGGCGGCACGACGTGGTGGCGGTGCAGCATCCGCAGCACCTCGGGAACGAAGCCGGGCGAGCGCAGCTGCAGCGGGGACACGTTGACGCCGACCTCGAGGCCGTGGGCGGGGGCCCGGACGCGGGAGGCGAGCACCAGCGCCCGGTCCAGCACGAGCAGGCCGAGGTCGGTGATGATCCCGGTCTGCTCGGCGAGCGCGACGAAGACGTCGGGGGTGACGCGGCCGAGGTCGTCGTCCTGCCAGCGCGCCAGGGCCTCGAGCCCCCGCACCCGGCCGGTGGCCAGGTCGACCACGGGCTGGAAGTGCACCTCGACGGTCCCCTCGGCCACGGCCTCCCGCAGCCGGCGCTCCATCACGGCGCGCCGGTGCGCGGACTCGGCGAGCGCGTCGTCCCAGACGCACACGTGCTCGGGGCTCTCCTTGGCGACCCTGAGCGCGTCGGCGGAGCGGGTGAGTGCGCGCAGCGGGTCCGCGGTGCCACCGGGGCCGTCGTCTGCGCCGGTGGGGACCGCCGCGACGCCGACGCTCCCGCCGACGTCGAGCAGGGCGCAGCCCGGGACGGCGGCCGCGCCGAGGCCCACGGCGTCGCGCAGGTCGTCGGCGAGGCGCGCGGCGGCCGCGGCGTCGACGGGCGCGAGCACGGCGTACTCGTCGCCCGCCAAACGGTAGGCGTTGCCCCCGACGGCCCGGGCTGCCTGGCCGATGGCGGCACCGACGGTGACGAGCAGGGCGTCGCCTACGGGGTGACCGAGCTCGCTGTTGACGTGCTTGAAGCGGTCGACGTCGAGGGTGAGGACGTGGGCGGGGCCGCTCCCACCGCGCAGCCGCTCGAGCTCGGCCGTGAGCGCCCGCCGGTTGCCGAGGTCCGTCAGCGGGTCCTGGAGCGCCTGGTGGACGAGGCGGTCGAGCAGCGCGCGCGCCTGCGTGGCACGCACGACCTCGCGCCCCCCGAAGCCCAGGAGCACGCCGACGGCGAGCAGCACGACGACGGAGTCGATGACGGCGACGCCCACCGACTCGCGGACGAACAGCAGGATCGGGACGAGGACGCACACCATGGTGACCGCTGTGCGGTGCAGCTCGGTCCGCGAGTAGGTCCGGAGCCCCTCACCCGAGGCGTGTCGGGCGTCGAAGCGCCACAGGACGAGGACGACGACAGGCCACGAGAGTGTCGAGGCGGCCGCGGTGGTCCACGGCGGCAGGGACACGGAACCGGCCGACGCCAGCAGGTGCAGCAGGACGAAGGCGTTGATGGTGAGTGCCGCGACGGCGACGTTCGGCTCCCGGTCGCGAACGGCGATGACCATGAGCAGGCCCAGCATGAGCACGTCGACCGTCACGACGGCGGCGAAGAGCCACGTGGGGGCGGCGGACTGCTCGCTGGCCCGACGCAGGGTGAAGGCCCACAGCCACAGGCCGAGCGCCGAGCCGATCATCAGGCCCTCGAAGAGCAGGCGCAGCGTCCCGTGGGGCTCGACCACCGGCCGGGGCAGAAGGCTCAGGCCCGCCACGAGCAGCGGCAGCGCGGCGGCGGCGACGACGTGACCTGCCGCGGGGAACGCCGGGTCCGGTCCGCCGTCGACGAGGACGAGGACCAGCTCCCCGCTGGACCAGACGACGCCCGCTGCCGCGAGGAGGACGCGGAACCGCTCCTCCGGCCCGCGACGCCACGACGCGACGGCCACGGTCGCGCAGGCCACGGCGGCGAAGCCGGCGGACGCGAGCATCCCGGCGTCCGCGACCCACGTCGACCCGCGGGCACCGAGCACGACCACGGCGGCCGTGGCCGCGGTGGCCACGGCCAGCACTGCGGCCCACTCCCGGACGGGGTGGGCGGGTCGGTCCGGCACACCTTCCCATCGACCGGTGGCGAGGTCACTTGACCGCGCGGTCGGGTGACGCTCGCCGCGCCGCCGGCGCCTCAGCCAGCCGCTCAGCCGCTCAGCCGCTCAGCCGCTCAGCCGCTCAGCCGCTCAGCCGCTCCAGGATGAGCTCGCGCGCCCGGCCGGCGTCGGCCTGCCCGCGCATCTCCTTCATCACCGCGCCGATGAGGGCGCCCGCCGCCTGGACCTTGCCGGCGCGGATCTTGTCGGCGACGTCCGGGTTGGCGGCGATGGCGCGGTCGACGGCCTCGCCGAGGGCACCCTCGTCGCTGACGACCTCGAGCCCGCGGGCCTCCGCGACCTGCTCCGGGGTGCCCTCCCCGGCGATGACGCCGTCGAGGACCTGGCGGGCGAGCTTGTCGTTGAGGCGGCCGTCGGCGACGAGGCGCGCGAGCTCGGCGACGTGCCCGGGGGTGACGCCGAGCTCGGTGGCGTCGGTGCCGGTCTCGTTGGCGCGGCGGGACAGCTCGCCCATCCACCACTTGCGGGCGGCGGCCGCGTCCGCGCCGGCCTCCACGGTCTCCTCGATGACCTCGACGAGCCCGGCGTTGACGACGTCCCGCATCTCCAAGTCGCTGTAGCCGAGCTGCGCCTGCAGCCGGGCGCGGCGCTGGGCGGGCGGCTCGGGGAGGGTGGCGCGGAGCTCCTCGACCCACTCGGGGGCGGCGACGATCGGCACGAGGTCGGGCTCGGGGAAGTACCGGTAGTCCTCGGCCTGCTCCTTGGACCGGCCGGGCGTGGTGACGCCGGTGTCCTCGTGCCAGTGCCGGGTCTCCTGCACGACCCGCTCCCCCGCGACGAGCCGCGCGGCCTGGCGGGTCATCTCGTAGCGGACGGCGCGCTCGACGCTGCGCAGGGAGTTGACGTTCTTCGTCTCGCTGCGGGTGCCGAGCGGGACGGCGCGCTGCGCGGCCGCCCCGGGGTCGTCGTCCACCTTCTCGCGCAGCGACACGTTCGCGTCGCAGCGCAGGGAGCCCTGCTCCATCCGGACGTCGGAGACGTGCAGCGCGCGCAGCAGGTCGCGCAGGGTGGCGACGTACGCGCGCGCGACCTCGGGGGCGCGGTGGCCGGTGCCCTCGAGCGGCTTGGTGACGATCTCGATGAGCGGGATGCCGGCGCGGTTGTAGTCGACGAGCGAGTACTCGGCGCCGTGGATGCGGCCGGTGGAGCCACCGACGTGCAACGACTTGCCGGTGTCCTCCTCCATGTGGGCCCGCTCGATGGCGACGCGGTAGGTGAACGCGTCGCCGAGGTCGGAGGCGGGGACCTCCACGTCCAGGTACCCGTCGACGGCGATCGGCTCGTCATACTGGGAGGTCTGGAAGTTCTTCGGCATGTCCGGGTAGAAGTAGTTCTTCCGGGCGAACCGGCAGGTCGGCGCGATCGAGCAGCCCAGCGCCAGCCCGATGCGGGCGGCGGACTCCAGGGCCGTGGCGTTGAGCACCGGGAGGGCGCCGGGCAGGCCGAGGCAGACGGGGCAGACCTGGCTGTTCGGCGGGGCGCCGAACTCGGTCGGGCAGCCGCAGAACATCTTGCTGTTCGTGCTCAGCTCGACGTGGACCTCGAGGCCCAGGACGGGGTCGAAGCGGGCGACGACGTCCTCGTAGGGCAGGACGTCGGCGGACGTGGTGGCGCTCATCGCGCGACCTCCTCGTGGCGTGCCTCGGTGAGCTGGGGGGCGCGGTCGAGCAAGGGAGCCCCCCAGCGGTCGAGCAGGAGCCGCTCGAGGGCCGCGCCGACGCGGTAGAGGCGGGCGTCCTGCTGGGCGGGGGCGAGGACCTGGAAGCCCGCGGGGAGGCCGTCCTCGTCGGCGAGGCCGCTCGGCAGGGACAGGCCGGGGACGCCGGCCAGGTTGGCGGGGATGGTGGCGACGTCGTTGAGGTACATCGCCATCGGGTCGTCGACCTTCTCCCCGAACCGGAACGCGGTGGTGGGGGCGGTCGGCGAGACGAGGACGTCGGCCTGCTCGAACGCGGCGGCGAAGTCCCGCTGCACGAGGGTCCGCACCTTCTGCGCGCTGCCGTAGTAGGCGTCGTAGTAGCCGGAGGACAGGGCGTACGTGCCGAGGATGATCCGGCGCTTGACCTCGTCGCCGAACCCGGCGGCGCGGGTCGCGGCCATCACCTGCTCGGCGGACGCGCCGTCCGCCGCGACGCGCAGGCCGAACCGCATGGCGTCGAACTTGGCGAGGTTGCTGCTCGCCTCGCTCGGCAGGATCAGGTAGTAGGCGGCGAGCGCGTACTCGAAGTTCGGGCAGGACACCTCGACGACCTCGGCACCGGCGGAGGTGAGCAGCTCCAGCGCCTCGGTGAAGCGGGCGCGGACACCGGGCTGGTACCCCTCGCCGTCGAGCTCGCGGACGACGCCGACGCGCAGGCCGGTGAGGTCGGCCTCGCGGGCGGCGGCGACGAGGCCGGTGACGGGGTCGGTGAGGCTGGTGGAGTCGCGGGGGTCGTGGCCGCCGATGACCTCGTGCAGCAGGGCGCTGTCGAGGACGGTGCGGCTGCACGGCCCGGCCTGGTCGAGGCTGGACGCCAGTGCGACGAGGCCGTAGCGGGAGACGCCGCCGTAGGTGGGCTTGACGCCGACGCTTCCGGTGACGGCGGCGGGCTGGCGGATGGAGCCGCCGGTGTCGGTGCCGATCGCCAGGGGCGCCTCGAACGCGGCGACCGCGGCGGCCGACCCGCCGCCCGAGCCGCCGGGGATGCGTCCGAGGTCCCAGGGGTTGCGGGTGGGCCCGTAGGCGGAGTGCTCGGTGCTGGACCCCATGGCGAACTCGTCCATGTTGGTCTTGCCGAGGACGACGGCGCCGGCGTCCCGCAGCCGGGTGACGACGGTGGCGTCGTACGGCGGGACCCATCCCTCGAGGACGCGGCTGCCGCAGGTGGTCGGCATGCCGCGGGTGGCGAGGACGTCCTTGACGGCGACGGGGACGCCGGCCAGCGGGCCGAGCGGCTCGCCGGCGTCGCGGCGGCGGTCGACCTCGTCGGCGGCGGCGAGGGCACCGTCGGCGTCGACGTGCAGGAAGGCGTGCACCTCGCCGTCGACGGCGGCGATGCGGTCGAGGTGGGCTTGGGTGACCTCGCGGGCGGTGACGTCGCCGGCGGCGATGGCCGTGGCCAGGTCGGCGGCGGTGCGGCGGGTCAGGTCCGAGGCGCCCGTCGAGCCCGGTCCGGTCGTCGTGTCGGTCACGGGGTTCACTCCTCGTCCAGGATCCGCGGGACGCGGAAGCGGTCCTGCTCCGCCTCGGGGGCTCCCGACAGGGCCTCCTCGGGCGTCAGCCCGGGGGTCACCTCGTCCGGTCGCGTGACGTTGGTCAGCGGCATCGGGTGCGACGTGGCGGGCACGTCGTCACCGGCGACGCGCTGCACGGTCGCGACGGCGTCGAGGATGACGTCGAGCTGGCCCGCGAGGCGCTCGCGCTCGGCGTCGTCCAGGTCGATGCGGGCGAGCGAGGCCAGCTTGGCGACCTCGTCGGCGGAGATGGCGGACATGTGGCCAGAGTCTAGGCGCGAGCCGGGACGGCCCAGGACCGGCACCGCTGGCTCACCCGGGGTCGAGCGGGTCGGGTGGGCGGACGGTCCACGTGCGGCCCGTCGGTGTCGTCCACACGAACGTGCCCGGTGCCGGCTGGCTCACCGTCCACGCCGGTGACTGCTTGAGCCGGTGGTGCCGCCGGCACAGCGCACCGAGGTTGCCGGCCGAGGTGGGCCCGCTCGGGTAGGGGACGGTGTGGTCGAGGTCGCAGCGCTCCGCCCGTCGCGGACACCCCGGGAACCGGCAGGTCCGGTCGCGCGCGACGACGTGGCGGACCAGGGCAGCCGTCGGCACGTACGACGTGGTGGGCGGGGGCTCGCCACCCTCCGGGTGTTCGGACGGGGGACTCTCCGGCGAGTCACCGCCCGGCGGGCGACTCTCAGGCGAGCGACCGCCGTGCGGCCGCCGGTCGAGTGGCCGCCGGTCGAGAGGCCGCGGGTCGAGAGGCCGCGGGTCGAGAGGCCGCGGGTCGAGTGGCCGCTGGTCGAGTGGCCGCTGGTCGAGTGGCTGCTGGTCGAGTGGCTGCCGCCGAGGTGCCGAGAGCAGGTCGACGTCGTGAGCCAGGCCGGTCAGCTCCCGCGCCATCTCGGCGGTCACCGGGCCGTACCCGCGCAGGGTGCCTGGCTGCTCGTCCTCACCGCGCAGGGTGGAGTCCGCCACGGTGACCACCACCTCCGCGCGCACCGCGCGGGGACGCCCTGCACTGGAACGGGCGTCCACGGGCACGGGACCGGTAGTCACTGCACCGGCACCGGTACCAGCACCAGCGCCCGCAGGACCATCGCCCGCAGCTCCGGCGTGATCTCCAGGCTGGCTCTTCTCCTCGCCGGCCGCCGGCACGGGGGGCGGAGCCGCGTCGCCCCCGAGGTGGACACGGCCCGACAGGGCCGCGATCGCGAGGTCGGCACGGATCGCCTCGATCCCGCGCTCCTCGCCGACACGACTGTGCACGCGCCGCGCGTGGTGGTCGAGGTTCTCGAAGGCCAGGGCGACGTCCGTGACTGGCGCTTCGACGACGAGGTCGGCGGACCCGTCCGGGGCGGGACGCGTGCGGACGCACCGGCGCCGCCGGGCCGCCTCCTCCCGACGGCGCGCCGCCCTGGGGTCGACAGCCAGCACCCGCCGCCGCGTCGCTGCCCGCACCCGGGCCGGCAGGCGCGACACCGTCGAGGCGAGCAGGTTCGCCTCCACCGCGCAGCGCTGGTGCGGCTCCAGGACCGCCGTCTCCTGCACCACTGCTCGCGTGGCCGGGACCGACAGCTCACCGCGAGTCAGGGCGTCCAGGGTGCGCGGCAGGTCCTGGACGAGATCCAGTGACTCCGCGACGAGCGACTCCGCCGTCCGGACCGAGCACCGCAGCACGAGGGCCACCTCCTCGGCCACGTAGTCGCGGGGCGAGACCCAGCGGGCCTCGCGACCCGCACCGGCGGCGTCGGAACCGACCCGGCCGGGGACCTCCTCGACCGAGCCGGGGGCGACGTCGTCGACCGAGCCGGCGTCCTCGTCGAGGCACCAGCCACCACCTCGTCGCAGGGCCAGCTCCCCGATCACCCGCCGCTGGGCGGCGGCCGCGTAACAGGCCACCTTCTCCCAGCCCTCGGCCAGCGACAGCAGGTCGTCAGCAGCCAGGTCGCCGGGCTCACCGGCTGCACCCAGGACGGCGAGCAGCTCGGGGCCGTGCAGACGCTCGACGGCCTCGGCCAGGTCAGCATCCTCCTGCGCCGGCGTCACCACGGGCTGCAGGTGGCGCGCGAGGACCGCCGGTTCCCCCTCACCGAGGGTCACCGGCCCGGTCGCCGCCATGGCCTCGAACACGTGTTCGAGTTTACCTGTTCGAGCGCGAGGCGCACTGGTGTCGTCCACATGGCGAACGGACCCGACACCGTTGGGGCGCAACGAGTCGCGGCGCGCGGCAGCCGGGTGCCGGGTGCCGCGTGCCGAGCACCGCCTGCCGACTGCCGACAGCCGTCCGTCCCGCATCCTGCCCACCGCCCCGCGCTCCGCGTCCCGCGTCCCGCGCCCCGCGTCCCGCGGCAGCGCCCGGCGCGGTCACGACCTGGTCCCGGTCCCACACGCGTCAACGGGAGGATGACGGCGTGGCAGACGCGTACGCAGCGGCACAGGACTACATCCGGCAGCACCACCCCCGGGCACGTGCCGCGTTCCTGGGTGGCAGTGCCGCCACCGGCACGGCGACACCGACCTCAGACCTCGACGTCCTCGTCCTCCTGGACGACGAGGCGCGCGACGTCGCCTACGTGGAGACCACCACGCACCGGGGCTGGCTGGTCGAGGCCTTCGTGTACAGCCCCGACACGGTCGACCATTGGCTCAGGAAGGGACGCCAGGAGCGACGTCCCGTGCTGGACTCGTTGGCCGCCACCGGGCTCACGCTCACGCAGGGCGACGAGGCACGCGCCTGGGCGGAGGTGTCACGTGCCGTCCTCGCCGCGGGCCCCCCGGACGTCGATGCCGCCGAGGTCGACCCGAGGCGGTACGCGCTGTCCGCGCTCGTCGACGACCTCGAGGGCGGCGCTGCGGCGGACGAGGTGTACGTCGTCGCCGCCACCGCCTTCCGGGAGGCCGCCGAGCTGGCGCTCCTGGTGCAGCGCCGGTGGCTCGGCAGCGGGAAGTGGCTGGTCCGCAACCTCCGCTCGGCGGACGACCACGGCCTCCTGGCCTGGGCCGCCGCAGGAGGCACCGCCACCGAGCTGGCTCGGATCTGCCGCTCCGTGCTCGACGCCGCCGGCGGCTACCTCCAGGTCGGCTTCATCCGGGGCGACCACCCACGCGCGCAGCCGACCTGAGGCAGCGGCCCAGCGGTCGCCCGCACCGTCGCCGTGCCCGTCCACCCCGACGCACGGCGTCGGACCCCGCCGTCTCAGTCAGCGTCCCCCGCACCCACCGCCGCGGGACCGCCCTCCAGCAACGCGACGAAACCCGCCTCGTCGAGCACCGGTACCCCGAGCTGCTCGGCCTTGTCGAGCTTGCTGCCGGCGGCCTCCCCCGCGACGACGAAGTGGGTCTTCTTCGACACGCTGCCGGACGCCTTGCCGCCGCGGGCGAGGATCGCCTCCTTCGCCTGGTCGCGGCTGAAGCGCTCGAGGCTGCCCGTGACGACGACGGTGACGCCCTCCAGCGTGCGCGGCACGGACTCGTCCCGCTCGTCCTCCATCCGCACCCCGGCGGCGGCCCACCGGTCCACGATCCGCCGGTGCCAGTCCACCTCGAACCAGTCGACGACCGACCGCGCGATGGTCGGCCCCACGCCGTCGACGGCGGCCAGCCCGTCCACGTCGGCCTCGCGGATCCGCGGCAGCGAGCCGAACGCCGTCGCGAGCGCTCGCGCTGCCGTCG
Organism: Thalassiella azotivora; assembly: GCF_054781695.1. Taxonomy (NCBI): domain Bacteria; kingdom Bacillati; phylum Actinomycetota; class Actinomycetes; order Kineosporiales; family Kineosporiaceae; genus Thalassiella; species Thalassiella azotivora. The sequence continues at coordinate 13,954 of NZ_BAAGTX010000008.1, forward strand.
GCCCGACGTGGCGGATCGACAGGGCCACGAGCACCCGCCACAGCGGCTGGGACCGCGCCTGCTCGAGGTTGGCCAGCAGCTTGCGCCCGTTCTCCGAGAGCACCCGCTGCTCGCGGTCCCTGGGGTCGATGCGGGTGAAGAACGGCACGCCGCGCAGGTCGTCCTCGGTCAGGTCGAAGACCCCCGACTCGTCGTCCAGCACGCCGGCGTCCAGCAGCGCCTGCGCGGCCTCCCACCCCATCGCCTCGATGTCGAACGCGCCCCGACCGGCGAGGTGGAACAGCCGCTCGCGCAGCTGGGACGGGCAGGACCGGGTGTTCGGGCAGCGGATGTCCGCGTCGCCCTCCTTCTCGTACGCCAGCTCCGTGCCGCACGACGGGCAGTGCGTCGGCATGACGAACTCGCGCGCGTCGTCCGGGCGCAGGTCCACCACCGGGCCGAGTACCTCCGGGATGACGTCACCGGCCTTGCGCAGCACCACCGTGTCGCCGATGAGGACGCCCTTGCGCCGCACCTCGCTGGCGTTGTGCAGCGTCGCCATCGACACCGTCGACCCGGCGACGAGCACCGGCTCCATCACGGCGAACGGGGTCACCCGGCCCGTGCGCCCGACGTTGACCTGGATGTCCAGCAGCCGGGTGGTGACCTCCTCCGGCGGGTACTTGTAGGCGATGGCCCACCGCGGCGCCCGGCTCGTCGACCCGAGCCGGCGCTGCACGCCCACCTCGTCGACCTTGACCACGACCCCGTCGATCTCGTGCTCGACCGAGTGGCGGTCCTCCCCGTACCGGTCGACGAACGCCTGGACGTCGGCGAGGTCGTCGAGGACGGCGTAGTGCGTCGACGTCGGCAGGCCCCAGGACCGCAGCAGCTCGTAGGCCTCGGACTGCCGCCGCACCGTCACGCCCTCGCGGGCGCCGATGCCGTGGACGATCAGGTGCAGCGGCCGGGTGGCCGTGACCTTCGGGTCCTTCTGCCGCAGCGACCCGGCCGCGGCGTTGCGCGGGTTGGCGAAGGGCGCCCGGCCGGACTCGACGAGGGAGGCGTTCAGGCCGGCGAACGCCTTCACCGGGAAGAACACCTCCCCACGCACCTCGACCAGGCGCGGGACGTCGTCCCCGGCGAGCCGGTGGGGGACGTCGTCGATGGTGCGGACGTTGAGCGTCACGTCCTCCCCCGTCCGCCCGTCACCGCGGGTCGCGGCGCGCACGAGCCGGCCGTCCTCGTACAGGAGGTTGACCGCCAGACCGTCGATCTTCAGCTCGCACAGGTAGTGCACGTCGCCGCCGGCCTCGCGCTCGACGCGCTCGGCCCACGCCGCGAGCTCCTCGGCCGAGAAGCAGTTGTCGAGGCTGAGCATCCGCTCGAGGTGGTCGACGGGCCGGAACTCCGTGGACCAGGTGCCGCCGACCTGCTGGGTCGGGGAGTCGGGGGTGCGCAGCGCCGGGTAGCGCTCCTCGAGCTCCTCGAGCTCGCGCAGCAGCGCGTCGTACTCCCCGTCGCTGACCACCGGGGCGTCGCGCACGTAGTAGGCGAACTGGTGCTCCCGGACCGTCTGGGCGAGCTCCTCCCAGGCGTGTCTGGCGTCGTCCGGCGGCGGCTCCTGCACGTCGGTCGCCCCGGCAGCGGGCAGCTCCTCCTCGACGCCGTCGGTCGAGACGCTCGGGTCGCTGGTGCGGGGCTGGCTCACGGGCAGCATCCTGCCGGACCGTCCTGACAGCGCGAGCCGTCAGCCCGTCAGCGCCACGACCCCCTCGCGCTCGGCGCGCAGCAGGGTGAGCAGGTCGGCCAGCGGCACCGGGCGGCTGAACAGGTACCCCTGGCCGAGGTCGAACCCCATCTCCGCGAGGACCTGCCGCTGCTGCTGGGTCTCGATGCCCTCCGCGACGGTCCGCAGACCCAGCGCCGCCGCCATGTCGACGACGGAGCGCAGCAGCGCCGCGGTGCGGACGTCGCCGGGCAGCACGCGGACGAACTCTCGGTCGACCTTCAGCTCGGCGGCGGGGAAGCGGCGCAGGTACCCCAGCGACGAGTACCCCGTGCCGAAGTCGTCGACGGCGACGGCCAGACCGAGCGCCCGCAGCCGCGTGACCATGGCCGTCGCGGCGTCGACGTCCCGCACGAGCGCGCCCTCGGTGATCTCGAGCACGAGCCGGGACGCCGGGACGTCGTGGCCGACCAGGAGGGCCCGGACCCGCTGGGGCAGGTCCGGCTCGGCCAGCTGCCCCGGGGACAGGTTCACGCTGACGGTGACGTCGGGCGTCCCGGTCACCGCGTCGAGCGCCGCGACGTCGTCCAGCGCCGTCCGCAGCACCAGGTCCCCGAGCACACCGACGGAGCCGACCTGCTCCGCGAGCGGGATGAAGTGCGCCGGGCTGATCTCGCCCAGCTCGGGGTGGTCCCACCGCAGCAGGGCCTCGACGCCCTCGATCCGCCCGTCGGCCAGCGACACCAGCGGCTGGTAGACGACGTGGAACTGCTCGGGACGAGGGGTCGTGATCTCCTCGCGCAGCCGGATCAGCGCCGCCGCACGGGCCCGCTCCTCACCGGTGAGGACGACGACGGGTGCGCTCACCACCGCCTTGTCGACCTTCGCCTGGTACATGGCCACGTCGGCGTGCGCCAGCAGCCGCTCCGCCTCCTCCCGGGCGTCGCGTCGCTGGGTGCTGCGCTCGTCGAGCACGATGCCGGTGCTGGGCCGGACCTGGAAGCTGCGGCTGCCGACGACGACCGGCTCCGTGAACGCGGCGGCGACCCGGGTGCCGAGCTCGTGCCCGCCGTCGCGGGCGGCGGGCTGCACCAGGGCGAACTCGTCACCGCCGAGCCGGGCCACGAACCCGCTGCCGGGGACGCAGCCCTCGAGCCGTCGCGCGCACTCCACGAGCAGCCGGTCCCCGGTGCCGTGACCGTGGCTGTCGTTGACGTCCTTGAAGTCGTTGATGTCCACCAGCGCGACCGCCACGGGGTGCCGTGAGGGGACGGCGAGCGCCTCGGCGAGCCGGTCCAGGAGCGACCACCGGTTGGCCAGTCCCGTCAGCGGGTCGAGCATCGCGAGCCGCTCGGCCGCCTCCTTGCCGGCCCGCAGCTCGGCGGTCAGGCGGGTGTGCTCGGCGACGGCGCCGGCGTGGCGCAGGATCAGGGCGCAGCCGATGAGCAGGACCGGCAGCACGTGGTCGGCGGGGACGCCCCGGCCGCTGGCCCAGCGGAGCGTGAGGACGACCAGCCCCAGCGTCAGGGGCGCGTACGGGACGGCGGTCTCCAGCAAGCGCGCCCGCCGTCCGGGTGCCGCCGAGGAGCCCGAGGGGGCCTGCGTGAGCGGGGGCACCAGCGCGACGAGGACGTAGCAGGTCAGGGCGCCCTGACCGACGACGGCGATCCAGCCCGTGTGGTCCCACTCGCCGCCGAGCCACACGCTGATCGCGTACCCGGCGTCGGCCACGAGCATCGTGCTGATGCCGACGACCATCGGGACCAGGAACGTCCGGCGCACCCCGACGACGCGCGGCAGGACGGTCAGCAGCACGGCGAGCACGAAGGAGGGCACGAGGACGTAGCCGAGCTGGGTGACCTGCGCGGCGACGGACAGCCCCTGGCCGACGTCCAGCCGCTCGAGCAGCAGGGTCTGCGTGAGGTACCACAACGCGCCGACGGCGACGAGGCCGTTGGCGACCTGACCCGTCCGGGAGCCCCCGCGGTGCGGCAGCGCGAGGATGCCCGCGACGGCGAACGGCACGTAGCTCAGGCCGACCCAGTCGACGACGGACCCGGGCTCGGAGGAGAACCCGACGAGCTCGGCGACGGCGAAGACCGCCCCCGCCACGAACCCGACCAGCAGCGCGGTGGCGAGCAGCCCTCGCGCCCGCGCGAGCGGGCCGCGCGCCCGCGCGCCCCGCAGCAGCAGGGCCGCGGCGACGAGCGGTGTCAGGGTGCGCACGACGAGGGACCCGACGTCGGAGGAGGCGACGACGACGAGGGAGGCGACGGCGGCCACCGACCAGGCGACCAACCGCAACCTCAGCGAACCGGGCCCGGGCGGCGCGGTGCGGGGCGTGTCCTCCACCCTCTCCGTATCGACCGGTCCCCTCCCGTCCTGGAGGCGAACGCAGCCCTGGATCGGGGGCGTGGTGTCGCCGGTGACCGGCGTCACCCCGGGGGTCGACCGCTCAGGCGGCGGCGTCCGCGAGCGCCCTGGCGACCTCGACCGCCCGGGTCAGCACCTGGCGGGCCAGCGCCGGCGTGCTGGGAGCCAGCCCGCAGGCGGGGGCCACCGTGACCGTCGCCAGGTCGGCCAGCGGCAGCCCCACGCGCCGCCACGGGTCGCGCAGCGCGGCCACCGCCTCGGGTACCGCCGGCACCCGGCCGTCGGTGGGCAGCACGCCGGCCCACAGCTCCTGCCCCGCCTCGACGGCGACCGCCACCGACTCCCAGCCGGCCGCGTCGAGCAGCGTGACGTCGACGGCGACGGCGTCCGCACCGCTGCCCCGCAGGACCGGGAACGGGACGCCGCCCGCGCAGCAGTGCACGGCGACCTGGACGGCGCCCGCTGCCCGCGCCCCGTCGACGACGGCGCGCAGGCCCCGCTCCGCCTCGCCCACGTCGACGGCCGGCAGCCGCCCGAAGCCGCTGGACGTCGGCAGGCGGCCTGCCAGGACCGCCGGCAGCGAGGGCTCGTCGACCTGGAGCACGACCTGGGCGCCGGGCAGCAGCCGCTGCACCCGGGCGACGTGACGTCGGACCCCCTCGGCGAGGGAGTCCACGACGTCCCGTCGTGCTCCCGCGTCGCAGACGGAGCGCTCGCCGCGGTGCAGCCGGAGCGAGGCGGCGAGCGTCCACGGCCCGGCGACCTGCACCTTCAGGGGGCCGGCCCACCCGTCGGCCACCTCCGCGAGCACCTCGAGGTCGCCGTCGAGGTAGGCGTGCGCGCGGCGCAGGTCGCGTCCGGGGGCGTCGACGAACCTCCACCCGGACGGCTGCAGGTCGACGGGCAGGTCGACGAGCAGCGCCGCCCCCCGGCCTACCAGCTCCGCCCCGGGCCCGCGGGAGGGGAGCTCGACCAGGTGCGCCAGGCCGCGGACCCCGTCCGCCGCGGAGGGCGCCAGCTCGCCGACGACCGTCCGCTGCGCCTCCGGGACGTCGACCCCGGGCCACGAGCCCACACCCGTCACCTGCACCACGTGGCCTCCTCGGGTCCTGTCACCACGTCACGGCCCGGGGGCGGACACCGGCCGCTCACGCGGGGACCGGCGCGGGAGTCACGGTGGCGGCGACCAGCGCCCGGGTGCCGTCGTACACGACCACCGTCTGCCCCGGGGCCACGGCGCTCAACGGCTCGTCCAGCCGCACCTCGAGACGGCCGCCGTCGGACGGCCCGGCCAGGCGGCAGGGCACGGGGTGGCCGTGCGCGCGGACCTGCGCCTGCAGGACCCGGTCGGCGCCGGGCCGGCCGGCGAGCCAGACGGCCTCGGCGGCGTGCACGACGTCCGTGACCAGGGCGTCCGCCGGCCCGACGGTCACCGTGTTGCTGGCGACGGACACGTCGAGCACGTACCGGGGGCGACCGTCGGGCGCGGGACGGCCCAGCCTCAGTCCGCGACGCTGACCGACGGTGTACCCGACCGCGCCGTCGTGCTCGCCGACCACCTCGCCGTCGGTGTCGACGACGGGCCCGGGCCGACGCTGCACGCGGGCGTCGAGCCAGCCGCGGGTGTCCCCGTCGGGGATGAAGCAGATGTCGTGGCTGTCCGGCTTGGCGGAGGTGACGAGGCCGAGCTCGGCGGCCTGCGCGCGCACGGCGTCCTTGGACGGCGCGTCGCCGAGCGGCAGGAGCACGTGACCGAGCGCCTCGCGGCCCATCACGGCCAGCACGTACGACTGGTCCTTGGCGAGGTCGGCGGCCCGGTGCAGCTGCGGGCCGTCCGGGCCGTCCAGCACCCGGGCGTAGTGCCCGGTGACGACCGCGTCGAACCCGAGGGCGAGGGCCTTGTCGAGCAGGGCCGCGAACTTGATCCGCTCGTTGCACCGCACGCACGGGTTGGGGGTGCGGCCGGCGGCGTACTCGGCGACGAAGTCCTCGACGACGTCGGCGTTGAAGCGCTCGGCCATGTCCCACACGTAGAAGGGCACGTCGAGGACGTCGGCGACGCGGCGGGCGTCGTGGGCGTCCTCCACGGTGCAGCACCCGCGGGCACCGGCCCTCGCCTGCGCGGGGGCACGGGAGAGCGCCATGTGCACGGCGACGACCTCGTGGCCCGCGGACACCGCCCTCGCGGCGGCGACGGAGGAGTCGACGCCACCGCTGAGGGCGGCCAGGACGCGCATCAGCGCACTCCCTCGACCGGGCGCGGACGGGCCGCGCCACGGCGTCCGGCGGCGGCCAGCCCGGCGTGACGGGCACGCTCCACCACCGGACCGATCGCCTCCACCAGGGCGTCGACGTCCTCACCGGTGGAGGTGCGCCCGAGGGAGAAGCGCAGGGCGCCCCGCGCGCGCTCGACGTCCATCCCCATCGCGAGCAGGACGTGGCTCGGCTGGGGCACCCCCGCCTGGCAGGCGGAGCCGGTGGAGCACTCGATGCCCCGGGCGTCGAGCAGGTACAGCAGGGAGTCGCCCTCGCAGCCGGAGAAGGTCAGGTGCGCGACCCCGGGCAGCCGCCCCGCCGGGTCGTCGTCGCCCGAGACGGCCACGTCCGGCACCTGCTGCAGGACCCGGGCCACGAGCGCGTCGCGCAGCCCCGCCAGCCTGGTGGCCTCGTCCGGCTGGGCGTCGACGGCGGCCCGGACGGCGGCCGCGAAACCACGGACGGACACGGCGTCGAGCGTCCCGGACCGGACGCCGCGCTCCTGGCCGCCGCCGTGCAGGACGGGCACGACCCCGAGCCCGCGGCGCAGCAGCAGCGCGCCGGCGCCGACGGGCCCGCCCACCTTGTGGCTGGAGACGGTCATCGCGTCCAGGCCGCTGTCGGCGAAGGAGACGGGCAGGGCACCCACGGCCTGCACCGCGTCGCTGTGCACCGGCACACCGTGCGCGGCGGCCAGCCGCACGACCTCCTGCACGGGCTGGACGGTGCCCACCTCGTTGTTCGCCCACATCACCGTGACGAGCGCGACGGTTCCCGGGTCGCGATCGAGGGCCTCCTCCAGCGCCGCGAGGTCGACCCTGCCCGCGGCGTCGACGGGCACCCACTCGACCTGCGCGTCCTCGTGCTCGGCGAGCCACACCAGCGGGTCGATGACCGCGTGGTGCTCGACCGCGGACGCGAGCACCCGGCGGCGCCGGGGGTCCTCCGCCCGGCGCTGCCAGAACAGCCCCTTGACGGCGAGGTTGTCGGCCTCGGTGCCCCCGGCCGTGAGGACCACCTCGCCGGGCCGGGCGCCGAGCGCCGCGGCCAGCGCCTCGCGCGACTCCTCGACCGCGCGACGCACCCGCCGTCCCGAGGTGTGCAGCGAGGAGGCGTTGCCGGTCTGCGCGAGCTGCTCGGTCATCGCCGCGACGGCCTCCGGGCGGACCGGTGTGGTCGCCGCGTGGTCCAGGTACGCGGTCACGACAGACGAGTCTAGGCGCGCAGCAGGCCCGGACCACGCGAGGTGGTCCGGGCCCGCCGGTGAGGTGCGTCGCGTCAGCCCTTGGCCTTCACGATCTCCTCGGTGGCCTGCGGCAGGACGGTGAACAGGTCACCGACGACGCCGAAGTCGACCAGCTCGAAGATCGGGGCCTCCTCGTCCTTGTTGACCGCGACGATGGTCTTGGACGTCTGCATGCCGGCCCGGTGCTGGATCGCGCCGGAGATGCCCGCGGCGACGTACAGCTGCGGGGAGACCTGCTTGCCGGTCTGGCCGACCTGGTTGGCGTGCGGGTACCAGCCGGCGTCGACCGCGGCGCGGGAGGCGCCGACGGCGGCGCCGAGCGAGTCGGCGAACGCCTCGACCGGGGCGAAGTCGCCGTTGGTGCCGCGCCCGCCGGACACGACGATGGCGGCCTCGTTGAGCTCGGGACGACCCGACTTCTCGCGCGGCTTGCGCTCGGTGACCTTCGCGGCCTTGGCGGCCTCGGACACGGTGACCTCGACGACCTCGTCGGCGGGCGTCGTCGGCGCCTCCTCGGGTGCGGCCGAGTTGGGCTTGACCGTGATGATCGGCGTGCCCGTCGTCACGGTCGACTGCACGGTGTAGCCGCCGGCGAAGACCGACTGGGTGGTGACGGGACCGGAGTCGCCGGCCTGGACGTCGACCGCGTCGGTCACCAGACCGCTGCTCGTCTTGATCGCCAGCCGGGCGGCGACCTCCTTGCCCTCGGCGTTGCTGCCGATGAGCACGGCGGCCGGGGACGTGCGCTCGACGAGCTGGGCCAGCACCTCGGCCTTCGGCGCCACGAGGTACTCGGTGACCTCGGGCGACTCGACGCGGTAGACCTTCTGGGCGCCGAACCGGCCGAGCGTCTCGGCCGCGGTGTCGTAGCCGGCGCCGACGAACACGGCGGACGGCTCACCGAGCCGGGCCGCGATCGTCAGCAGCTCGTGGGTGGTCTTGCGGACTGCGCCGTCGACGTGGTCGACCAGCACCAGGACCTCTGCCATGTGCGTATCTCCTTGCTGTGCGGGTCGGCTCAGACGAACTTGCGGCTGACGAGGAACTCGGCGAGCTTCGCGCCGCCGTCACCCTCGTCGGTGACGACCTGGCCCTGCTCGCGCGGCGGGCGCTGCGCGAACGACTCGACCCTGGTCCACGCCGCGTCCAGCCCGACCTGGCTCGCGTCGACGCCGAGGTCGGCGAGCGACCACGTCTCCACGGGCTTCTTCTTGGCGGCCATGATCCCCTTGAAGGACGGGTACCGCGGCTCGTTGATCTGGTCGGTCACGCTCACCAGCGCCGGCAGCGAGGCGGTGATCGTCTCGGTCGAGGCGTCGCCGTCGCGACGGATCGTGACCGAGCCGCCGTCCAGGCTGACCTCGGAGGCGAAGGTGACCTGGGGCAGCCCGAGCCGCTCGGCGAGCATCGCCGGGACGACGCTCATCGTGCCGTCGGTGGACGCCATGCCCGTGAGCACCAGGTCGGCGTCGCCGATCTTCTCGACGGCCTTCGCCAGGACCAGCGACGTGGCCGGCGCGTCGGAGCCGTGCAGCGCGTCGTCGAGGACGTGGACACCCGAGTGCGCGCCCATCTGCAGGCTCTTGCGGACGGCCTGCTCGGCGTCGGCCGGCCCCATGGTCAGGACGACGACCTCGCCGTCGCCGGACTCGGCGATCTTCAGGGCCTCCTCGACCGCGTACTCGTCGAGCTCGCTCAGCAGGCCGTCGACGTTCGTGCGGTCGGTCGTGTTGTCGGTGGCGTCGAACGTGCGCTCCGCCTGGGCGTCGGGCACGTACTTCACGCAGACGACGATCTTCATGGTCGTTGCCGACCCTCCTGTTGGACGACGTGTGTGCTGGGAGCCCGCTGCGGACGCGCCGCCAGGGGGATCCTCACCGTCCAGCCAGGCTACCCAGCGCCACCCGCGCCACAAGGCGCGCCGGCGGTGACGCTGGACACGCGTGACGGGCCTCACGCGCGCGGTGACGTGCGGCGAGGGGCGGACGGCGGGTGGACGGTTTCGTGTCCCCGCACCCTCGTCTGGCAGTCTCGTCCGCCGTGCGCACCACCCCGAGCCGTGACGCGCCGCTGGGCACCTTCTGCCTCGTCCTGCACTCCCATCTGCCGTGGCTGGTCCACCACGGCCGGTGGCCGGTGGGCGAGGAGTGGCTGCACCAGGCGTGGGCGGGCTGCTACGTGCCGCTGACCCAGGTCCTGGGCCGGCTCTCGGCCGCCGGCCACCGGGACCTGCTGACCCTCGGGGTCACCCCCGTCCTGGCGGACCAGCTCGACGACCGCTACGCCGTCCGGGCCACGGCCGAGTGGGTGGCGGACTGGCGGCTGCGGGCGCACGCCCTGGCCGCCCACCCCGACCCGCGGCGCCGCGACCTCGCCGTCGCCGAGCACCGAGCCGCCACCGGCGTGGGGGCGGCTCTCGCGTCGACGTGGGCGGGCGGGGGCACCCCCGTGCTCGCGGGGCTGGCCGCGGCGGGCGCGGTCGAGCTCCTCGCCGGCCCGGCCACCCACTCGTTCACCCCGCTGCTCGAGCCGGACGTCGCGCGGTGGGCGCTGCGCGCGGGTCTGGACGACGCGCGGCACCGCGGGCTGTCGGCCGACCGGTGGTCCGGACCCGGTGCGCCGCAAGGCATCTGGGCACCCGAGTGCGGCCACGCGCCGGGCCTGCAGGCGCTCTACCAGGAGGCGGGGGTCGGCCACCTGGTGCTCGACGAGGCCACGGTGACCGCCGCCGGGCGACCCACCTGGGCGGGGTGGCGCGCCACCGGCTCGGACGTCGTCGTCGTGGGCCGCGACCTCGGCGTGACCGACCGGATCTGGTCCTCCCGCAGCGGCTACCCGACGGGCGCGGCGTACCGGGACTTCCACGCGGTGGACGTCGGCAGCGGGCTCGCGCTGCACGCCGTCACCGGGACGGACGTCGACCCCGCCGACAAGGCCCTGTACGACCCGGTGGCGGCCGCGACGCAGGTCCGCCGCGACGTGGCCGACTTCGTCGGCGCCGTGCGCGCGCGGCTGGCCGAGGTCGCCGCCGCGCGGGGCGCGCCGGGACTGGTCGTCGCCGCGTACGACACGGAGCTGTTCGGGCACTGGTGGCACGAGGGACCGGCCTTCCTCGAGCAGGTCCTCCCGGCCCTGCGCGCGGCCGGTGTCCGGGTGACCACGCTGCGGCGCGCGCTGCACGGGGAGGCGGGCCACCCTCCCCTCGTGGACGGGGACGCCGACGTCGGCGCGGGCTCGTGGGGTGCCGGCAAGGACTACTCCGTGTGGGCCGGGCCCGCGGTCCGGCCCCTCGTCGACGAGGCGTTCTGGGTCCAGCGGCGCCTGCAGGACCTGCTGGCCCGCGAGCTGGGGCCGGGCGCCGACGCGCTGACCCGCCGTCCGGACCTCGACCAGCTCGTCCGCCAGGCGCTGCTCGCGCTGTCCAGCGACTGGGCCTTCATGGTCACCCGGGACTCCGCCGCGGACTACGCGGTGCGCCGGGCGCAGGAGCACCGCGACCTGTTCCACCGGCTGGCCGAGCTCGTCGCCGCCGGTGCGGGCCGGCGGGCCGACGCGCTCGCCGAGGCCGCGCGGCAGCGGCGGGCCGACGGTCCGTTCGCGAGCCTGGACGCCCGGGCGCTCGTGCGCGGCGGCTGGGCCGCCGGGACCCCGGGTCCTCGCTCGTGACCCGGGTCCTGCACGTCTCCTGGGAGCACCCCCCGGTGGTCTACGGGGGTCTGGGCCGCTACGTGCACGACCTCACCCGCGCCCAGGCGGCGGCGGGGCACGAGGTCACCGTCGTGACCAGCCGCACCGACGTGCGGGACCCCGGGGCGGCCCGTCCGCGGGTCGAGGAGGTGGTGGACGGCGTGCGCGTCCTACGCGCCGACCCGGCGGCGGCCCGGGGCGACGCGGACGCCGCCGACCTCGCGGAGACCGCGCAGGAGACCCCGGACGCGTCGCCGGTGACCGACGCCGCCGCGCGGCTCGGCGCGGGGCTGGAACGGCTGGCCCGCGAGCGGCTGGGCGGCGGCGGACGGGCCGGCGGGGACGCCCCGGTGGACGTCGTCCACTCGCACGACTGGATGACCGCCCCCGCGGGCCGCTCCCTGGCCCGCGCGTGGGGCGTGCCGTGGGTGCACGCCGTCCACGCGACCGAGCACGGACGGCGCCAGGGCCGGCTCGACGGCCCCGTCCCGCGGGCCGTGCACGCGGCGGAGGTCGCCTCCGTGACCGGCTCCCCCGCCGGCGCGGCGCCCGACGCCGTCCTCGTCTGCTCCGCCGCCACCGGCACCGAGGTGGTCGAGGTCCTCGGCGGGGACGCCGCAGCGGTGCACGTCGTGCCAGCCGCCGTGCGGGTCGAGGACCGGCACCCGCCCGCGGACGCCGTCCGGGGCGCGCGCCGGCGCTGGGCGCCCGGCGTCCCGCTGGTCGTGGCGGCCGGCCGGGTGGAGTGGGAGAAGGGCTTCTCGACGCTGCTGCGGGCGTGGCCGGTGGTCGCCGGCGCCGTGCCCGGTGCCCGGCTGGTCCTCGCCGGCCGCGGCTCCTACCGGCCGGTGCTGGAGCGGCTGGCCGACGAGCTGGCCGTCCCGGCGCGGTGGGCCGGGCACCTCCCGGACGGCGACCTGGCGGCCCTCCTCGGCGCCGCGGACGCGGTCGTCGTCCCGAGCCGGTACGAGCCGTTCGGGCTGGTCGCGCTGGAGGCCCAGGCGGCCGGGACGTGCGTGGTGGCCACGCGGACGGGCGGGCTTGCCCAGACCGTCCGCGACGGGGTGACGGGCCGCACGGTCGAGGTGGGTGACGTGGACGCGCTGGGCCAGGTGCTGGTCGACCTCCTCCAGGACGGCGAGCAGCGGACCCGGCTGGCTGCCGCGGGCCTGGCCCAGGCCCGGCGGTGGACCTGGGCACGGGCGGTGGACCTGGTCGACGCGGTCTACGGGCGGGCCGCCGCCGTCCACGGGGCCCGGGGACCGGCGGACCGGTAGCGTCGCGGCGTGCCACCCACCGTGCCGAGCCACCCCGCCAGCAGTCCCGCCAGCACCCCCGCCAGCCGGAGCGCCGGGGACGCCCCGCCCGCGACCGGTGGGTACGACCGGCGCCTGCGCGCCGTCTGCGACCTCATGCAGGCCGACGTGCGTGAGGGCTCGGGGCTGCACGAGTACGACGGCCGCGTGCAGGACCTGTCCGTCGCCGGCGTCCGCGACGCGCTGGCGGCACTCGGCGGCGAGCCGCTCGCCGACCCGCACGACGAGGCGCACCTGGCCGCGTTCGAGGCGGGCCTGCGGTGGTCCCTCGGCGAGCACGAGCGGCACCGGCGCGACCCGCTGCTGCACGCGATGAACCTCGACCTCGCCTGCTACGACCGCGAGTACGCGCCCGTCGAGGAGCGCGAACGGGCGCGACGTCAGCACCTCGCCGCCTGGCCCGAGGCCGTCGACGCGGCGGTCGGCGCGCTGGACCAGGTGCCCGCACCGGTGGCCGCCGCGCTCGTGGGTGCGGTCGAGGGGCTGGCCGCCGGGGTGCGGCCGGACGACGGCGACGTCGGCGAGCGGGCGCTCGCCGCGCACGGCCGGTTCGTCGACCACGTGCGCCGGTGCGCGGCGACCGGCGACCCCGACACCGCGGTGGGCTCGCGCGCGCTGGCCCGTGAGCTCGGCACGTGGGAGGCCCTGGAGGTGGACGTCGAGGCGCTCGCGGTCGCCGCGGACGTCGAGCGCGACCGGTTGACCGCCCTGCTCGGCGAGGCGTGCGGCCGGCTCGACGCGACCCGGCCCACCGCGGAGGTGGTGGCGGACCTGCTGCGGGACCACCCGGACGCCGACGGGGTGCTGACCGAGGCCCGGGCGGTGACCGAGGAGGTGCTGGCGTTCACCCGGGACCACGACCTGGCCCCGTGGACGGACGGCGAGTGCCTGGTCGGTCCCGCCCCGCCGTCCCGTTCCTGGGCGATGGCGATGATGGCGTGGGCGGCGCCGGAGGAGCCCGACGCGCCGTCCTGGTACCACGTGACCCCGCCGGACCCGTCGTGGCCGGCGGACGAGGTGGAGCAGTGGCTGGCCGTGTTCAGCCGGACCTCGCTGCCGGCGATCACCGTGCACGAGGTCGCCCCCGGCCACTACGCCCACGGCCGGGCGCTGCGGCACGCGGCCACGCCGGTGCGGCGCGTGCTGCAGTCCTCGACGTTCGCGGAGGGCTGGGCGCACTACGTCGAGGAGGCCGTGGTCGACGAGGGGTTCCGCGCGCAGGACCCCCGGTACGTGGCGGGCATGTGCCTGGAGGCGCTCGTGCGGGTGACGCGCCTGGCCTGCTCGGTCGGCCTGCACGCCGGCGGGATGACCGTGGACGAGGCGACCCGGCGGTTCGGGGACGACGCGTTCCTCGGCCTGTCGGCGGCCCGGTCCGAGGCCCAGCGCGGCACGTTCGACGTCGGCTACGGCCGGTACACGTGGGGCAAGCTGGCGCTGCTCGACCTGCGGGAGCAGGCGCGGGAGCGGTGGGGCGCGGACTTCTCGGTCCCCCGGTTCCACCGGGCGCTGCTGGACCTCGGCTCACCGCCGCTGGGGCTGGTGGGGACGGCGCTCGAGCGGGGCTGAGCCGCGCCTGGCACGCCGGAGGTCAGGTGCCGGTGACGCGCCGGACGGCGTCACGCTGCTTGCGCTCCATGTCGGCGAGCGCCGCGCGCCGGTCGGCGTCGGCGGCGTCCACGGCCACCCGGTCCTTGACGACCCGGCCCGGCTGGCCGGCGACGACGGCGTGCTCGGGGTAGGTGCCGCGGGCGACGGTGTGCGCGGCGAGGACGGTGCCGCGGCCGACGACGGTGCCGCGCAGGACGGTGGCGCGCACGCCCAGCCAGCAGTCCGGGCCGATCCGGACGGGCGACTTCACCAGGCCCTGGTCCTTGATCGGGACGCCGACCTCGGTGGTGACGTGGTCGAAGTCGGTGACGTACACCCAGTCCGCGACGAGGGTGGACGCGCCGACCTCCACGTCGAGGTAGCAGTTGACGGTGTTGTCCCGGCCGAGGACGCACTTGTCGCCGATCGTGAGCGTGCCCTCGTGGGCGCGCAGCCGGTTGTCGTCGCCGACGTGCACCCAGCGGCCGAGGACGATCCGCCCGTAGCCGGGCCGGGTCTCCATCTCGACACCCTTGCCGAGGAAGACCATCCCGGTCGTGACGACGTCAGGGTGCAGGAGCCGCAGCCGCAGCAGCCGGGCGTACCGCAGCAGGTACCAGGGCGTGAACGCCCGGTGCCGCCACACCCACAGCAGCGACGCACGGGTCAGGTACCGGGCCTGCCGGGGGTCCCGGCCGGTGCGCAACCTCACCGCCCACGCGCTGAGCGCCCGCACGACGACCGCTCCCCGACGCGTCCGGCCCTGCTCAGAGCGGCTTCACGCCGGTGATCGCGACGTTGTAGAACACCTTCTGCGGCAACGCCTTCGCGAGCACCCGGTCGACCGCGGACAGCCGCAGCCAGGAGGTGTACGCGAACGTCGCCCAGCCCCAGCCGAGCTTGTCGGGGTTGACCGCGACCTCGAACGTGCGCACCGGCCAGCCCAGGAAGGCGGCGGTGAGCTCCTCGGTCTGGGTGCGGACGTCGACGGCGCCGGCCCGCAGCGCGGTGCGCCCGAGCTCGGCCGGGTCGAAGGTGTGCAGGTCGACCACGGACTCCAGCGCCGCGGCGCGGGAGGCCTCGTCCAGCTCCTCCTGCGGCCGCGACCACCCGCGCAGCGGCCCGAGCCGGGTGGCGCGGGTGGTGGCCTCCCAGGTCAGCCGCCCGAGCCGGCGCGCGTACCAGTCACCGATCCGGGTCGGCTCGCCGGCGATCACGAACCGTCCGCCGGGGCGCAGCACGCGCAGGACCTCGCGCAGCGCCTGCTCGACGTCGGGGACGTGGTGGATGACCGCGTGCCCGACGACCAGGTCGAACGAGTCGTCGGGGAACGGCAGGGCCTCGGCGTCGGCGACGCGGCCCTCGATCTCGAAACCGAGGCGGCGCGCGTTCTCCTTGGCCGCCTCCACCATGCCGGGTGACAGGTCGGTCACGGTCACCCGGTCGACGACCCCGGCCTGGCGCAGGTTCAGCGAGAAGAAGCCGGTGCCCGCGCCGAGCTCGAGGACGTCGCCGTACGGCCAGCCCTCGTCACCGGCGACCGCGACGAAGCGGTCCCGGGCGTAGGAGATGCAGCGGTCGTCGAAGGAGATCGACCACTTCTCGTCGTAGGTCTCGGCCTCCCAGTCGTGGTAGAGCACCTGGGCGAGCTTGTTGTCCTTCCACGCCGCCTCGACCTCGTCGGCGGAGGCGTGCGGGTGCGGCGCCGGCTGGTCGGCCACGTCAGCGGCCCTCGAACTTCGCCTTGCCGGGACCGTTCTCGACGAACGAGACCATCCCCACCTCGCGGTCGCGGGTGGCGAAGAGCGCCGCGAACTGCATCCGCTCGATCTCCAGGCCGGTGTCGATGTCGACCTCGAGCCCCCGGTCGATCGACTCCTTCGCGGCCCGCAGCGCATACGCCGCGGCGCCGACGTAGCGGCGCACCGTCTCCTTCGCAGCCTCGTACACGTCGTCCGGCGCGACGACCCGGTCGACCAGACCGATCGACAGCGCCTCGGCGGCGTCGACGAACCGGCCGGAGAAGACCAGGTCCTTCGCCTTCGCCGGACCGACGAGGCGCGCGAGGCGCTGCGTCCCGCCGGCGCCGGGGATGATGCCGAGCAGGATCTCCGGCTGCCCCAGCTTGGCGTTGTCGCCGGCGACGCGGAAGTCGCAGCACAGGGCCAGCTCGCAGCCGCCGCCGAGCGCGTAGCCGGTGATGGCCGCGACGGTCGGCTTGGGGATCCGGGCGACGGCCGTGAAGGCGGACTGCAGCGCGCCGGAGCGGTCGACCATGTCGGTGTACGACATGGTCTGCATCTCCTTGATGTCGGCGCCCGCGGCGAAGACCTTCTCGCCGCCGTAGACGACGACGGCCGCGACGTCGCGCCGCGCGGTGGCCTCGGCGGCGACCTCGCGCAGCTCCTCCTGCACCTGGGCGTTGAGGGCGTTCATCGGCGGCCGCTCCAGCCGGATGGTGCCGATGCCGGACTCGACCTCGAGCCGTACGAACTCGCCCATGGTGCTCCCTCTCGTGCTGCTCGCCGTCGCTGCCGGACGTCGCTCGTGGACGCCGCTGGTGGTGCGGGCCGAGCCTAACCGGCGGCGCCCGGGTCACCCGGGGTGTCCTGCGTCTCACCCGACACCAGCTCGTACCAGCGACGCACCGCGGACAGCACCGCGGCGAAGCACCCGGTGAGCAGCGGCGCGAGGTCCGTGCCGTCGTCCACGACGACGTCGGCGGCCACGAGCAGGACGTCCTGCGCGGCGACGACCTTGACGACGTCCAGGCGCATCGTCAGGTCGCCCGCGACGCGCATCCGGGTCAGCTCGTCGGCGGCCACGGTCTGCCCGACCTGCCACTGCCCGAGGACGCGCAGCCGCGGCAGGGTCCCGTCGGCGCAGCGCACGAACAACCGCTGCCCCTGGACGACGACCGCGACGTCACCGTCCTCGTCCAGCGACGGGGCCAGGCCCGCGTCGGCCAGCACGTCCAGGACGCGACCGCGCAGCGGACGCTCCCCCGGCGGCGGCGGGTAGGAGGGCACTGCGTCGGCACCGTCGACACCGTCGGCGGCGGGGCCCTCACCAGCCGTCTCCGCGTCGTCGGGTACGCCGGGTCCGTGGGGTCCGCTCATCGGGTCCACGCTAGACGGCCGGTCGGCGCGGCGGGCGCGCCCACCCCCGGGCAGACTGCCCCTCGTGCCGGTCGAACCCGCGGGCTCCACGCCCCGCGCCTCCTCGCCCGGCCCGGGACCGCTGGGGGTGCACCTGACCGCCGACGGCGCTCGGGCCGCGGTGCTGGCCGCGCACGCCGAGGCCGTCGAGGTGGTCCTCGCGCAGGACGACGGCGGGCACCGGGTGGTGCCGCTGACGGACCGCACGCACGGCGTCTGGCACGGCCACCTGCCCGGTGTCCGTGAGGGCCAACGCTACGGCCTGCGGGTGCACGGCCCGTGGGACCCCGACCGCGGCCACCGGCACCACCCCGACAAGCTGCTCGTCGACCCCTACGCCCGGGCCCTGGACGGTGACCTGGTCTGGGGACCGGAGCTGTTCGGGCACGCCGTGGACGAGGACTGGCAGCCCGTCGACGGCCCCGCGTCGGCGGGAGGGGCCCGGCGCCGCAGCGCGCTCGGGTCGCTCGGCAGGGTGCCGTGGAGCGTCGTCGTCCCCTCCCCCGTGGCGGACCCCGCCGACCGGCCGGACGTGCCGTGGGCCGACACCGTCGTCTACGAGGCGCACGTGCGGGGCCTGACCATGCAGCACCCGGGAGTACCGCCGGAGCTGCGCGGGACGTACGCGGGGCTGGCGCACCCGGCGGTGATCGAGCACCTGACGTCCCTCGGCGTGACGGCTGTCGAGCTGCTGCCGGTGCACGCGGCCGCGGACGAACCCGCGCTCGTCCGTCGGGGACTGCGCAACTACTGGGGCTACAGCACCCTGTCGTTCTTCGCGCCCGAGCCGCGGTACGCGACCCGGGCGGCGCGCGCGGCGGGGCCGGCGGCCGTCCTGGCGGAGCTGGCGCAGGCCGTGCGCGACCTGCACGCCGCCGGGCTGGAGGTGCTCCTCGACGTCGTCTACAACCACACCTGCGAGGGCGGCGTCGACGGTCCCACGCTCAGCCTGCGCGGTCTGGACGCCGCGACCTACTACCGGCTCGACGACCGCGGTCGCGACGCCGACGTCACCGGGACGGGTGGTTCGCTGGACTTCCGCAACGCCCGGGTCGTCCAGCTCGCCCTGGACTCCCTGCGCTACTGGGTCCAGGCGTTCGGGGTGGACGGCTTCCGGTTCGACCTCGCGCCCGCCCTGGCCCGCGGGCGGCACGGCTACGACCCGGACCACCCGTTCCTCGTGGCGCTGCGGACCGACCCGGTGCTGTCGCGCACCAAGCTCGTCGCCGAGCCGTGGGACGTCGGGCACCACGGCTGGCGCACCGGCCAGCTGCCGCAGCCGCTCGCGGAGTGGAACGACCTGTTCCGCGACGACGTGCGCACGTTCTGGCTGGCCGACGCCGCCACCACGGCCCGCGACCCCCGCGCGCGCACCCACGGGGTGCGGCACCTGGCGACCCGGTTGGCGGGCTCGGCGGACTTCTTCGGGTGGTCGGCGGCCACCGACTCGGTGGTCCGCGGCCCGCTGGCCTCGGTCAACCTCGTCACCGCGCACGACGGCTTCACCCTCGCGGACCTGACCGCCTACGACCACAAGCACAACGAGGCCAACGGGGAGGGCAACCGAGACGGCCACGGCGACAACCGCTCGTGGAACCACGGCGTGGAGGGTCCGACGGACGACGAGGTGGTGCTGGCCGCCCGGCGGCGAAGCGCGCGGGCGCTGCTGGGCACGCTCCTGCTGGCCACCGGGGTGCCGATGCTCACCGCGGGGGACGAGACGGGCCGCACGCAGCGCGGCAACAACAACGCCTACTGCCTCGACGACCCGACCACCTGGCTCGACTGGGGCGGGTCCGACGGGCTGGACCCCGACCGGCGCGCGCTGCTGGCCACGACGCGCCGGCTGCTGGCCCTGCGACGCGAGCACCCGGTGCTGCGCCAGGACACCTTCTTCGCCGGCCGGCCGGTGCACGCGGACGGCACCATCGACCTGGCCTGGTTCGGCGCCGACGGGACGCTGATGGACCACGACGGCTGGCACGACGGCCGCCGCACCGTGCAGATGCTGCTGCACGGGCAGGACGTCACGCCGTCGGTGCTGCTCGTCGTGCACGGCGAGGACCGGGACGTCGACCTCGTGCTCCCGTCGCGACCGTGGGCCGACCGGCTCGACCTGCTGTGGGACAGCGCCTTCGAGCACCCGGACGACGTCCCGGCGACGTCGTGCGAGCCCGGCGGGCGGGTGCGGGTGCCCGGCCGGACGCTGCGGCTGTACCGCGCCGTGCGGAACGGGGGGCACCCCGTCACCGGCGGTTCCCCAGCCGCGACTCCGGACGCCGACGACGCCGGCGACGCCGCCGGGTGACCGACGGCGCCGCCGGGCGCGGGGTGAGGGGTCAGGCGTTGGCGACCAGCCCGGTCTCCGCCGGGCTGGCGAGCGCCTCGTGCCGCGGCAGCACCCGGACCGTGTACCCGAACGGCCCGGTCCGGCCGAGCCGGAGCTCACCGGCGAACTGGTGCCGGCCGCCCTCGTAGGTCTCGACGTGGCCCAGGGACTCGACCACGGTCCCGGTCAGCTCGTCGGTCTCGCTGACCCTGCCGTGCACGACCTGCACGTCGACGTCCTGGGGGGCCAGGTCGCCGAGGGACACGAACGCGCCCACCCGCAGCACCTCGCCCACCTGCGGGCTGTCGCCGAGGCCGCTGGACTCCACGTGGTCGACGCGCACGGCGTCCCACCCCGCGCGGACCCGGGACTTCCACTGCGCCAGCGCCTTCGCGCCGGCGAAGTCGGGGCCGTTCAGGGAGTGCCCGGCCGCCGCTGCCGGCAGGTACAGCCGCTCGACGTAGTCGGCGACCATCCGGCTGGCCAGGACCTTCGGGCCCAGGGTGCCGAGCGTGTGCCGGACCATCGCGATCCAGCGCGCCGGCAGCCCGTCCTCACCCGCGTCGTAGAAGCGCGGGGCCACCGAGGTCTCGATGAGCTCGTACAGGGCCGCGGCCTCGAGGTCGTCGCGGCGGTCGGGGTCCTCGACGCCGTCGGCGGTGGGGATGGCCCAGCCGTTCTCGCCGTCGTACCACTCGTCCCACCAGCCGTCGAGGATGGACAGGTTGAGGCACCCGTTGAGGGCGGCCTTCATGCCCGAGGTGCCGCAGGCCTCCAGCGGGCGCAGCGGGTTGTTCAGCCAGACGTCGCAGCCGGGGTAGAGGGTCTGCGCCATCGCGATGTCGTAGTTGGGCAGGAACACGATGCGGTGCCGGACCTCGGGGTCGTCGGCGAACCGCACGAGCTGCTGGATGAGGCGCTTGCCCTGCTCGTCGGCGGGGTGGGACTTGCCGGCGATGACGAGCTGCACCGGGCGCTCCGGGTGCAGCAGCAGCTCCTTGAGCCGCTGCGGGTCGCGCAGCATGAGCGTCAGCCGCTTGTACGTGGGCACGCGGCGGGCGAACCCGATGGTGAGCACGTCGGGGTCCAGGACGCCGTCCACCCAGCCGAGCTCGGCGGCGGAGGCGCCGCGCTCGAGCCAGGACTCGCGCACGCGCCGGCGCGCGTCGGCGACGAGCTGGGCGCGCAGCTCGCGGCGGACCGCCCAGATCTGGTCCGACGGGATGCGCTCGATCTGCTCCCAGCCGCGCGCCTGCTCGGTGAGCGCGGGGCCGACGTGCTCGTTGGCCAGCTCGGTCACGCGCCGGTCCACCCAGGTGGGTGCGTGGACGCCGTTCGTGATCGAGGTGATGGGCACCTCGGTGTCGTCGAAGCCGGGCCACAGGCCGTCGAACATCGTCCGGCTGACGGCGCCGTGCAGGGTCGAGACGCCGTTGGCGCGCTGGGCCAGGCGCAGGCCCATGACGGCCATGTTGAAGACGCCGGCCTCACCGCCGGGGTAGTCCTCGCAGCCGAGCTCGAGCACCCGGTCGATCGGCAGCCCGAGGGCGTCGGAGTCGCCGAGGTAGAGCTCGATCTGGTCGGTGCCGAACCGGTCGATGCCGGCCGGGACGGGGGTGTGGGTGGTGAACACCGTGGCGGCCCGCACGGCCTCGAGGGCGTCGTCGAAGCCCAGGCCGTCCTCGGTGAGCTCGCGCAGGCGCTCCAGCCCGAGGAAGCCGGCGTGGCCCTCGTTGGTGTGGTACACCTCCGGCACCGCGGCGCCGGTCAGCCGGGACCACAGGCGCAGGGCGCGCACGCCGCCGATGCCGAGCAGCATCTCCTGCTGCAGCCGGTGCTCGCCGCCCCCTCCGTAGAGGCGGTCGGTGATGCCGCGGGCGGCCTCGTCGTTGGCCGGCACGTCGGAGTCCAGCAGCAGCAGCGGGACCCGGCCGACGTCGGCCTTCCAGACGTGCGCGACGAGGGCGCGTCCCCCGGGCAGGCCGACGCTGACCTCGCACGGCGTGCCGTCGTCCTCGCGCAGGAGCGTCAGCGGCAGGCCGTCGGGGTCGGAGACCGGGTAGGTCTCGGTCTGCCAGCCGTCCCGGGTGAGCGCCTGCTTGAAGTACCCGCTCTTGTAGAGCAGGCCCACGCCGACGATCGGCACGCCGAGGTCCGAGGCGCTCTTGAGGTGGTCGCCCGCCAGGATGCCGAGGCCGCCGGAGTACTGGGGCAGCACGCTGGTGATGCCGTACTCGGGCGAGAAGTAGGCGATGGACGCGGGCGTCGGCCCGGGCAGCCCCTGGTACCAGCGCGGCTCGGTGAGGTAGCGCTCGAGGTCGGCGCACGCGGCCTCGACGCGCTGCACGAAGGCGGGGTCGGCGGCCAGCGCCTCGAGCTGCTCGGGTCTCAGCTCGGCCAGCAGCGCCACGGGGTCGTGGCCCACGGCGCCCCAGCGACCGGGGTCGATGCTCTCGAACAGGTCGCGGGTGGGCGGGTGCCAGGACCAGCGCAGGTTCATGGCCAGCCGGCCCAGCCCGGCGACGGCGGGGGGCAGGACGGTGCGGACGGTGAACCGTCGGATGGCTCTCACGCTCGCGAGGTTACGGCAGTCAGGAGGACGACACACCGGCAGGACTGCACATTCTTTACAGAATCTGCAAGTTCTTGCTTCCTCCGGTCCCGGGCTCGGTCCCCGGCCCGGGCCCCCTCGGCGTCGCGTCCGAGTGTGGGACCGCCGGGACCTCGGTAGGTTCGTCCGGGTGAGCAGGAAGCGACCTCCCGCGGCCGGCACGCCCACCCCCGAGCGCACCACTCCGTCCACCAGCCCGCCCACGAGCGCGACGACCAGCGCGCCCGAGGCCTCGGCGGCCGCCGGCGCCACCCCGTGGACCCCGCCGGGCACCCGGGTGGGGCGCATCCCCGTCGTGGACGTCGGACCCGTCGTCGACGGCGGGCGCTGGCCGGCCCGCTGCGTCGTCGGGGAGGCCGTGCCCGTCACGGCCACGGTCTTCCGGGAGGGGCACGACGCGGTCGCCGCCAGCGTCGTCCTCACCGACCCCTCGGGCACCGTCCGCCAGGTCGCCCGGATGACCGTCACCGACCCCGGCAACGACCGCTACCTGGCGCACGTCGTCCCGGACGCCGAGGGCGACTGGACCTTCCGCGTCGAGGGGTGGAGCGACCCCTACGGCACGTGGCTGCACGACGCGGTGATCAAGGTCGAGGCGGACGTCGACACCGAGCTGATGCTCGAGGAGGGCGCCCGGCTGCTCGAGCGGGCCGGCCGTGACGGCGACCGTGACGACGGCGACCGGGCGGTGCTCGCCGACGCCGTCACCGGCCTGCGCGACGGCACCCGCCCCGCCCTCGCCCGCCTCGCCGCCGGCACCTCGCGCGCCGTCCAGGACGCGCTGGACCGCCGTCCCGTCCGCGAGATGGTCACCGCCGGGGCCGAGCACGTGCTCCGGGTGCAGCGCGAGCTCGCGCTGTTCGGCTCCTGGTACGAGTTCTTCCCCCGCAGCGTGGGCGCCACCTACGACGAGGCGACGGGCGAGTGGACGACCGGGACCCTGCGCACCGCGGCGGAGGACCTCCCCCGGATCGCCGCGATGGGCTTCGACGTCGCCTACCTGACCCCGGTGCACCCGATCGGGACGACGAACCGCAAGGGCCGCAACAACACCCTCGACCCGCAGCCGGGCGACCCCGGCTCGCCCTACGCGATCGGCTCCGCCGACGGCGGGCACGACGCGATCGAGCCGTCCCTGGGCACCTTCGAGGACTTCGACGCCTTCGTCGCGAGGGCCCGCGAGCTGGGGCTCGAGGTTGCCCTCGACCTGGCGCTGCAGTGCTCCCCCGACCACCCGTGGGTCGCCGAGCACCCGGAGTGGTTCACCACCCGGGCCGACGGGTCGATCGCCTACGCCGAGAACCCGCCCAAGAAGTACCAGGACATCTACCCGCTGAACTTCGACAACGACCCCGAGGGCATCTACCGCGAGGTGCTGCGGGTCGTGCTGCTCTGGGTGGAGCACGGCGTGACGCTCTTCCGCGTCGACAACCCCCACACCAAGCCGGTCGAGTTCTGGGAGTGGCTGATCGCGGAGGTCAACCGCGACCACCCCGAGGTGGTCTTCCTCGCCGAGGCGTTCACCCGGCCGGCGATGATGCGGACCCTCGCCAAGGTCGGCTTCCACCAGTCGTACACGTACTTCACCTGGCGCAACACCGGCGCCGAGCTGACCGAGTACCTCACCGAGCTGACCACCGGCTCCCACCACGTGACGCCGGAGGGCAAGACCGGGACCGCCGACTACATGCGGCCCAGCTTCTGGCCGACGACGCACGACATCCTCACCCCCACGATGCAGTACGGCGGCCCGACCGCCTTCCGGCTGCGCGCGGTGCTGGCAGCGACCCTCGTCCCCACGTGGGGGATCTACGCGGGCTACGAGCTCGTCGAGAACGTCGCCCGCCCCGGCGTCGAGGAGCAGATCGACAACGAGAAGTACGAGTTCAAGCCCCGGGACTTCGCCCGGGCCGTCGCCGAGGGGCGCAGCCTGGAGCCGCTGCTGCGCCGGCTCAACGAGGTCCGCCGCGCCCACCCCGCGCTGCAGCGGCTGCGCGGCATCACGTTCCACCCCACCGACGACCCCACCGTCCTGGCGTACTCGCGGCACGTGCCGGCCGAGCACTCGCCGACCGGCCGCGAGGACGCCGTGGTCGTCGTCGTCAACCTCGACCCCCACTCCGTCCGGGAGACGATGGTGCACCTCGACCTGACCGCGATCGGCCTGGAGGCGCACGAGTCGTTCGTCGCCCACGACCTGCTCAGCGGAGGGTCGTGGCACTGGAACGAGCACGTGTACGTCAAGCTCGGCTTCGAGACCCCCGCCCACGTCGTCCACGTCAGGAGGGTCTGATGTCGGCGTCCCCGATGCGCGGGCTGGACCTGCACGCACCAGGGCTCGACCACGACCCCGACTGGTACAAGAAGGCGGTCTTCTACGAGGTCCTCGTGCGGGCCTTCGCCGACTCCAACGGCTCGGGCTCCGGCGACCTCACCGGCGTGATCGGCAAGCTCGACTACCTGCAGTGGCTGGGTGTCGACTGCCTGTGGCTGCCGCCGTTCTACGCCTCGCCCCTGCGCGACGGCGGGTACGACGTGTCGGACTACTGCGCCGTCCTGCCGGAGTTCGGCACCCTGCCGGACTTCACCGAGCTCGTCAGCCAGGCGCACGCCCGCGGCCTGCGCGTCATCACCGACCTGGTGATGAACCACACCTCCGACCAGCACCCCTGGTTCCAGGCCAGCCGGTCCGACCCCGACGGACCGTACGGCGACTTCTACGTCTGGAGCGACGACGACGAGAAGTACGGCGACGCGCGGATCATCTTCGTCGACACCGAGACGTCGAACTGGACGTTCGACCCGGTGCGGCGCCAGTTCTTCTGGCACCGGTTCTTCTCCCACCAGCCGGACCTGAACTTCGAGAACCCCGACGTGCGGGAGGCGATGTTCGACGTCGTCCGGTTCTGGCTGGACCTCGGCATCGACGGCTTCCGGCTCGACGCCGTGCCCTACCTGTTCGAGGAGGAGGGCACGAACTGCGAGAACCTGCCGCGCACCCACGAGTTCCTCGCGGACCTGCGCGCCATGGTCGACCGCGAGTACCCGGGCCGGGTGCTGCTCGCCGAGGCCAACCAGTGGCCGCACGACGTCGTGGACTACTTCGGCACCCCCGAGCGCCCGGAGTGCCACATGTGCTTCCACTTCCCCGTGATGCCGCGGATGTACTACGCGGTGCGTGAGGGCAAGGCGACGCCGATCGCGGACATCCTCGCCGACACCCCGGACATCCCGCGGTCGGGCCAGTGGGGGACGTTCCTGCGCAACCACGACGAGCTGACGCTCGAGATGGTCAGCACCGAGGAGCGCGCCGCCATGTACGGCTGGTACGCCCCCGACCCGCGGATGCGCGCCAACATCGGCATCCGGCGGCGCCTGGCGCCCCTGCTGGACAACTCGCGGGCCGAGATCGAGCTGCTCAACGCGCTCCTGCTGGCCCTACCCGGCAGCCCGTGCCTGTACTACGGCGACGAGATCGGCATGGGCGACAACATCTGGCTGGACGACCGCGACGCCGTCCGCACCCCGATGCAGTGGACGCCGGACCGCAACGCCGGCTTCTCCACCGCCGACCCCGGCAAGGTGTACCTGCCCACCGTCCAGTCCCTCGTGTACCACTACAACAACGTCAACGTGGAGGCCCAGCTGGCGTCCTCGTCGTCGCTGCTGCACTGGACGCGCGGCATGCTCGCCATCCGCAAGCGCCACCCGGTGTTCGGGGTCGGCCGGTACGTGCCGCTGGTCTCCGACAACGAGGCGGTACTCGCCTTCCTGAGGGTGCTCGACGCGAGCACCCCCGGCGGCGAGGACCAGCCGCCGGAGACCGTGCTGTGCCTCAACAATCTGTCGGCCACCCCGCAGGCCACCACCGTGCACCTGCCCGACCGCGGCGGCGCGGACCTGACCGACCTCTTCGGCGGCACCGGGTTCCCGGCCGTCCGCGAGGACGGCACGCTGCCGGTCACGATGGGCTCGCGGGACTTCTTCTGGCTGCGGGTCGGGGAGGCGTCGTGACCGCCGGCGCGGCAGGAGGCCTCGACGCCGGGACCGAGCCGCTGCGCCACCTGCTCGCCACCTGGATGCCCCGGCAGCGGTGGTACCCCGCCAAGGGACGCGGTGTCGGCCTGCGGTCGCTGGCCGTCCTCGACCTCGGCACGGCACCCGACGGCACGACCGCCCAGGTGCACGTCGTGGGCCTGGACTCCGGCGACCGGTTCGACGTCGTCCAGGTGCCGTTGACGCTGCGGACCGCCCCGCGCGACGGCGCCGAGGGGGGCCCGGACTCCTTCGTCGGCGAGGTCGACCTCCCGGGGGCCGGGGCCCGCTGGGTCTACGACGGCCCGCACGACCCGGTCTACGTGCAGGCGCTGCTGCGCGGGCTCGACAGCCCACCCGGCCAGTCGCCCCCGTCCCCGGACGCCCCCTCCCGGGTGCTCGGCGGCGAGCAGTCGAACACCAGCGTCGTCGTGGACCCCGACGGCTCCGACCCCACCGTGGTGAAGGTCTTCCGGACGCTGCACGGCGGCGCCAACCCGGACGTCGAGGTGACCGCCGCGCTCGCGGCCGCCGGGTGCGACCGGGTCGCCCAGGTCCGCGGCTGGGCGACCGGCACGTGGACCGGCCCGGACGGCGCACCCGCCACCGGTCACCTCGCGGTCGCCGTGGAGTTCCTCACCGGCAGCCGGGACGCCTGGGTCGAGGCCGTCGAGGCGGTTCGCGCCGGCCGGGACTTCTCCGCCCAGGCGCGCGAGCTGGGGGCGGCCACCGCCGCGGTCCACCTGACGCTCGCCGACGCCCTCGGGCGCACGCCGATGGCCTCGGGTGAGCGGGACCGGATGGTCAGCGGGCTGCGCAGCCGGGTGGGGTGGGCGCTGGACGCCGCCCCCGCGCTGGAGCCGTGGACCGCCGCGCTCCGGCGCCACGCCGACCGGCTCGACGGGCTGGGTGACCTGCCCGACCTGCAACGGGTCCACGGCGACTACCACCTCGGCCAGGTGCTGCACTCCCCCACCCGCGGGTGGATCCTGCTGGACTTCGAGGGCGAGCCGCTGCGGCCGCTCGCCGAGCGCGCCGTCCCGGACCTCGCCCTGCGCGACGTGGCCGGGATGCTGCGCTCCTTCGACTACGCGGCGCGCTACACCACCGTCGGCCGCGAGGACGACGACGCGCACCGGTCCGCGTCCGCCGCCGACGCCTGGGCCGCCTCCGCCCGCGACGCGTTCGTCGCCGGCTACGCCGACGCCGGCGGCGAGGACCCACGGGCGCGCGCGGACCTGCTCGCCGCGCTGGAGCTGGACAAGGCCCTGTACGAGGTCGTCTACGAGACGCGCAACCGGCCGGCCTGGCTCGAGGTCCCGCTGCACGCGGTCCGTCGGCTGCTCGGCGACCCGGCGTGAGCGCCCGCCGCGGCGAGCGGGAGCTGGACCTGGTCGTCCTGGGCGCCACCGGGTTCACCGGCCGCCTCGCCGGCGAGCACCTGGCCCGGCACGCGCCGGCGGGCCTGCGCTGGGCCGTCGCGGGGCGCGACCCGGGGCGGCTCGCGGCCGTCCGCGACCACCTCACCGCCGTCGCCGCGGACGACGGCTGCGCGCCGGTGGCGGACGTGGTCCTCGTCGACGTCGAGCGGCCCGCGACGGCGCGGGCCGCCGCGGAGCGCACCCGGACCCTCGTCACCACGGTCGGGCCGTACCTGCTGCACGGGGAGCCGGTCGTCGCGGCGTGCGCGGCCTCGGGCACCGACTACCTCGACCTGACCGGGGAGCCCGAGTTCGTCGACCGGACCTGGCTGGCGCACCACGACACCGCGCGGGACACCGGCGCCCGGCTCGTGCACGCGTGCGGCTTCGACTCCGTCCCGCACGACCTGGGCGTCCAGCACCTCGTCACGGCGCTGCGCGAGCGCGGCTGGGACGGGACCGGCGCGCTCACCGTGCAGGGACAGGTGAGGGCCTCCGGGGCGTTGTCCGGGGGCACCTTCGCCTCCGCGCTCACGGCCGCGTCGCGTCCCCGGGCCGCCCGCGAGGCGGCCCGCGCCCGCCGGGACCGTGAGCCGCGCCCGTCGGGGCGGCGGGTCGCGGGCGCCGGTGGCCTGCCGCACCGCGACCACCGGACGGGCCGGTGGCTGGTCCCGCTGCCCACGGTCGACCCGCAGGTCGTGCTGCGCAGCGCCCGGGCCCTGCCCGCGTACGGCGAGGACTTCCGGTACGGGCACTGGGCGTCGCTGCCCAACCCCCTGCTCGCCGGCGGACTGGTCGCCGGCGCCGCGGGACTCGTCGCCGCGGCCCAGGTCCCGCCACTGAGGTCCGCCCTCGCCCGGGTGCGGCCGCCGGGCAGCGGCCCGGACGACGAGCGGCGGGCCCGCGGCTGGTTCCGGGTGCGCTTCGACGCGGTGGTCGACGGGCTGACCGACGGGGACGACGGCCCCAGGCACCTGGCCACCCAGGTGAGCGGCGGGGACCCCGGGTACGGGGCGACCGCCGTGATGCTCGCCGAGTCGGCCCTGTGCCTGACCGGCGACGACCTGCCGAGGACCGCGGGGCAGGTCACGACAGCGGTCGCGATGGGCGCGGCCCTGCGCCACCGCCTGCAGACGCGGGGCATCAGGTTCGAGGTGCTCGACGGCTGAGCGGGCACGGCAGGGGCGCGCCTGCGGACCGGCTCGGACCGGCTCAGACCGGTTCCGGGGCGGCCTGCCTTCAGGTCACCCGTTCGGGTGCCGACACCAGGAGGGTGAGGACGACGACCCCCGCGAACCCGACGACGATCACCCACCGCTGGCCGTGGACCGGTGAGGAGCTGGCCATCGTCGGCGTGCTCGCCCTGGCGCCCCTCGCCGTGCTCGCCTGGCGCGGGAC
Organism: Thalassiella azotivora; assembly: GCF_054781695.1. NCBI lineage: Bacteria > Bacillati > Actinomycetota > Actinomycetes > Kineosporiales > Kineosporiaceae > Thalassiella > Thalassiella azotivora. The sequence goes on from NZ_BAAGTX010000008.1 coordinate 43,082, forward strand.
GGAGGCGCTGTTCCTCCCGGTCGTCGTCGCCGCCTGCTGCTGGCCGGCCGCCGTCGCGCTGGTCCGGCTCAAGGTCGTCCGCCGCCGGCGCTCGCAGGTGACCGCCGTCCTCGACGGCACCCGGCTGACCGTGAGCGGCGGCCGGGTCGGCAGCTCGCGCGGTGACGTCGCCGGGACGAGCCGGGTCTCGGTGCAGCGCAAGGGGCCGGAGACCGTGCTGCAGCTGACGCACCGGTCCGGCGCCCTGCTGGAGGTCCCCACCCGCGTCACCGCCCACCCGGCGCTGGCCGCCGTCCTGCGGGAGCACCTCACCGCCCCCGGCGTGCGGGTCGACGACGGCGCCGCCGCCCTCGTCGAGGCCCTGTGACGGGCGCTCCCCGCGACCCGGCCGACCTCGCGGAGCTCGGCGGCCCTGCCGACGCCGACCCGCTGGCCGCGCTCGCGGCGGAGCACGCCGCGACGACGGCCCGGCTGGCCGACCTCGAACGGGAGCGGTCCCGGGTCGTCGAGGGCACCCGGGACGCGAACACCGACGACGAGCACGACCCCGAGGGGGCCACGATCGCGTTCGAGCGCGAGCAGCTCAGCTCCCTCGTCGAGCAGGCGCGCACGCACCTGCTCGAGCTCGAGGCCGCCCGCGAGCGGGTGCGGCTCGGCTCGTACGGCACGTGCGCGGACTGCGGGCAGCCCGTGCCGGCTGCCCGGCTCGCCGCCCGCCCGACGGCCACCCGCTGCGTGGCCTGCGCCGCACGCGCGACACGCCGACGCTGAGCGGCCGACGTCCCGCCGCGGGGTTGCACCAGCACCCGCAGACGGAAGACTGGCCCGCATGACCCACGACCCGCGAACCCCAGACCCGAGCACGGCGTCCGACGGCAGCGGGACGGACCCGGGTGCCACGCGGTCGCCCGGCGCCCCCGCCGCCCGACCCGTCGACCACGGCACGCTGGCCGCCGTCGCCCACGGCGCCCACGCCCTGCCGCACGACGTCCTCGGCGCCCACCGCCACGACGGCGGCGTGACGGTGCGCTCGCTGCGCCCGTTCGCCGAGTCCGTCGTCGCCGTCACGCAGGACGGCCAGCGGGTCGGGCTCGACCACGAGCGCGACGGCGTGTGGGTGGGCGTGCTCGACACCCCCGACGTCCCCGACTACCGGCTCGAGGTCACCTACCCCGGCCACGGCGCCACCACCGTCGACGACCCCTACCGCTACCTGCCGACGCTCGGTGAGGTGGACCTGCACCTGATCGCGGAGGGGCGCCACGAGCAGCTCTGGCAGGCCCTCGGCGCGCACGTGCGGCGCTACGAGGGGCCGATGGGCGAGGTCGTCGGGACGTCGTTCGCGGTGTGGGCACCGCACGCCCAGGCGGTCCGCGTGGTCGGCGACTTCAACCACTGGGACGGCCGGTCGCACGCGATGCGCTCGCTGGGTGGCAGCGGCGTGTGGGAGCTGTTCGTCCCCGGGGTGGGCGCGGGGACCCGGTACAAGCTGGAGCTGCTGGGACGGGACGGGCACTGGCGCCAGAAGGCCGACCCGATGGCCTACGGCACCGAGGTGCCGCCGTCCACCGCCTCCGTCGTCGTCGAGAGCGGCTACGCGTGGCAGGACGGCGACTGGATGTCCGCGCGCGCCGCGCGCGACCCGCACACCGGGCCGATGAGCGTCTACGAGGTGCACCTCGGCTCCTGGCGCCAGGGGCTGGGCTACCGCGAGCTCGCCGACCAGCTCGTCGGCCACGTGCTGCACTGCGGCTTCACCCACGTCGAGCTGATGCCCGTCGCCGAGCACCCCTTCGGCGGCTCGTGGGGGTACCAGGTCACCTCGTACTACGCGCCCACGTCACGGTTCGGCCACCCGGACGACTTCCGCTACCTCGTGGACCGCCTGCACCAGGCGGGGATCGGCGTCATCCTCGACTGGGTGCCCGCGCACTTCCCGAAGGACGCGTGGGCGCTGGCGCGCTTCGACGGCGAGCCGCTGTACGAGTACCCCGACCCGCGCAAGGGCGAGCACCCGGACTGGGGCACGCTCGTCTTCGACTACGGGCGCAAGGAGGTGCGGAACTTCCTCGTCGCCAACGCCCTGTACTGGCTGGAGGAGTTCCACATCGACGGCATCCGCGTCGACGCGGTCGCCTCGATGCTGTACCTGGACTACTCCCGCGAGGACGGCCAGTGGGTGCCCAACCGCTACGGCGGGCGCGAGCACCTCGAGGCGATCGAGTTCCTGCAGGAGTTCAACGCCACCGCGTACAAGCGCGTCCCCGGCATCGTCACGATCGCCGAGGAGTCCACCGCCTGGCCGGGCGTCACCCGTCCGACCCACCTCGGCGGCCTCGGGTTCGGGCTGAAGTGGAACATGGGCTGGATGCACGACAGCCTCGGCTACGCCGCCGAGGACCCGGTGCACCGCCAGTACCACCACCACCGGATGACGTTCTCCCTCATGTACGCGTTCAGCGAGAGCTTCGTGCTGCCGATCAGCCACGACGAGGTCGTGCACGGCAAGGGCTCGCTGCTGCGCAAGATGCCCGGTGACCGCTGGCAGCAGCTCGCGAACCTGAGGGCCTTCCTCGCGTACATGTGGGCGCACCCGGGCAAGCAGCTGCTCTTCATGGGCCAGGAGTTCGGCCAGGAGGCGGAGTGGGCCGAGTCCCGCAGCCTCGACTGGTGGCTGCTGGACCAGCCGGTGCACCGCGGCGTGCAGGACCTCGTGGCCGACCTGAACGCCCGCTACCAGGAGACGCCCGCGCTGTGGGAGCTCGACCACGACCCCGCGGGCTTCGACTGGGTGGACGCCAACGACACCCAGCACAACGTCTTCTCGTTCGTGCGGCGCGACAAGGCCGGCCGGCCGCTGGTGTGCGTCGTCAACTTCGCCGGCGCCCCGCACGAGGGCTACCGCGTCGGGCTGCCGTCCGCCGGCCGGTGGCGCGAGGTGCTCAACACCGACGCGGCCCGGTACGGCGGCTCGGACGTCGGCAACCTCGGCGCGGTCGAGGCCGACGAGACCCGGTGGCACGGCAAGCCCGCGTCCGTGGTGCTGCGGGTCCCGCCGCTGGGCGCCCTCTGGCTGGCCCCCGAGCAGCCTGAGCAGTCGGAGCAGCCGGAGCAGGAGCGCGCTGGTCAGCCGGGGAGCGAGGCGTAGGCGGCGCGCACCAGGGCGTCGCTGCGCGGTGAGCCGATGATGCCTGGCTGCATCCGGTTCATCATGTACGCGACGGTCATCCGGCGGTCCCGGTCGACCACGACGACGGAGCCGCCCCAACCACCCCAGAAGCCCACCCGCCCGGCCGGCAGGTGCGGGAGCACCTCCGGCCACGGCAGCGCGTAGCCCAGGCCGAAGCGCAGCGGGATCCCGAGCACGACGTCCACGCCGCGCGTCTGCTCCTGCAGGGCGAGGTCGACGGTCCGCGGGGAGAGCAGCCGGACGCCGTCCACCTCCCCGCCGCAGGCCACGACCGACTGGATGCGGGCCACCGACCGCGCGTTGCCGTGGCCACCGGCCGCGGGGACCTCCGCGGTGCGCCAGGTCCCGGTCGCGGTGAAGCGCGCGTCGACGACCGGCCCGGTGAGCGCCCGCACGGCGGGGCTCGCCGGGTCCATCGGCGGCAGCTCGACCGGCGGCGGCGGGACGACCGGCGCGACGCGGTCGTGGTCGGCCGCCGGCAGCCCGATGTGGAAGTCGGCACCCAGCGGTCCGGTGACCTCCTCGCGCAGCACCGTGCCGATCGAGCTGCCGGTGACCCGGCGGACGACCTCCCCGAGCAGGTGCCCCTGGCTGACCAGGTGGTACCCCGAGACGCTGCCGGGCTCGAACCACGGCGCCTGCGCGGCGAGCGCGGCGGTCGAGCGCTCCCAGTCGCACAGGTCCTCCTGCGTCACCGGCTGGTCCCACCCGCTGACCCCCGAGCTGTGCGAGAGCACGTGGCGCACCAGGACGCCGTCCTTGCCGTTGGCGGCGAACTCCGGCCAGTACCGGGCGACGGGGGCGTCGAGGTCCACCTCGCCGCGGTCGACGAGCACCAGCACGACGAGCGCCGCCACCGTCTTGGTCGTGGACCAGACGTTGACGAGGGTGTCCGCCTGCCAGGGGCGGGTCCGCTCCTCGTCGGCCCAGCCGCCCCACAGGTCGACGACCGGCTCGCCGTCGACCGTCACCGCGAGCGAGGCGCCGAGGTCCCGACCGTCGGCCAGCCCGGCGTCGAACACCTCCCGCAGCCCCGCGAACCCCTCGTCGCAGCGTCCCTCGCTCACCACGCAGCACCTCCGGTCGACGTCGTCGACCGGGACGCTACCAAGTTCCCGCACTCCGAGTGCAGGAACCCGGGGTGCCAGGGGTGGTCGGGACCGTCAGAACAGCGCGCTGGCCAGGGCGCGCCGGGCCGGGGCCACCCTCGGGTCCTCGGGGCCGACGACCTCGAACAGCTCGACCAGGCGCACCCGGACCCGCTCGCGCTCCTCCCCCGACGTGACGCGGACGAGGTCGACCAGGCGGGTGAAGGCGTCCTCCACGTGCCCGCCGAGGACGTCGCAGTCGGCCACGAGCAGCTGCGCGTCGACGTCCGACGGGTCCCCGGCGGCGCGGGCGCGGGCCGCGTCCAGGTCGACGTCCGCGGTGCGGCGCAGCAGCTCGACCTGGGCGAGGCCCGCCGTGGCCAGGTCGTCCCCGGGGTCCTGGGCGACGGCGGTCCGGTACGCCCGCGCCGCGGCCTCGTAGTCCCCGCGCTCGATCGCGTCGTAGGCCTCCTGGTGCAGCGGGGGGAGCTCCTCCTCCGCCGGCTCCTCGTCCGCGTCACCGGTGTCCTCGGCGAGGTCGAGACGGCCGTCGACACCGTTCTGTGCGGCGACCTGGAGCAGCTGGTCGAGCACCTGGCGGACCTGCGCCTCGGGGACCGCGCCCTGGAACAGCGGCACCGGCTGGCCCTTGAGGAGCGCCACGACCGTCGGGATCGACTGCACCTGGAAGGCGGCAGAGACCTGTGGGTTCGCGTCCACGTCGACCTTCGCCAGCAGGAAGGCACCCGCGTGCTCCCGGGCGAGCTTCTCCAGCACCGGCGAGAGCTGCTTGCACGGTTCGCACCACGTCGCCCACAGGTCCACCACGACCGGCACCGACAGCGACAGCTCGACGACCTCGCGGAAGCTGGCCTCCGTCACGTCGACGACAGCGGTGCGGAACCCCCCGGCCGTGCCCCCCGTCGCGCCTCCCGTCGCGGCCGGCGCCGCGCCCGCGGCAGGCGAGGCGGCGCCCGCCCGCTGCCCGGCCGAGCGGGTGAGGCCGGACAGGTCCACCGCCCCGCGCAGGTTGATCCCGGGGGAACCGCCGGGACCGTGCGGCATCTGGCTCATGGGTGCTCGCCTCTCTTCGTCAGGTGCGTCGTTCGTGCTGGTGCGGCAGGTGAGGTGGGTGCGAGGTGCGGTCGCCCTCAGGAGGCGGTGACGGCCACGGGACCGCGCTCGGCGGCCACGACCTCCACCAGCTCGTCCGAGTCGGCCGGGGGGACGTGCAGCACGACCACCTCGACGGAGGAGATCGAGACCGACTGCCCGGCCTCCGTCCGCCCGGCGAGGACCGCGAGGTCGGGCGGGAAGTTGTTGAGCTTCGCCCCGGGAGCGGCGACGGTGAACGAGCGCGTCGCGTCCAGGACGGACACGACGATCGCGCCGCCGTCGCTCGTGTGCACCGCCCAGGTGCTGTCCGGGCGCGGGACGTGCGAGGCGGTGTAGCTGAAGCACCCGGGGCAGGTCTGGGAGGCGGCGACCCACTCGGCCTCCTGCTCGCCGATGACGGCATCGCGGAAGGCGTCGGGGGCGAACGCCGCGTTGTTCGGGTCGGGCCGGCCGTTGGTCAGGACCGTCGCGTAACGGGCGACCGCGTCCGCCGGTGACGTGGTCAGCCCCTCACCGTCGTCGACCGCCACCGCCCGCGTCCCCTCGGACGGCGGGGGCGTCCGGGGCAGCGTGACACCGGGCAGGAGGGTGGCCGCGGCCGTCAGCCGGTACGGGGAGCGGGCGTCGGCCTGGCTGAGCACGTGGATGCGCGGCACCGCGTCCGGCGCCGGTTCCGTGACGGTCATGACGAATCGGGGCCAGTCCTCGCCCACGGGCACGACGTCCACGAGCCGCTCACCCAGCAGGGGCTCCGGCGTGGCGAGCGCCGGGTCCGCCGCGCGCACCGCGTAGGCCGCCGTCCGCAGCTGCAGCGGCGCACCGTCGACCCGAGGGGACAGCGGGTCGGCCGTCCCGGCGGCGTCGGCGGCGGCGACCGCCTGCTCGACCTGCTCGACGACCCGGTCGAGCTGGGCGTCGACGACGACCGGCGGCGGGCCGTCGACCTCCACCGGTTGCGGCTCCGGCGGCGGGTCCGAGCACGCCGCCGACGTCGAGAGGGCCAGCAGGGCGACCGCGCCCCAGCGGGTCGCCCTGGCCCTTGCCCTCCCCGGCGTCGACGGCCGACGAGCTCCCCGGTCAGCGGTCACGTCCGTCCTCCTCGTCCGCGGTCTCGGGACGCGGCCGCCCCGGCCACGTGTCGAACCGGACCGTCCGGCCGCCGTCGTGGTGGCCTGCGTCATGGTCGGCTGCGTCATGGTCGGCTGCGTCGTCGTCGGCTGCGTCGTGGTCGGCATAGGCGGCGTCGTGGTCGTCTGCGTCCTGGTCGGCGTCGGCGTCCTCCCACGCGTCCCAGCCGTCGTCGGGGTCGAGGTCGGTGACCACCACGGGGGCACCGGTCCCCCGCCGGCCCGTCCCCGACCCGGCGCTCCGCAGCCTCGGCCACAGCAGCAGACCCGCGGCGCCGAGCAGGAGCAGGGCGCCCAGGGCCACGAGCGGCGTCGCCCAGGGGGTGCTGACCTCGCGGGGCCACGTGAGCGTCACCGTCCCCGGAGCCGGCGACGTGCCGTCACCGGCCGCCAGGACCAGCCACCGCCCCTCACCCGGGTCGTAGTCGAGCGTCGCGCTCCCCGTGCCGGTCTCGGTGCGCACCCACAGGTCGGAGCCCGCCGGGCCCGTGAGGGCCGGGGGCGCCTCCGCCGCCTCGCGCGTCGTGGTGGTCAGACGGCTCGGCTGCTCGGCGTCGAAACCGTCGAGCACCGTGGTGCGCACGCCGTCGGCGTACGCCAGGACGTCCGCCTCGCGACCCAGCGCCAGCAGGACCGGGCCGCCGTCCGACCGCTCGGCCGTGACCGTGACCGGCCCGGGTCGCGCCTCCAGCAGGCCGGGGGCGGTGTGCACCAGCGGGCCGGGCTCCGACAGCGTCGCGCTCGCGGACACCTGGTCGTCGGGCAGCCACACGGTCCGCAGCCCGATCCCCGCGCCCAGGGCCACGAGGCCCAGGACCGCGGTCCCGACCGCCAGCACGCGTCTCACCAGGTCGTCCTCCCGTCGTCCGGTCACCGGCACGGCTCTGCACGGCCGCGTCCCCGGCGCCGCGCCGCGGACCCAGGACCCGACCGGCGCGCACGACGACGGCGGCGCCGGCGCGGCGTCGCGCCCGCCAGGATAGGCCGCGCGGGCGCCGCCTGCGCGACCGGCCGCCGCGGACGCCGGCGGGACGCGCGCGGGCCCGCGCGGACGTGACGGGAACCACCCGCCGTCCTACCGCGTCCCACCCCCGTCCGACAGCTCGCGCGCAGGTGGAGGTCGACGTGGACGAGGCGAAGGGCCCGGGTCGTCACGACGGGGCACCGGGGGCACGGCGGCGCCGCGCCTGGGTGGCGGCGCTGGCGGCCGGCGGGACGACCGCCGCGCTGCTCGTGGCCGGGACCGTGAGCGGTGGCTCCCCCGCCGCCGCAGCCGCGCTCGTGCCCTTCGGTGACTGCGACGAGCTCACCACCTGGACCCGGGACCTGCTGCGCCCGCACGTCGGGCCGTGGGGACTGGACGGTGGCGTGTCCGTGGCGCTGGACGGCGCCGGTGCCGCCGAGGCGAGGGTGGGTGCGGTGACGGAGGGGAGCTCCGCACCCACCTCGGCCGACGCGTCGACGACCGGCGGGGCCGTGGGCCCGGGAGCCACGGGCACGAACGTGCAGGAGGCCGGCGTCGACGAACCCGACCTGGTCAAGGTCGTCGACGGCCTCCTGGTCACCACCGTGGGGGACGAGCTGGTGCTCGCGGACGTCGGCAGTGACCTCCCGCGACCGCTGGGGAGGGTGGGGCTGCCCGCGCTGGAGCACGGGCAGGTCCCGTGGGGCCCCGCAGCGAGCGGGCCGGCGCTGCCGGAACCGCGACCGGTGGAGCCCGGTACGGCGGAACCCGCACTGCCGGAACCCGAGCTGCCGGAACCCGAGCTGCCGGAACCCGAGCTGCCGGAACCCGAGCTGCCGGAACCCGAGCTGCCGGGACCGACGGAGCCGGGTGACGGACTGCAGCCCCGGGAGCCCGGCCCCGCCCCGGAGCCCCTTCCCGAACCGCTTCCACCGGCAGGCGAGCCCGCCCCCTCCGCCGGGTCGGCGGACCTGCTCGTGGTGGGCGACCGCGTCGTGGTGCTGTCGACGTCCTGGGTGCCGACCGGCGCGGACCCGGACCAGGCGGGCGCGGGCGCGGCGGGGATCCTGCCGTTCCCCCTGCCCGGCCAGGTGCTGACGGCCGTCACGGTGGTCGACGTCGCGGACCCGGCGTCCCCGCAGGTCGTGTCCACGACCCACCTCGAGGGCGGCTACGTCTCCGCCCGGCAGTCCGGGGGCTCGGTACGGCTCGTCACGAGCAGCGTCCCGGCGCTGCCGTGGGTCCACCCCGGCGCCGAGGTCGACGGCGAGGCCCTCGACGAGGACGACGCGCAGCGACGCAACCGCGCGGTGCTCGACGACGCGGGACCGGACGTGCTGCTGCCGCACCGGCTCGAGCGGGACGCCGACGGAGCGGTCGTCGCGCGCACGCCGCTGCTGGACTGCGCGTCGGTGTCCCGCCCCGCGCAGGACCCCGGGCCGGGCACGGTGACGGTCACCACGCTGGACCCCGCTGCCGGGGACCCGGTGGTGGACGCCGACGCGGTGATGACCGACGGCGAGCTCGTCTACGCCAGCACCGACCGGCTGTACGTCGCCACCACGGACGGCGGCTGGAGGTGGGCGGACCAGGAGCGTGACGACATCAGCACGGCGCTGCACGGCTTCGACGTCAGCGAGCCGGGGTCGACGGGCTACGTGGCGTCGGGCTCGGTGCAGGGGTGGCTGCTCGGCCGCTGGGCCCTGTCGGAGCGGGACGGCCTCCTGCGGGTGGCGACGACGCGCGGCGAGCGCTGGGCCGGCGACCCGCAGGCCGCGCCGGACACGGACAGCGCGGTGACGGTGCTGGCCGAGCGGGACGGCGCGCTCGAGGTCGTGGGCGAGGTGGGCGGCCTCGGGGTCGGGGAGCAGGTGCGCGCCGTCCGCTGGTTCGACGACCTCGCGGTGGTGGTGACCTTCCGGCAGACCGACCCGCTGTACCTGGTGGACCTCACCGACCCCACCGCACCGGTGGTGCGCGGTGAGCTCAAGATCCCGGGGTACTCGGCGTACCTGCACCCGGTCGGGGGCGACCTGCTCCTCGGCGTCGGGCAGGACGCCACACCGGACGGGCGCACGGTCGGGGCTCAGGTGGCGAGCTACGACGTGTCGGACCTCACCGACCCGCGTCAGGTGGAGGTGCTCGTCGAGCGGGGCACCTTCAGCGAGGTCGAGCACGACTCGCGCGTCTTCTCCTACCTGCCGCAGGCCCGGGTCGCCCTCGTGCCGCTGTCCGGTCCGGACGGGTCGTCGGTGCGGTCCGTCAGCGTCGCCGAGGACGGGGGTCTGACGGAGAGTGGGCGCTGGTCCCCGCCGGGCGGCGAGGGCCCGACCCCGGGCGACCCGGGCACGACCGCCTGGTTGCTGCGCACCGTCCCGGTGGACACCGGACGGGTCGTCGCCGTGTGGCAGGGGACGGACGGCCCGGGCGCGACGGTGCTGTCCGTGGCGGACCTGCGAGCACTCGGCTCGGCAGACCTCGGCTAGGACCCTCGGCTAGGACGGCGAGGGCTCGTCGCCGGCGCGGGCGATCGCCGCCTCGAGGCGGTCGAGCTTGCCCTGCAGCTCGTCGGTGCGTCCGGGACGGATGTCGGCCTTGAGGACCAGGGACACCCGGTCACCGTGCCGTCCGACCGCCTCGCAGGCCCGGCGGACGACGTCCATGCACTCGTCCCACTCGCCCTCGACGGTGGTGAACATGGCGTCGGTGCGGTGCGGCAGCCCGGACTCGCGGACGACGCGCACGGCGTCCGCGACGGCCTCGCTCACCGAGTCACCGGTGCCCGCGGGTGCGACGGAGAAGGCGATCAGCATGGGCTCACCGTCGCACACACCGAGGTCAGGTGGTGCGGCCGGAGGTCACGGCGTCGACGAGCCGGTCGGCCGCCGTGTAGGGGTCGAGCTCGCCGCCGACGACCCGGGCGGCCAGCTCGTCGAGCCCGCGTCCGTGGCGCAGGTCGCCCATCCGCTCCCGCAGGGCGGTGACCGCGATGGTCTCGACCTCCCCCGCCGCACGCCGCTGCCGCCGACGCCCGAGCTCCCCGGACGCGGTGAGCCACGCGTGGTGCTTGTCGAGCTCCTCGACCAGCTCGTCGATGCCCTCGCCCTTGGCGGCGACCGTCTTGACGACCGGCGGCCGCCAGTCCCCCGGCTGACGGCCCTCGGCCAGCGCGACCATGTTCCGCAGGTCGCGGACGGTCGAGTCCGCCCCCTCCCGGTCGGCCTTGTTGACGACGAAGACGTCGCCGATCTCGAGGATCCCGGCCTTGGCGGCCTGGATCCCGTCGCCCATCCCCGGGGCGAGCAGCACCAGGGTCGTGTCCGCGGCGGCCGCCACCTCCACCTCGGACTGGCCGACCCCGACCGTCTCCACGAGGACGACGTCGCAGCCGGCCGCGTCCAGGACGCGCACGGCCTGCGGCGTCGCCCACGACAGGCCGCCGAGGTGGCCGCGGCTGGCCATCGAGCGGATGTAGACGCCCCGGTCGAGAGCGTGGTCCTGCATCCGGATCCGGTCGCCCAGCAGGGCACCGCCGGAGAACGGCGAGGACGGGTCCACGGCCAGCACCCCGACCCGCAGGTCGCGCCCACGCAACGCGCGCACGAGGGCGTTCGTGGACGTGGACTTGCCGACCCCCGGGGACCCGGTCAGCCCGAGCACCCGGGCCCGCCCGGTGTGCGGGGCGAGCTCGGCCATCACCTCGCGCAGGGCGGGCGAGGCGTCCTCGACGAGGGAGATCAGCCGGGCCACCGCGCGGGCCGACCCCTCGCGGGCCTGGGTCACCAGGGTCGGGACGTCAGGTGCGGCCCTCATCGTGGTCGTCGCCTCCCGGTCGTGGGCGTGGGTGCGCCGGCTTCCCGGCCGTCGTGCCCGCAGCTCGGCGGGCCGCGGTCCGCCGAACGGGCCGGGAGCCGACCGCGCGGTCGGCTCCCGGCCCGCAGGACCGCTCGAGCGAGTGGTCAGGCGGACGGCACCCGCAGGACCAGGGCGTCGCCCTGACCGCCGCCACCGCACAGGGCGGCGGCGCCCACGCCGCCGCCACGGCGCCGCAGCTCCAGCGCCAGGTGCAGCGCGATCCGGGCGCCGGACATGCCGATCGGGTGGCCCATGGCGATGGCACCGCCGTTGACGTTGACCTTCTCCGGGTCGATGCCCAGGGCCTTGGTGCTGGCCAGGCCGACGGCGGCGAAGGCCTCGTTGATCTCGACCAGGTCGAGGGCCCCGGGCTCGATGCCCTCCTTGGCGCACGCGTGCCGGATGGCGTTGGCGGGCTGCTCCTGCAGGCAGGAGTCGGGGCCGGCCACGTTGCCGTGGGCGCCGATCTCGGCGAGCCAGGTGAGCCCCAGCTCCTCGGCCCTCTCCTTGCTCATGACGACGACCGCGGCGGCGCCGTCGGAGATCTGGGAGGCGGAGCCGGCGGTGATCGTGCCGTCCTTGCGGAAGGCCGGACGCAGCCGGCCGAGCGACTCGACCGTGGTGTCGGCGCGGATGCCCTCGTCGTCCTTGAACAGCAGCGGGTCACCCTTGCGCTGCGGGATCTCGACGGGGACGACCTCGTCGTCGAGCAGGCCGTTCTTCCACGCCTCGGCGGCGCGCTGGTGGCTGCGGGCGGAGAAGGCGTCCTGCTCCTCGCGGGTGAAGGCGTTGTCGCCGGCGTTGGCGGCCTCGGTCAGGCCTCCCATCGCCTGGTCGGTGAGGGCGTCCCACAGGCCGTCGTAGGCCATGTGGTCGCGCATCTGGACGTCGCCGTACTTGAATCCGGAGCGCGACTTCTCCAGCAGGTGCGGCGCCTGGGTCATCGACTCCATGCCGCCGGCGACGACGACGTCGAACTCCCCGGCGCGCACGAGCTGGTCGGCCAGCGCGATGGCGTCGATGCCGGACAGGCAGACCTTGTTGATCGACAGCGCCGGGACGGTGAGCGGGATGCCCGCCTTGTGCGCCGCCTGCCGCGCGGGGATCTGGCCGGCCCCGGCCGTGAGCACCTGCCCCATGATCACGTACTGGACGGCGTCGGGCGCGACACCGGCCTTCTCCAGGGCGCCCTTGATGGCGATGCCACCGAGGTCGGTCGCCGAGAAGTCCTTCAGCGAGCCGAGCAGGCGACCCATGGGGGTGCGGGCGCCGGCCACGATGACGGAGCTGCGGGTGCTGGACACGTTCTGCCTCCCGGGGGTGGACGGCGCCGCCGGCCTGCCGCACGGCTGCTGGTCACGTCCCGCGCCACACTACCGACGCCCGCCGCGGCCGGAAGAGGTCGTGGTGCACGTCACGCGCCCGGTCCGGGATGGGTCACGATGGGCGGACGTCGGCCGCGCGGGGCGGCCACCGGCAGCGAGGACGACGCATGGGCAGGCAGCCGACCGCCGCGGCGGGCGCGGGCGCCGGGGAGGACCTCTCCGACGACGACCTCCGCGAGCACGACCTCTCCGACGACGGCCGAGCCGACGACGGCCTCGTCGCGGGCGAGCGCGCCGTGGCGCCGCGCGGCCTGCCGTGGCTGCTCCTCGTCGGCGGCCTCGTCGGGCTCCTCGCGTCGTTCGACCTGCTGGTGGAGCGCATCCAGCTGCTGATCGACCCCGAGTTCGTCCCGAGCTGCAACATCAACCCGCTGCTCAGCTGCGGTTCGGTGATGGTGACCGAGCAGGCCAGGCTGCTGGGCTTCCCCAACCCGGTCCTCGGGGTCGCCGGCTTCGCGGTCGTCGCGACGACGGGGGCCGCGCTGCTCGCCGGGGCGCGCCTGCGTCCCTGGTACTGGTGGGGCCTGCTGGCGGGTGAGCTGCTGGGGGTCGTGTTCGTGCACTGGCTCGCCTACCAGAGCGTGTTCTCGATCGGCGCCCTGTGCCCGTGGTGCATGGTCGTGTGGACGGTCACCCTGCCGGTCTTCCTCTGGACGGTGGTGCACGCCGCCTCGGCCGGGCACCTCGGCCTGGGCGCCGGGGCGCGGCGCGCCGCGCGCGCCGTCGGCGACTACGCCGTCGCCGTCCTCGTCGGCTGGTACGGGCTGTTCGTCGTCGTCATCGCCCTGGCGTTCTGGGACCAGTGGGCCACGATGCTCGGGATCTGAGCGCCGGCCACCCGCACCCGCCACCCCGCACCCGCCACCCCGCGCCGGCCGGTCGCCCCGGGACGGCGCGTGAGGCTGCCCACAGCGACGCGCCCGCGCGCGGGCCGGTGCCTACGCTGCCCCGCATGAGCACACCCCTCACCGACGACGGCACGGCCGGCGGCCGGCCCCTGTTCACCGCCATCGACCACGTCGGCGTCGCCGTGGCCGACCTCGACGCCGCGATCGCCCTCTACCGCGACACCTTCGGCATGGCGCTGCTGCACACCGAGACCAACGAGGAGCAGGGCGTCCGCGAGGCGATGATGGGCGTCGGACCGGCCGACGCCCCGCACTCCTGCGTCCAGCTGCTCGCGCCGCTGACCCCGGAGTCGACCATCGCGAGGTTCCTCGACCGGTCCGGGCCCGGCGTCCAGCAGGTCGCCTACCGGGTGGACGACGTCGAGGCCGTGTCAGCGGTGCTGCGCGAGCGCGGCGTCCGCCTGCTGTACGACGCGCCCCGCCGGGGGACGTCGGACAGCCGGGTGAACTTCGTGCACCCCAAGGACGCCGGGGGCGTCCTCGTGGAGCTGGTCCAGCCGGCCGGCTGAGGACACCGGCGGTCACCGGGCGGGCGGCGCCCGTGACGACCGTCACCGGGCGCAGCCCTCGCCCGGCGCGGTACCGCGCAGTAGCGTCCCGGCAACCTGCCGCCACCCGGCCGACGAGGTCGGGTGGCGGCGGGACACCACCGACGACGACCCGCGCCGACGCGCGACCACCCAGGAGGCCGCCGTGCAGCACATCCTCGACCTGATCCCCGCCGACGGGCCGAAGGGTCCGGACCCGGACGCGGTCGCCGCGGCGCCGGTCCCGGACCACTACCGGGCGGTGACGGTCCACAAGGACGAGACCGGCATCTTCGAGGGCCTGGCCACCTCGGAGAAGGACCCGCGCACCAGCCTGCACGTCGAGGACGTCGCCACCCCCGAGCTCGGCCCGGGCGAGGCGATCGTGGCCGTGATGGCCAGCGCCATCAACTACAACACCGTGTGGACCTCGATCTTCGAGCCGGTGTCGACGTTCGGCTTCCTCGAGCGGTACGGACGCACGTCGCCGCAGAACGCCCGGCACGACCTGCCGTACCACGTGGTGGGCTCGGACCTCGCCGGTGTCGTCCTGCGCACCGGCCCGGGCGTCAACGCCTGGAAGCCCGGCGACGAGGTCGTCGCGCACTGCCTGTCCGTGGAGCTCGAGCACCCGGACGGCCACGCGGACACCATGCTCGACCCGGAGCAGCGGATCTGGGGCTTCGAGACCAACTTCGGCGGCCTGGCCCACCTCGCCCTGGTCAAGTCCAACCAGCTGATGCCCAAGCCCACCCACCTGACGTGGGAGGAGGCCGCCGTCCCGGGCCTGGTCAACTCCACCGCGTACCGCCAGCTGATCTCCCGCAACGGCGCCGGCCTCAAGCTCGGCGACACCGTCCTGATCTGGGGCGCCTCCGGCGGTCTGGGCTCCTACGCCACGCAGATGGCGCTGGCGGCCGGGGCGACGCCGGTGTGCGTCGTCTCCAGCGAGGACAAGGCCGACATCTGCCGCTCGATGGGCGCCGACCTCGTCATCGACCGCAAGGCCGAGGGCTACCGGTTCTGGAAGGACGAGCAGACCCAGGACCCCAAGGAGTGGCGCCGGTTCGGCAGCCGAATCCGCGAGCTCACCGGCGGCCGCGACGTCGACATCGTGTTCGAGCACCCGGGCCGCGAGACGTTCGGCGCCAGCGTGTACGCCGCGCGCAAGGGCGGCACGATCGTCACCTGCGCCTCGACGTCCGGGTTCATGCACCAGTACGACAACCGCTACCTGTGGATGAACCTCAAGCGGATCATCGGCTCGCACTTCGCCAACTACCGCGAGGCGTGGGAGTCCAACGACCTCATCAACCGCGGCCTGATCCACCCGACCCTGTCGAAGAGCTACGGGCTGGACGACGTCGGCCAGGCGGCCTACGACGTCCACAAGAACCTCCACCAGGGCAAGGTGGGCGTGCTGTGCCTGGCTCCCGAGGAGGGCCTGGGCGTGCGCGACCCGGAGAAGCGGGCGCGGTTCGAGAAGGAGATCAACCGCTTCCGCGACGTCTGACGGACGGGCGCAGCGACGAGAACCACGACGCCGCGGCGGCGGGACACGGTCCCGTCGCCGCGGCGTCCCGCGTCCGGTCGTCCTCGTCGCTAGGCTCGCCGCAGCCCGGCAGCGAGGACGAGGAGGGGTGGGCAGGTGACCGACGAGCACCCCCCGGTCGAGCCGGACGACGGCGCCGCCGCCCCGGGCTCCGCTCCCGCCGGTGCCGGGCGGGCGGGGACCCCGCCCCCGGCCGGCGGGGACGGCAGCGGGCAGCCGGTGGACCCGCGGTCCCGGACGTGGCGCCGGCTGGTCCGTCCCCGCCAGGTGCGACCGTCCCTGCGGCACGCGGCGGAGGTGGTGGCCCAGCGCCGGGCCGCCCGCAGCACCCACCCGGGGGTCCCCACCCTCGACGAGCTGCTGGCGCAGGCGCGGGCGCAGGCCGAGGTGGTCGTGCCCGAGGAGCCGGCCGCGGACGCCGACGGCGAGGAGAGCCGGTTCGGTCGCCCGGGCCGCGCGTTCAACCGGGACCACCCGTTCTACGTCGGCTTCGTCGGCGCCCTCGGCGTGCTGACGGCGTACGCCCTCGTCCAGCTCATCGGCGAGCTGAGCCACGTCATCACCCTGCTCGTGGTGGCCGTCTTCCTGGCGCTGGGGCTGGAGCCGGTGGTGGCGGCGCTGCAGCGCCGCGGGGTGCCCAGGGCCGGGGCCATCACGCTGGTCTTCGCCGGTGTCGTGGCGCTGGTGGCGGGCTTCGTCTCGGCCATCGTGCCGATCATCGTGACCCAGACCACCGAGCTCGTCGCCGAGGTGCCCGAGTACCTCGAGGACGTCCAGCGCAGCCAGTGGTTCACCGACCTCGACGCGCGCTACGACGTCGTCGGCCGGGTCACCGAGGAGGTCGAGTCGTTCTTCAGCGGCGACCGCGTCACCGCGCTGTTCGGCGGCGTGTTCGGCGCCGGCCTGGCCGTGGTCTCCGGGCTGTTCAGCACGTTCACGGTCCTGGTCCTGACGCTGTACTTCCTCGCCTCGATGCACGCGATCACCTCGACCGCCTACGGCCTCGTGCCCGCCTCCCGCAGGCAGCGCGTGCAGCTCCTCGGCGACGAGATCACCCGCCGCATCGGCGGCTACGTCATCGGCCAGATCACGATCGCCACGATCAACGCCGTCGCCAGCTACGTCATGATGACGATCGTCGGCATCCCGTACGCGCTGGTGCTGGCGGTCGTCGTCGGGGTGTTCGGCCTCATCCCCCTGGTGGGCGCCACGATCGGCGCGGTGGTCGTCGTGGTGGTCGCGCTCTTCTCCTCCGTGACCGACGCGGTGATCGTGTCGGTCTACTACGTGGCGTACCAGCAGTTCGAGAACTACGTCATCGTGCCGCGCATCATGCAGCGCACCGTCGCCGTCCCCGGGGCCCTGGTCATCGTCGCGGCGCTCGCGGGCGGCAGCCTGCTCGGCGTCCTGGGCGCGCTGATCGCGATCCCGCTGGCCGCCGGCGTCCTGCTCGTCGTGCAGGAGGTCCTCATGCCGCGGCAGGACCGCTCGTAGACCCCTGCCTCAGCGCCCCAGCCCGTACGGCAGGTCGTGGACGACGCGCTGCCCCGCGTCGCGGGCGACGCGCTCGCGCACGAGCCGCTCGTGCTCGCGCCGGCGGCGCTCACCCAGGACGGCGGCGAGCAGCTCCTCGGCCGACGTCCCGACCGGTGGCGGTGGGGCGACGTACCGGCCGACCCGCGACGCCAGCTCCGCCCCGAGCTGCGCCCGGGCCCCCGGGTGCAGGCGGTCGGCCCGTCCCAGCAGCTGGCGGGCGGCGAGAGCCAGGTCGTCGGGCAGCCGCGCGACGTCCGCCCCGTGCACCCACGCGGCGAGGTGCGCCGGCACGTCGACCGGCGGCGGGCGGTGGGCGGCCGTGCGCTCGCGCACCACGTAGGTCCCGGCGAGCAGGTCACCGAGACGCTTGCCGCGGGCGTTCGCCAGGGAGGTGATGACGGCCGGGCCGCCCGCGGTCATCCACAGCTCACCGACGCCGACGAGCCCGCGCACCAGGGCGTGCCGGAAGCGGACGGGGCCGCCGTCGTCGCGCACGACCCGCAGGCCGCCGGCGAGCTTGCCGAGCGAGCGCCCGCGGGTCAGGGTCTCCCAGGCGACGGGCCACCCGACGAGGACGACGACCGTGACGACGACCGCCGTCGCCTGCACCGCCGCGTCGTCCAGCCCGACGCCGGCGAGGGCGGCCGCCCAGAACAGGCCCACGAGCAGCACGACCTGGGCCAGGGCGTCCAGGGCGACGGCCAGCATCCGGGTGGCGAAGGACGCCGGACGCAGGTCGAGCAGCACCGCCTCGCCGGTGACCAGCTCGCCGGGCAGCAGACCCCGGTCGTCGACCAGACCGCCCTCGTCACGCACGCCGCACACGGTACGCGGGCGGCTGGCCCGGACAGGACCTCACCCACCGCCGGGGCGGACGGCGGTTAGGCTCCGCAGCGGGGCGCGCCCGCGCCCGATCGGGGAGGTCCGGGTGGACGTCGACGCCTTCGCCGCCGTCCACGGCGACGAGTGGGACGAGCTGGAGCGGCTGGTGCGCCGGCGCCGGTTGACCGGCGCGGAGGCCGACCGGCTGGTGCACCTGTACCGGCGCACCGCCACCCACCTGTCGGTCGTGCGCAGCTCGGCACCCGACCCGGTGCTCGTCGCCCGGTTGTCGACCCTGGTGTCCCGCGCCCGCACCCGGCTCGGCGGGGGGCACGAGCCCGCACGCCGTGAGCTCGCCCGCTTCGCGGTGGTCACCTTCCCGGCGGCGCTGTGGCGGATCCGCTGGTGGACGGCGGCCGTGACCGCGGCCTTCCTGCTCGTGTCGTTCGCCGTCGGCGGCTGGGTCGCCGCCTCCCCCGAGGTGCAGGCGGCGCTGCTGTCCGAGGCCGAGACGCGGCAGCTGGTGGAGGAGGAGTTCGAGGCCTACTACAGCGCGAACCCGGCCACCTCGTTCGCCGCCCAGGTGTGGACCAACAACGCGTGGGTGGCGGCCCAGTGCGTCGCGTTCGGCGTCACCGGGGTGTTCGTCGTGTTCGTCCTGCTCGTCAACGCCGTCAACGTCGGCGCGACGGGCGGGGTGATGTGGGCCAACGACCGCGGCGACCTGTTCTTCGGCCTGATCCTGCCGCACGGTCTGCTCGAGCTCACCGCGGTGTTCGTCGCGGCGGCCGCGGGTCTGCGGCTGTTCTGGGCGTGGGTGGCTCCCGGACCGCTGCCCCGCGGGCGCTCCCTGGCCCGCGAGGGCCGCTCGCTGGTGACCGTGGCGCTCGGCCTGGTCGTCGTCCTCGCCGTGTCCGGTGTGGTGGAGGCGTTCGTGACCCCCAGCCCCCTGCCGACCTGGGCGAGGATCGGCATCGGCGCGCTGGTGCTGCTGCTCTTCCTGGCCTACGCGGGTGTGCTCGGGTCCCGGGCGGCGGCGGCCGGCGAGACCGGGGACCTGCGCCGTGAGCACGCCGGGGACGTCGTCCCGGTCGCCGGGTAGCCGGCGACCCGCAGGCGCCGCCTCACAGCCGCCCGGCGGCCTTGAGTGCGAGGTAGGTGTCGGCCAGGCGGGGCGGCAGGTCCTCCGGGTCGCCCTCGACCACCTCGGCCCCGGCCCGGCGCAGCGCCGACTCCAGCGCGTCGCGCTCGAGCTCGCCGCGTGCGGCCGCGGCGGCGTCGACGGCCGCGTCGGCGTCCCCGCGCCCGGCGGCCAGCCGGGTGAGCTCGGGGTCCGTCACCGACGCCACGACCACGGTGTGCCGCCGGGCCAGGACCGGCACGGCCGGCAGCAGCCCCTCCTCCGCGGCACCGGCGTCCAGGGGGGTCAGCAGCACCACGAGCGCCCGGTGGTTGAGCCGGTCGAGCACCTCGGCGGTCACCGCGGACCAGTCCGCCTCGACCAGCGCGGGCTCCAGCGGGGCCATGGCCTGCACGAGGGACTGCAGCAGCTGGGCGCCCTTGCTGCCGCTGACCCGGGCGCGGACGCGCCGGTCGACGGCGACCAGGTCGACGCGGTCACCGGCCCGGGTGGCCAGCGCGGCGAGCAGCAGGGCCGCGTCCATCGCCGCGTCGAGCCGGGGTTGGTCACCGACCCTGGCGGCGGACGTGCGGGAGGTGTCGAGCACGAGGAGCACCCGGCGGTCGCGCTCGGGCCGCCAGGTGCGGACCACGACGTGCTGGCGCCGGGCGGTGGCCCGCCAGTCGATGGACCGGACGTCGTCCCCGTCGACGTAGTCGCGCAGCGAGTCGAACTCGGTGCCCTGGCCGCGCAGCCGGACCGCGGACCGGCCGTCGAGGTCGCGCAGCCGCGCCAGCTTCGCCGGCAGGTGGCGCCGGGAGGTGAAGGGAGGCAGCACCCGCAGCCGGCCCTCCACCGGCAACGACACCTGCCGCCCGGCCAGCCGCAGCGGCCCGAGGGCGCGGACGGTCACCGCACCCGCGGCGCGGTCCCCGCGCCGCGTGGGCCGCAGCGGCGTGCGGTACCGGCGGCGCTCCCCCGACGGCACGTCGAGCCGGTGGCGGTCGGCGCCGGGGGCGGCGCCGGCCGACGGCGGCCAGGCGTCGCGCAGGACGCCCCGCAGGTGCCGCGGACCGGTGTGGGTCACCAGGAGGTCGCTCGTGCACGGCTCCCCCAGCCGCACGGACGGAGGGAGCGACCGGCGCACCGACACGGTGCGCGGCGAGGCGGCCAGCGCGACGTCCAGCAGGACGGCGGCGCACGTCACCAGCGCCCAGCCGAGGACCCCCCACCCGCCGGCGAGCACGGCCGCCGGTACCCCGAGCAGCACGAGCAGGGCCAGCCGCCCGGTCACGACCACGGCTGGTCCTGGGCGTGGGGCGTGCCCGCGGGTCGCGGGGTGCGCGGGTCGGGCACCGCGGCGGACCTCAGCGGGGCACCGGGACGGCGGACAGCACGCTGTGCAGGACCGCGTCCACGCCGACGCCCTCGAGCTCGGCCTCCGGGCGCAGCTGGATCCGGTGCCGCAGCGTCGGGCCGGCGAGCGCCTTGACGTCGTCGGGGGTGACGAAGTCGCGCCCGCTGAGCCACGCCCACGCCCGGGCCGTGCGCAGCAGCGCCGTCGCCCCGCGCGGGGAGACCCCGAGGGCGACGGACGGCGACACGCGGGTGGCGCGGCACACGTCGACGACGTAGCCGATGACCTCGCGCGAGACCCGGACCCGGCTGACCGCGGCAGCCGCCGCGGCCAGCTCCCTCGGCCCGGCGACCGGCCGGACGCCGGCCGCGCCGAGGTCGCGCGGGTCGAAGCCGGCGGCGTGCCGGCTCAGCACCTCCACCTCGGCGTCCCGGTGCGGGACCGGCATCGTCAGCTTGAGCAGGAAGCGGTCGAGCTGGGCCTCGGGCAGCGGGTAGGTGCCCTCCTGCTCGACCGGGTTCTGCGTCGCCGCCACGAGGAACACGTCGGGGAGCCTGCGGGGGGTGCCGTCGACGCTGACCTGCCGCTCCTCCATCGCCTCGAGCAGGGAGGCCTGCGTCTTGGGTGGGGTGCGGTTGATCTCGTCGGCGAGCAGGAGGTTGGTGAAGACCGGCCCCTCGCGGAACGAGAACTCCGAGGTGCGGTTGTCGTACACGAGCGAGCCCGTGACGTCCCCCGGCATGAGGTCGGGGGTGAACTGGACCCGGCGGGTGTCCAGCCGCAGGGACGACGCCAGCGCGCGGACGAGCAGCGTCTTCGCCGTCCCCGGGACGCCCTCGAGCAGCACGTGGCCCTGGCACAGCAGGGCGACCACCAGGCCGCTGACCACCGGGTCCTGCCCGACGACGGCCTTGCCGACCTCGGCCCGGACGGCGTGCAGCGCCGCGCGCGGGTCGGCCCCCTCGGGTCGCGCGGCCGCGACCGGCCGAGCGTGCTGGTCGCTCCCGGCCGGGCGCTGGGTCCGCTGGCCCGGTGCCTGCTGGCCCGCTGCCTGCTGGCCCGCTGCCTGCTGGCCCGCTGCCTGCTGGCCGGACGCCTCCACACCTGGCGCGGCCTGGGCCGCCTCCTCACCAGGTGCGTCCTGGCCCGTCGCGTCCTGGCCGGATGCCCCCCGGCCGGCCGCGTCCGGGCCGGCCGCCTCCTGGCCGGGCGCCTCCTGACCGCTCGCCTCAGGGGCGGCGACCGCCGACACCTCGGGCGCCTGGTCGTCCGTCGTGCCGCCACGGCCTGGCCCCCCGGCCTCGGCATCCGGCGCCCGGTCGGGGGGCGGGCCCGGCGTGGGAGCGGGGGCCCCGGACGCCGCGGGGGCGGGCGCCTGGGGTGGGCGCGACGGTTCGGTGGGCGACGGTGTCACTGGTCCTCGCTCTCGACGGTGCCCGGGAGATCGTGCGGGTGGTGCGGGTGGTGCGGGAGGTGGTGGGTCGCGGCGTCCTGGCGCGGGCCCGCACCAGGGAGCGCGCCGGTGTCGACGCCGGGGTGGGTGTCCGGGTCGGCGCCCGGACCGGTGTCGGGGTCGGCCCCCAGGACGGCACCGCGGACGACGCCCGGCCTGCCGGCGACCTCGGCCTCGAGCCGGTCGAGTCGCTCGGTGAGGGCGACGAGCGCCGCGGGCGAGTCCGCCGGCGGCCCGGTCAGCACCCCGGCGACCTCCTGCGCGGGCCGGCCGACGGCGGCCGAGACGGCGGCGACGACGTCCGCGGCGGGTGCCGATGCGGGCAGGCCCAGCCGGCGGGCGAGGCGGCGAGCCGCTGCCGCCCGCAGCACCTGGCCGGCGTGGTCGTGCGCACCGCCGGCCCGGTAGAGCGTGGCCCGGCCCTCCGCGGTCTCCGCGGACCGGACGACGACGGGCAGCGGCTCGGCGACCAGCGGCCCGAGCCGGCGGCCCCGCCACAGCGCGAGCACGAGCCCGACGAGCAGCAGCTGGAGCGCGACCGGGCCCACCCACGGCGGCAGCAGCTCGGACAGCGTCGGGGGCGGGCGGTCGCCGCCGTCCAGCGGCCCGGCCATGAGCCACACGAGGCGCGGGTGCTCGCCGAGCGCCCGCAGGGCCAGGGCCGCGTTGCCGTGCGCGGTGAGGGTGCCGTTGCGCAGCACGTCCGGCTGCGCGATGACCCGGACGAGGTGCCCGTCGACCACGGTCACGGCGTACGACCCGGCCCGTTCGGCGTCCTGGTCGCCACTGCCCCGGAAGCAGACGACCGGCTGGTGCCCCCGCGCGCGCACGACCTGCCCCCCGGCGCTGGTCCGGCCGGCGACCTGGGCGTCCTGCTCGTCGCACTCGGCATCCGCGACCCGGGGCGGCTGGTCGCCGCCGAGCTCGAGGTCGGGCGCGAGGACGTCGAGCGCGTCCCCTGTGGGCTCGACGAGCACGAGGTCCGCGCCCGACCGGTGCACCGACCTCAGCTGCTCCGCGCCGAGCACCTGGGGTCGCACGACCAGCAGCGTCGTGCCCGGGCCGGCGTCGCGGACGGCCGGGTCCACCCGCTCGTGGCGGGTCACGACGACGCCGCGCTGGCCGAGCACCTGGGCCACCGCCCGTGAGCCCTCGGGCGCCGGGCTGTCGGGGTCGAGGTCGCCCGCGCGGACCGGTCCGATGACGGCGACACCGGCCACGACGACGAGGACGAGCGCACCGGCCAGCAGCAGGGGCCCGCGGGCGGCGCGCCAGCGGCGGCGCGCCACGACCGCGGCGCTCGGCAGGGGCTGGTGGTGGCCGGCCGCCGCGGAGTCGGCACGGCCCGGCGCCTCGGCGAGCGCGTGACCGGCGACGCGGCCGGGGCCCCCGCCCGGTGCCGGTCCGGTCACGAGGCGGTCCCGGGGCGTCCCGGCCCAGCGCTGCCGGCACCGGAGGCGGCGAGCACCGGGCGCGGCCGGCTGCCCGTCACGTCCTGGTCCAGCAGCCGCAGGCCCTCGGCGTCCTCGGCCGTCGCTGGTCGCGACCCGTACACGACCGCGTCGAACAGGCCCGCCGCCCCGCGCAGCCGGTCGGCGAGCGCCGGCAGCTCCCGGCCCAGCTCGACGGCCACCTCGTCGGCGGTCCGGCCGGGTCGCGGGGTCAGCAGCGCGCGCTCGTCGGCCTGGCGGGCGAGCGCGCGGAACCACTCGCGCACCGCCTCGTCGAAGCGGCCGGCGTCGCGGGCGGCCAGCGCACGCGCCCGGTGCTGCGCGGCGGTGCCGGCGCGCGGCCCGTCGAGCGGGCTGTCCACCCGCCGCGCCCCCGGCCGCCAGGACCCCGTGCCCCGGACGACGACGAGCACGAGCACGGCCAGCACCGCCAGCAGCACGGCGACCCCGGCCGCCTGCGGGCCGCTGGCCTCCAGGCCGGTCAGCGCGTCCCACACCCAGGCGAGGAGCTGCGCGAGCAGCCCGGGCTCGGCCGCCTCGTACACGGGGTCGGTGAGCTCCTCGCGCGCCCACTCCCTCGCCGTGTCGGCGTCCGGCTGGACGACGCCGGGCAGCGGCCCCGTCATCCGCGCCCCGCCTGCGCCTGCTGGGCGAGCTGGACGTCGAGACCCTCCCGTCGCATCCGCAGGTCGACGTAGAGCAGCGCCGCCACCGCGGCGCTGAACGGGTACACCACCGTGGAGGCGGCGACCTGGCCGACGGACTGCAGCACCAGCTGGAGCGGCGACAGGCCGGCGGCCGCGACCGGGTCGCCGGGGCTCTGCGACCCGAGGAAGACGGCCACCAGCTGGAAGGGGCCGGCCACGACGGCGACGGCGACGGCGGTCAGCACGGCGGTGAGCAGCAGGATCCCCAGGACCCGCCAGAAGCTCCCCCGCGTCAGCTGCCAGGACCGGCGGATCGCGCCGGTGACCCCGGTGCCCTCGAGCATGAGGACGGGCGAGGCCAGGGCGAGCCGCGTGTAGAGCCAGGCGCCCGCGGCCAGCGCGCCGAGGACACCGACGACGAGCAGCAGGGCGCCGCTGACGGGCTCGAGGAAGACCAGCACGAGACCGGGCAGCAGCGGCAGCACCGCGACCGTCGCGGTGGCCAGGGTGGTCAGCACGGTCAGACCCACGAGCGCCGGGATCCGACCGCGGGCGCGGGCCCAGACCTCCGGCAGCGGCGGGCGGCGGCCGAGCACCGCCTGGCTGACGGCCAGGGTCAGCACGCCGGTGATGACCGCGATGCCCAGCAGGCTCACGACGAACGAGACCAGGCTGCCCGCTCCCAGCGCGCCCAGCGCGGTCAGGAGCTCCTGCACCTCGGGCACCGACTCCGGGTCGGCGGGGTCCAGCAGCAGCAGGCCGCGCAGGTTGTCGACCATCGCCAGGCTGACGAGCAGGTCCACCACCCCCATGACGAGGACGACGACGGCCGTGACGCCCAGCATCGTGCGCGGGTTGGTGCGCAGGGCCTGGAACGCCCCGTCGTACAGCTCGCCGAGCCCGAGGGGCCGCAGCGGGACGATGCCGGGGCGGAGCACCGGCACCTGCCAGCCCTGCTGCTGCCAGCCCTGCTGCTGCCACCCCTGTGCAGGCGCAGCGCCCCAGGGCTGCTGCCCCGCCGGGGCCGCGGCGGGCACGCCCGGGCCGGCGGGCGGCGCGACGGCGCCGGCCTGCTGCTCGTCACCGGGCGCGGCCCAGCCCTGCTGATCGCCCACCGTGCCCCCGTCCTCGTCTGCGGTCCGCTCATCCTGCCACCCCGCGGGCACGCGCGGGCGCACCCTCACCCCCGGGCTGGGAGCATGGTCGGGTGAGCACCCCCGACGACACCGCCGACACCTCCACGTCGTTCGACGACCTCGGGCTGCGCCCCGAGCTGCTGCGCGCGCTGACCGCGCTCGGGTACGAGGAGCCGACCCCGATCCAGCGGGAGGCCGTGCCCGCCCTCCTGACCGGCACCGACCTGCTCGGTCAGGCCGCCACGGGCACCGGCAAGACGGCCGCGTTCGCGCTGCCCGTCCTGCACCGTCTCGCCGCCGAGCGGGGGTCCGACGGCCGCCGGGAGCGGGACCCGTTCGGGCTCGTCCTGGTGCCGACGCGCGAGCTGTGCACGCAGGTGTCCGAGGCCCTGCACCGCTACGGCAAGGAGCTCGGGGCCCGCGTCCTGCCCGTCTACGGCGGGGCCCCCATCGGCCGCCAGCTGCGCGAGCTCGAGCGGGGCGTCGACGTCGTGGTGGCCACCCCGGGGCGCGCGATCGACCTCATCGACCGGGGGGCCCTGCGGCTGGACGCGGTGCGCGCCGTCGTCCTCGACGAGGCCGACGAGATCCTCGACATGGGCTTCGCGGAGGACGTCGAGACCATCCTGTCCGCCACGCCCGAGCAGCGGCAGACCGTGCTGTTCTCGGCCACGATGCCGGCGCGGATCAACGGCATCGCCCGCCGGCACCTCACCGACCCGGTGCGGATCCGGATCGAGCGCCCGCTGCCCGAGTCGGGCGAGGCGCCGCTGGTCCGCCAGACCGCGTACCTCGTGCCCCGCGCGCACAAGCCGGCGGCGCTCGGCCGGGTCCTGGACATCGAGGCGCCGACGGCGGCGCTGGTGTTCTGCCGCACCCGCGACCAGGTCGACGAGCTGACCGAGACCCTCAACGGCCGCGGGTACCGCGCGGAGGCGCTGCACGGCGGCATGGGCCAGGAGCAGCGCGAGCGGGTGCTCGGCCGGCTGCGCAGCGGGACGGCGGACCTGCTGGTCGCCACGGACGTCGCCGCCCGCGGCCTGGACGTCGAGCACCTCACCCACGTCGTCAACTACGAGGTGCCCTCGGCCGCGGAGACGTACGTCCACCGGATCGGCAGGGTCGGGCGCGGCGGGCGCGAGGGCGTCGCGATCACCCTCGCCGAGCCGCGGGAGCACCGGATGCTCAAGACCGTCGAGCGGGCCACCCGCCAGCGGATCCACGTGGAGACGGTCCCGTCGACGGCCGACCTGCGGGCCCGGCGCCTGGAGCTGACCCGAGCCGCCCTGCACGAGCTGCTCGTCGAGGACGACCTGGAGGCCTACCGGGTCGTCGTCGAGACGCTGTCGGACGACTTCGACGTCATGCAGGTGGCGCTGGCCGCGGTGCGGCTCGCGCACGAGGCGACGACGGGTGCCGCGGACGACGAGGAGATCCCCCAGGTCAGCGCGCCGCGCGACGAGTCCGGACGGCGCGCCGGCGGCGAGGGCGGCGGACGCGGCGAGCGGACCGTCCGGCCGCGCAAGGCCGTGCGTCCCGGCGCCGTCCGCCTGTTCGTGGGCGCCGGCCGCAGCGCCGGCATGCGCCCGGGTGACCTCGTCGGCGCGATCACCGGGGAGACCCGGCTGTCCGGCCGCGACGTCGGGGGCATCGAGATCACCGACCGCTTCTCCCTCGTCGAGGTGCCGCAGGACGCCGCCGACGAGGTCGTGTCCGCGCTGTCGCGCACCCGGGTCAAGGGACGGCGCGTGCAGGTCCGCCGGGACCGGGACACCGCGACGCGACGCTGACGTCGACGCTGAGGTCGACCGCGAGGTCAGTACCGAGGGCCCCGGCCCGGCCGAGGCGTCCGGGCGGACCGGCGCGTCCGGGCCGACCAGCACGCGGTGTGCCAGTGCCGGCGGTCACCGACCGCGGTGTCCGGGCCCGTCAGCGAGTCGGCCGGCCACGCCACCACGTGCGGGGTGCCCGGCGCGACCTCCTGGTCGCAGCCGGGGCAGCGGTAGTGCTTCGTCGTCGACGTCCCGGCGACGCGACGGACCATCCAGTCACCGTCCGGCCCGGACTCGCGTCGAGCCGACCCACCCAGCGCCCGGTCGACGTCCAGGGGCTCGGGGGCCCACCGGCGCTCGCCGCCCGCCCGCGGCGCCCGGCCGGCGCGTCGGGGTCGGTTGCTGCGAGGCACCCACCCAGTGTCCCCGGGCGGCGCGCAGGTGCCGACCCAGGGGTGCCTGCTCTCCCGCCGGGTCAGGGGTGCTCGTCGGTGAGCCCGCTGGACCGGACCCGGGCCACCGCCGCGGCCAGCAGCCGCTGCACCTCGGCGCGGACCTCCTCCTGGCCGCCGTCGAGGTTGGCGCCCACGCCCACGGTCACCTCGCCCACCCTCGCCGCGGCCACGACGTACGTCATGCCGGGTCGGACGCCGTCCACGTCCGCACCCATCACGGCGTCCTGCCCCGGCAGCCCGGACGCGTCGACGGGCTGCAGGTCGTGGGCGTAGTCGCACGTGCCCAGCGACCGCGACAGGAAGGCCATCTGCTCGGCCGCCCCACCGTCGCGGAACACCCGCACCCCGTGGGAGACGCTGCTCCAGCCGCTCGACCAGCCGACCTCGCGGCCACCGACGACACGGTCCTCCCCCGGCTCCGGCCCGTCACCGCACAGGGAGGTCGTCAGGGTCCGCGTCCGGACGTAGGGGCCGGTGTCGAGGACGGCGTCGGTGCCCAGGCCCACGGTCGCGCCGTCCAGCATCGCCTCGTCGGGGACCAGCACGTCGCCGCGCAGCTCGGGCGGCGTCGACCACAGGTCGGTGCCCCCGGACGCCGCCTCGTCCGGCGTCGGGTCGGACGTGGGGTCCGGCCCTGCCGGCTCAGTCGGCTCAGTCGGCTCAGTCGGCTCCGTCGGTCCTGTCGGCTCCGTCGTCGCCGTGACCGTGACCGGGGGCGAGGCGGTGGTCGGGCCCGGGTCCGCCGTGCCCACGACGCGGCCTGCGACCGGCACCGCGACCACCACGGCCACCAGCACGCCCGCGGCGGCGCTCGCCCGGCGGCGCCGCCGGATCCGCTCGGCCCGGCGCCGGGTCCCGGACACCAGCCCGGCCGTGTGCACCGGGTCCGAGCCGAGGCCGTCGCGCAGCGCCGCGGCGAGCCGCTCCTCCAGCTGCCCAGGCAGCCGCTCCGGTCCGCTCACCGCCGCACCCCCTCCTCCGCCAGCATGTCCCGCAACGCCGCGAGCCCCCGGTGGGCGTTGCTGCGCACGGTGACCGCGCTGGTGCCCAGCAGCTCGGCGATCTCGGCGTCCGGCAGGCCCTCGTAGTGGCGCAGCACGAGGACGGTCCGCTGCTTGGTGGGCAGCCGGCGCAGCAGCGCCAGCAGCTGGTCGCGGTCCGCCGTCCCCTGCGCGGAGTCCGCGACGCCGGCGTCCGGCAGGTGGTGCTGCTCGACCGGGCGCTCGCGGCGCACGGCGCGGCGCCAGAACGAGGTGGAGGCGTTGACCACCATCCGCCGCACGTACGCGTCCGGGTCGTCGGCGCGCTGGACACGGTCCCAGGACAGCAGGGCCTTCGCCAGGACCTCCTGGACGACGTCCTCCGCGTGGTGGGGGTCCTTGAGCAGGCCGCGGGCGAGCCGGACGAGGGCGGCGCCGCGGGCCGCGGCGAACTCCTCGAAGCCCTCCGTGGCAGCGCGCGGTCGGGCCTCGGTGGCGGCGACGACGTCCGGTCCGGCGGGCGGGTGCGAGGCGTCCAGGACGTCGCCTCCTCCCCCTGCTCCGTGGCGCCCGGCAGGCGCATGCGTGAACCGTCCCGGCCCGGCCGGGACGCCGGCCCGGCCGGTGACCCGCGCCCAGCCGCGCGCGGGCAGGGCCGCAGCAGCACCACTGGGCGCGGGGCCGGCCACGGCGACCGGGGGGGCGAGCACGTCCGTCATCAGCACACCCCGTGGACGCGGCTGCGCCCCCGGACGTTGCACCGGTGCCGGGCGAGGTGCCGACCGACCGACCGACCGACCGACCGTACCCGTTGACCGCGGCCGGCCACCGGGCCGCCGCGCCGTCGTACCCTGGACGGGTGCCGCGCTACGACTTCCGCTGCCGCTCCTGCGGCGAGACCTTCGAGGTGTCCCGGCCGATGTCGGCCTCGTCCGACCCCGCCCCGTGCCCGGCCGGGCACGACGACACGGTCCGGCTGCTCAGCACGGTCGCAGTCGGCACCGGGGCCGCCGGGGCCGCCCCCGGCGGCGGGTGCTGCGGCGGCGGCTGCTGCGGCTGACCAGCACGCCCGGCCGGGTCAGCCGCCGCGCTCGGGCCGGTAGACCTGCACCGCGCCGACCGGCGCGAAACCCGACGCCAGCAGCGCGCGCAGGCTGGCCGCGTTGCCCGGGGCCACCGACGCCACGACGACCTGCTCCGGCGGCACGAGGTCCAGCGCCGCGGCCATCAGGCGCCGTCCCAGGCCGCGGCCGGCGTGGACGACCTCGACGCTCAGCTCCGGCAGCCCGCCGAGTCCGCGGCCGAGGGTGATCAGCCCCGACCGGTCCACGTCCGCCCACACCCGCACGTCGTCCCGCAGCGCCTCCGCGTGCCGCACCCGCGGGTGGTCCGCCAGGTCGTCGCAGGCGACCAACGGCGGTGCGTCGACACCGGGACGGTGGCCGGGCAGGCCCGCCCGGCCCCGGGCCACGACGACCACGTCCAGGCCGTCGACCCAACCGTGCGCGCCGACGAGTCCCTGGAGCACCCTCGGGTGCAGCGCGCCCCCGTACCCGTCGACGTCCCAGCCGTGCAGGACGTCGTCGGTGACGTCGTCCGCGACCGCGAGGACGGCGTGCCCGGTGAACGCCACGACCGCCTCCGTCCCGGGCCGCCAGGGCGCGACCCGGTGCCACCCGCCGTCCTGGGCGGGGAAGACGCCGTCCGCGGCGTCGGTGAGCAGCTTCCCGAGAGGGTGCACCCGCGCCAGTCTGCCTCCCCCGGGGGTGGACGCGACCACGACGTGCCGCGAGCCCCCCGGACGGGCGCCGGGGGGCTCGCGGTGGTGGTGGCAGGGACCGTGACGCCGGCCGGCGCCGCCGTCAGGCGTAGGTGCGGAACCCTCGCCCCGTCTTGCGGCCGAGGTACCCGGCGGTGACCAGCTGCTCCAGCAGCGGCGCGGGCGAGTAGCCCCGCTCACGGAACTCCAGGTACAGCTCGCGCTGGATCGCCAGCGACACGTCCAGGCCCACGACGTCGAGCAGCTCGAACGGCCCCATCGGGTAGCCGCAGCCCGTCTTCATCGCCGTGTCGATGGCGTCGGCGGTCGCGTAGTGCGCCTCGAGCATCTTCACCGCGTCGTTGAGGTAGGGGAACAGCAGCGCGTTGACGATGAAGCCCGCCCGGTCGCCGCAGGTCACGGCGTGCTTGCCGATGCGGCCGCACAGGTCCTGCACGGTCGCCACGACGTCGTCCGCGGTGGAGACGGTGTGCACGACCTCGACGAGCCTCATGATCTGCGCCGGGTTGAAGAAGTGCATGCCCACGACGTCCTGCGGGCGGCTGGTCGCCGAGGCGCACTCGATGACCGGCAGCGACGACGTCGTCGTCGCCAGGATGGCGCCGGGCCTGCAGATCTCGTCGAGGTTCTCGAACAGCGCCTGCTTGACCGCGAGGTCCTCGACGACCGCCTCGACCACGAGGTCGACGTCGCGCAGGTCCTCCAGGTCGGTGGTGCCCGTCAGCCGGCCGAGTGCGGCGTCCCGTGCGTCCTCGGTGAGCTTGCCGCGCTGCACGGCCTTCTCCAGGCTCTTGGTGATCCGCGCCTGGACGGCGTCCACCTTGGCCTGGGCGCGGGCGACGAACGTGACGTCGTAGCCCGCCTTCGCGAAGACCTCGACGATGCCGGTGGCCATCGTCCCCGAGCCGACGACGCCGACCGTGCGCACCTCACGGCGCGCCCTGCCGTCGTCCGCGCCGGCCGGTGCCGGGGTGAGGTGGTCGGCGACCACGGTGGACGAGCCCGGCTCGTCGTAGGTGTAGAACCCCTTGCCGCTCTTGCG
This sequence comes from Thalassiella azotivora, assembly GCF_054781695.1. Classification (NCBI taxonomy): domain Bacteria; kingdom Bacillati; phylum Actinomycetota; class Actinomycetes; order Kineosporiales; family Kineosporiaceae; genus Thalassiella; species Thalassiella azotivora. The sequence goes on from NZ_BAAGTX010000008.1 coordinate 74,345, forward strand.
GCCCTTCAGACCCGCCGTGACCATCTGCTTGAGGATCGGGCTCGGCGCGTGCAGCCGGTCGCGGCCCTGCTTGTACATCGTGTCGAGGATCTCGTAGGCGGTGTCCAGGCCGATGAGGTCCATCAGCGCCAGCGGCCCCATCGGCAGCCCGCAGCCGAGCTGCATGGCGGCGTCGATGTCCTCGCGGCTGGCGTAGCGGCTCTCGAACATCGACACCGCGTGGTTGAGGTAACCGAACAGCAGCGCGTTGGCGATGAAGCCGGCCTTGTCGCCGACGACGACCGGCAGCTTGCCGAGCCGCTCGGCGAGGGCCGCGACGTCGGCCACGACGTCGTCCTCGGTGACGACGGTCCGGACCACCTCGACGAAGCGCAGCACGGGAGCGGGGTTGAAGAAGTGCATGCCCACGACGCGGCGCGGGTTGTGCGTGGCGACCGAGATCTCCGTGACCGACAGGCTGGAGGTGTTCGTCGCCAGGATCGCGTCGGGCCGCACGATGGTGTCGAGCTTGCCGAAGATCTCGCGCTTGAGGTCGAGGTGCTCGGGCACGGCCTCGACCACGAGGTCGCAGTCGGCGAGCGCGGCCAGGTCGGTGGCGAAGGAGATGCGCCCGACCAGCTCGGTCTGCTCGGCCTCGGTCAGCTTGCCGCGGGCGACGGCGCGGCCGGTGGAGTGCTCGACGTGGCCGCGGCCGCGCGCCACCCCCTGCTCGTCCGCCTCGACGGCGACCACCGACAGCCCGTTGCGGGCCAGCACCTCCACGATGCCGGCCCCCATCGTGCCCAGGCCCACCACGCCGACCGTGCTGATCTCCCGCGCCATCGTCTGCTCCCAGGTTCGTCTGCTCGTCGCGGCCGGCTGCCGACCGTCGGGCGTCCGCGATCCTCGCAGACCGGCGCTGGAGCGGTCACCGTGTGCTGGCTCACCCCCTCGACCTCACGCCCCAGCCGTCGGACCGGCCACCGGACGGGCCGGTTACCCTGCCGCCCGTGCGCCTCGTCATCGCCCGCTGCTCGGTGGACTACGTCGGGCGGCTGACCGCCCACCTCCCGCTCGCCACCCGGCTGCTGCTGGTCAAGGCGGACGGCAGCGTGCTGGTGCACTCCGACGGCGGGTCGTACAAGCCGCTGAACTGGATGAGCCCCCCGTGCGCGCTCACCGTCGCCGAGCCGGGCGACGTCGAGGCCGCCGAGGGCGTGCAGGAGGTCTGGACCGTGCAGCACGGCAAGACGGACGACCGTCTCGTCGTCAGCGTCCACGAGGTGCTGCACGACAGCCGGCACGAGCTGGGCGTCGACCCGGGCCTGGTCAAGGACGGCGTGGAGGCGCACCTGCAGAAGCTGCTCGCGGAGCAGATCACCGAGCTCGGGCCCGGCCACACCCTGGTCCGCCGCGAGTACCCGACCGCCATCGGTCCCGTCGACATCCTGGCCCGTGACCCCGCCGGGGCCACCGTCGCCGTCGAGATCAAGCGCCGCGGCGACATCGACGGCGTCGAGCAGCTGACCCGCTACCTCGAGCTGCTCAACCGCGACCCGCTGCTGGCCCCCGTCACCGGGGTGTTCGCGGCGCAGGAGATCCGTCCCCAGGCCCGGGTGCTGGCCACCGACCGGGGGATCCGCTGCCTCACCCTCGACTACGCCGCCCTGCGCGGGGTGGACGACGCCGACTCCCGGCTGTTCTGACGTCCCGGCTGTCCTGACGTCCCGGTGTGCTGAGCGGGTGGACCGCGGGCGACGCGGTCCACCCGGGCGTCGCCCGCGGCAGGATGACCCCATGAGCGAGCGGGTGGTCGTCGTCGGGGCCGGGGTGATCGGCCTGTCCTGCGCCGTGCGGCTCGCCGAGGCCGGCTACGACGTGCACGTCCTGGCCCGCGATCTGCCCGCGGAGACGACCTCCGCCGTCGCCGCCGCGCTGTGGATGCCGTACCGCGCCGAGCCGCTCGACGAGGTCACCCGCTGGGCGCTGGAGACGCACACCGAGCTGCTGCGCCTGAACGACGGCGCCCCGGGCGCCGGGGTGCTCGTGCGCGAGGGGGTCGTGCTGCTGCGGGAGGAGTTCGGGCCGCGGGCACCGCGGCCGGACTGGGCCGACGCCCTCGGTGACGTCGTGCCGCTGACGCCCGTGCTGGCGCCCTGCCCGGGGTACGAGGGCGGGTGGGCTGCGCTGCTGCCCGTCGTGGAGACGCCCCGCTACCTGGCGCACCTGGCCGCCCGGCTCGAGGCGGCCGGCGGGACGCTGACCCGGATGCCGCTCGCCGAGCTGCCCCAGCGCGGGCTGGTCGTCAACGCCAGCGGCGTCGCGGCGCGCGCGCTGGCGCGTGACCAGGACGTCCACGCCGTCCGCGGCCAGGTCGTCGTGGTCGACAACCCGGGCCTGACGCGGTGGGTGGTGGACCAGCAGGAGGACGACGGCGAGCTGATGTACGTCGTCCCCCGCCGGGACGACGTCGTCGTCGGGGGCAGCGCGCAGGTCGGCGACTGGGGGACGACCCCCGACCCGGCGCTGGCCGAGCGGATCCTGGCCCGGGCTGTGGCCGCCGTCCCGGCCCTGGCCGGGGCGCGGGTGCGGCGCCACCGGGTGGGGCTGCGCCCGGCGCGGTCCGCCGTCCGGGTCGCGACCGAGCACCGCGCGGACGGCGCCGTCGTGCACTGCTACGGCCACGGGGGCTGCGGCGTCACCGTGTCCTGGGGCTGCGCCGCGGACGTCGTCGAGCAGGTGCGCGCGCTGGCGTGACGCGCGCCTGCACGGCTAGGCGAGCACGACCTCCACCCCGGCACCCCGGACGCCGGCGACGACCTCGGGGTCGGCGGCGTCGTCCGTGACGAGGACGTCCACCCGGTCGGTGTCGCAGATCCGCGCGAAGGTCCGCACCCCCAGCTTCTCCGACCCGACGACGAGCACGACCCGGTCGCTGCGCCGCACGAGGTGGGCGTTCACGCCGGCCTCGCTGTCGTGGTGCGTCGAGGGACCAGAGGCCAGGTCGAACCCGTCGGCGCCCAGGACCAGGACGTCGATCCACAGCTGGTCCAGCACCATCGCCGCGAGCGGCCCCACGAGCTCGTAGGAGTGCGGTCGGGCCACCCCACCGAGGGTCACGGTGCGGATGTGCGGTCGCAGGACCATCTCGCCCGCGATGTTCAGGGCGTTCGTCACGACCGTCAGGCCGGGACGCTCGGCCGTCCCCGTCAGGTCCGTGCGGGCCGCGAGGCGGCGGGCGACGGCCGAGGTCGTCGTCCCGCCGTTGAAGCCCACGACCGTGCCGCCCTCGAGCAGGTCGCACGCCGCCGCCGCGATCCGCTCGCGCGCGTCCGACGGCGAGCCGCCTCGGTACTGGGCGGGCAGGTCGTAGGCGACCTGCGCGGCCACCACGCCGCCGTGCGTGCGCGTGACGAGCTGCTGCTCGGCGAGGGCGGCGAAGTCCCGGCGGACGGTCGCCTCGGAGACGCCCAGCTGCTCGGCCGCCGACGCGACAGAGAGCCGGCCGGTGCGGCCCAGGACGTCCAGCAGGGCACCCCAGCGCTGGGACCGGTCCATCGCGTCCCCCGGCCGCTGCGGCGCGGGCACGACGGAGTCGGCCGCCTCCCGCGGGTCCGGCCCGGCGTCCACCACTGCGCGTCCTCCCCTCGCGGTCCCCTCGAGGCCAGGACGCTGTCGTCGCGTCCCGGTCATCGGACACTACCCAGTCGGGCCGCACCCGTCGGTCAGGCGCTCCAGCAGCGGGTGGACCAGGCGGCCGTCGCCGTCCACGACCGCCGCCACGACCACCGCGCCCCGCCCGGCGGCCTCCACCGGCTGCCGGGTCGCTCCGGCGACGAGGACGACGCTCTCCCCGCGGTGCAGGTCGGCGAGCGCTCCGACGGGATCGTCCCCGTCCGGGCAGCGCATCGGCGCCGGGCAGCCGAGGGCGGACGCCAGCGCCGCTGCGAGCTCGTCGCCGGATCCGGGCGCCGTCCGGACGTAGGCCGCGGCGACGCGCCGACCCGCCAGCGCGGCCACCACCCGGTCGCGCTCGGCGGGTTCGCCCAGCGCGCCCGCGTCGACGACCAGGACCGTGGCCGGGCAGTGCAGGTCGCTCACGGCCCGAGCGTACGTCGGTCGCCTCACCGGGCGCCGCGCGCACGCGCCGGTGGACGTCCCGTGCGACGGCACCCCACTGACCGACCGCTCGGTATGGTCTCTCGCCACGGCCGCGTCCCGCGGTCCGACGGAGCGGAGGATCACGATGGGCAGCGTCCACCCACGACCCGAGGTGCTGCAGGCCCTGGCCGGCCGGTTCGACGCGCGCTCCCCGCTCGTCATGCTCAACCTGCTGCGCTTCCGGCACGAGGCCGCGTACCCGGCCGGCTCGCCGCACCCGGCCTGCTCGGGGCGGGAGGCGTACGCGCGCTACGCGCGGGTGGCGGGGGCCTGCGTCGCCGCGCTCGGTGGCAACGTCCTGTACGCCGGGGCCGCCGAGGGTGCCGTGATCGCACCGGACGGCGAGGAGTGGGACGAGGTGCTGCTCGTGCGGTACCCCTCGGTCGGCGCCTTCCTGGGGATGCTGCAGGACGAGGACTACCTCGCCGCCACCGTGCACCGGACGGCCGCGCTGGCCGACTCGCGGCTGGTCGCGACGCGGCCCGCCGGCTGACCGTCGCGCCGTCCTGCGCGCTCGGGCGCGGGCGGGCAGGATGCGCAGGGTGATCGTCGACCTGCCCGAGCACGAGCTGCGGGCACGCCGGTGCGTCAAGTGGGACGTCGTCGAGGCCCACGTCCTGCCCGCCTGGGTGGCGGAGACCGACTACGCGCTGTGCCCGGAGGTCGAGCAGGCGCTCCAGCGCGCCGTGCGGGACGGCGTCACCGGCTACCCGCCCCCCGACCGGTGGACCGCCCTGCCGCACGCCCTCGCCGGCTTCGCCGAGCGGCACTGGGGCTGGCACCTGGACCCCGCGCTCACCCTGGCCACCGGCGACGTCATGGCCGGCGTCCGGCTGGTGCTGGAGACGCTGTGCGAACCCGCACCCGTCGTCGTCCCGACGCCCGCCTACCCGCCGTTCCTCGAGGTCGTGCCCGTGACCGGCCGGGAGCTGGTGCAGGTGCCCCTCGACCCCGACGCCGGCACCGCGGCGCTCGACCTGGGGCGGATCGAGGACGCCCTGCGGGCGGGGGCGCGCACCGTGCTGCTGTGCCAGCCGCACAACCCGTGGGGACGCGTGTTCACCCGGGCCGAGCTCGAGGGCCTGCGCGACGTCGTCGTCCGGTACGGCGCCCGGGTGGTCAGCGACGAGATCCACGCTCCGCTGGTGCTGCCCGGGGCCCGGCACGTGCCGTACCTGTCGCTCGAGGGGACCGCGGAGCACGCGGTCACGGTCCTGTCGGCGAGCAAGGCGTTCAACGTGCCCGGGCTGAAGTGCGCGCAGGTCGTGGCCGGCGACGCCACCTCCGCGCGGGCCCTGGCGGACGCGCCGCTCGTGGCCAACCACGGGCTCTCCCCGCTGGGGGTCGTGGCCACCGAGGTCGCCTGGAACGCCGGCGACACCTGGCTGGCCGCGCTCGTCGAGCGGCTGGACGCCCAGCGGCTGCTGTGGTCCGAGCAGGTCGCGGCCCTGCTGCCCCGCGCGCGTGTGCGGCCGCTGGAGGCGACGTACCTCGCGTGGCTCGACGTCCGCGCGTACGCCCCCGTGCAGCCCGCGCACCTCGCCCGCCGCCGCGGACGGGTCATGGTCAACGAGGGGTCGACGTTCGGCTCCGGCGGGGAGGGCCACGTGCGGGTCAACCTGGCGACCTCCCGGGACCGGCTCGTCGAGGTGGTCCGGCGGCTGTCCGCCGCGTTCGAGCTGGACGCGACCGCGTAGCCGTCCGGCGCGGACCGCGCGCCGGGGCGGCCCGTCCGGGGTTCAGCCGGCCGCGAGCCCGTGCGCCGCGCGGATCTCCTCGACGATGCGGCCCATGATCTCGGTCAACCCGAAGTCCTTGGGGGTGAAGACCGCGGCCACGCCCTGCTCGCGCAGCGCGCGCGCGTCGGCGTCGGGGATGATCCCGCCGACGACGACGGGCACGTCCGACGCCCCGGCGTCGCGCAGGCCCGCGAGCACCTCGGGCACGAGGTCCATGTGGGAGCCGGACAGCACCGACAGCCCCACGCAGTGCACGTCCTCGTCGACCGCCGCGGCCACGATCTGGGCGGGGGTGAGCCGGATGCCCTGGTACACGACCTCGAACCCGGCGTCCCTGGCCCGGACGGCGACCTGCTCCGCCCCGTTGCTGTGCCCGTCCAGCCCTGGCTTGCCGACGAGGAGCCGCAGCCTCGAGCCCAGCTCGTCACCGGTGGCGCGCACCGCCTCGCGGACCCGGGCGAGCTCCTCGGCGGCCTCCCCGGTCGCGGCCGACCCCGACGACGAGCCGCTGACGCCGGTGGGGGCCCGGTACTCGCCGAAGACGTCCCTCAGCGCCTGGGCCCACTCCCCCGTGGTGATCCCGGCGCGCGCGCACTCCAGCGTCGCGGGGACGAGGTTCTCGGTGCCCGCCGCGGCCTCGGCCAGCCGCTGCAGCGCCTTCGCGGCGCGCTCACGGCCCTCCGGGTCGGCGTCGCGCTCCTCGCGCCAGGCGCGGACCGCCGCGGCGGCGCGGTGCTCGACCGTCGGGTCGACCGTCTGGATGGCGGTGCCCAGGTCGGCGGTCAGCGGGTTGGGCTCGGTCGTCGTGAACCGGTTCACCCCGACGACGACGTCCTCACCGGACTCGATCCGCTGCCGGCGCAGCGCGTGCGAGGCCACCAGCGCCTGCTTCATGTAGCCGCTCTCGACGGCCGCGACGGCGCCGCCCAGGTCGGCGATCCGCTGCATCTCCTCGCGCGCGCCGGTCACGATCTCGGCGACCTTCGCCTCGACCACCGCGCTGCCGTCGAAGAGGTCCTCGTGCTCGAGCAGGTCCGACTCGTAGGCGAGCACCTGCTGGATCCGCAGGCTCCACTGCTGGTCCCACGGCCGGGGCAGACCCAGCGCCTCGTTCCAGGCGGGCAGCTGCACGGCCCGGGCACGGGCCTTCTTCGACAGCGTGACCGCCAGCATCTCCAGCACGATCCGCTGGACGTTGTTCTCCGGCTGGGCCTCGGTCAGACCGAGGCTGTTGACCTGGACGCCGTAGCGGAACCGCCGCTGCCTGGGGTCCTGCACGCCGTAGCGCTCGCGGGTCAGGTCGTCCCACAGCTCGACGAAGGCGCGCATCTTGCACATCTCCTCGACGAACCGCACGCCGGCGTTGACGAAGAACGAGATGCGGGCGACGACGTCACCGAACCGCTCCGGCGGGACCTGCCCCGAGTCGCGCACGGCGTCCAGGACCGCCACCGCCGTGGACATCGCGAAGGCGACCTCCTGGACGGGCGTCGCCCCCGCCTCCTGCAGGTGGTAGCTGCAGATGTTGATCGGGTTCCACTTGGGGATCGTGGACACCGTGTACGCGACCATGTCGGTGATCAGCCGCAGGCTCGGCCCCGGCGGGAAGGCGTACGTCCCGCGGGACAGGTACTCCTTGATGATGTCGTTCTGGGTGGTGCCCGCCAGCGCGGCCGGGTCGGCGCCCTGCTCCTCGGCGACGACCTCGTAGAGGGCGAGCAGCCACATCGCCGTCGCGTTGATCGTCATCGACGTGTTCATCTCGCCGAGGGGGATGTCGGCGAACAGCTGGCGCATGTCCCCGACGTGCGAGATCGGGACGCCGACCTTGCCGACCTCACCGCGGGCGAGGACGTGGTCCGGGTCGTACCCGGTCTGCGTGGGCAGGTCGAACGCGACCGACAGCCCGGTCTGGCCCTTGGCCAGGTTCCGCCGGTACAGCGCGTTCGACTCGGCCGCGCTGGAGTGGCCGGCGTACGTCCGCATCACCCACGGTCGGTCACGCTCCACGCGCCCCGCCTGCTCGCCCACGGTTCCTCCCAAGGTCAGGTGCTCGGAGGTTACCCACGGGTCACCGGCTCCTGACAGGTCGACGGCGGGTGAGGGTGGTCACCCGCCGTCGACCGCGCAGGTTCGTCCCGGGGACCGGGTTCGGGAGCCGTCTTCCCGTCAGTACTCGTAGAAGCCGCGGCCGCTCTTGCGCCCGAGGTCACCCGCCGTGACCATGCGGGCCAGCGTCTCCGGGGGCGCGAACTTCGGGTCGCGGGTCTCGGTCCAGATGTTCTCGGCGGCGTTGCGCAGGATGTCCACGCCGGTCAGGTCGGTGGTCGCCAGCGGGCCCATCGCGTGCCCGAAGCCCAGCTTGCACGCGACGTCGATGTCCTCGGCGGTGGCGACGCCGGACTCGTACAGCTTGACCGCCTCGACGACCAGCGCCGCGATCAGGCGGGTGGTGACGAAGCCGGCCACGTCGCGGTTGACGACGATGCAGGTCTTGCCCACGCCCTCGGCGAAGTCCCGGGCCCGGGCGAGCGTGTCGTCGGAGGTCTTGTGCCCGCGGACGAGCTCGCAGAGCCGCATCATCGGCACCGGCGAGAAGAAGTGCGTGCCGACGACCGCCTCCGGCCGCTGCGTGGCGGCCGCGATCCGGGTGATGGGGATGGCGCTGGTGTTCGTCGCCAGCACGGCGCCGTCGCGGCAGATGCGGTCCAGCGCCGCGAACAGCTCGGTCTTGACCTCGAGGTTCTCGAAGACCGCCTCGACGACGACGTCGGCGTCCGCCGCGGCGTCCAGGTCGGTGGTCGTGCTGATCCGGCCGAGGGCGGCCTCGGCTTCACCCGAGGTGAGCGACTCCTTCGCCACGAACCGGTCCAGCGACTTCTCGATGCCGGCCAGCCCGCGCGCGGTGGCCTCGTCGGAGACGTCCCGCAGCACCACCCGCCACCCGGCCTGGGCGGCCACCTGGGCGATGCCCGACCCCATCAGTCCGGCTCCGACCACGGCGACGGTCCCCTGCGGCGATGTCATCGACTGCTCCTCACGTCCTGTGCGCGCCCCGGGCGACCCCGGGTCCGCACCGTCTCACGGTGCGGACGCAGCCTAGTGGCGCCTCCGGGGTGCCCCGGCGGGTCCCCGCGTGCGACGGTGGACGCGGACGCGCCCGGCCCGCGGGCGCCGTCCGGCGGGAGGTCCGGTGGGCGACGAGCGGCACTACCTGACCTTCCTCGTGGTGGTCGGCACGCTGGCGGTGCTCGTGCTGCTGCTGCGGTGGACGTTCTCCCGCGGTCGCTCGGTGGTCTCCCGGCCGCCGAGGGCCGGCCGGCCGGACGAGTACGGGCTGCTCGTCAGCGTCGCCGAGCCCGGCACGTTCATCGAGGCCGAGGTGCTCGCGGCGCGGCTGCGCGACGCCGGCCTGCGAGCGACGCTGGCGCCCACCAGCGACGGGCCGCGCGTCCTGGTGTTCGAGCGCGACCGGGCCACGGCGCTGACGGTGCTGCGGGCGGGCGACCCGGGCGGCCGGCCGGCCGGGACGTAGCGGGCACTAGGCTCCGGCGCATGGTCGTGAGGCTCAACCGCATCTACACCGGCACCGGGGACGACGGGACGACGGGTCTGGGTGACTTCTCCCGGACCCGCAAGAGCGACCCCCGGCTCGGCGCCTACGCCGACGCCGACGAGGCCGGCGCGGTGCTGGGGCTCGCCGTGACGCTCGGCGGCCTGGACGACGACGTCGTCCAGCTGCTGCGTCGCGTGCAGAACGACCTCTTCGACGTCGGCGCGGACCTGTGCATGCCGCTCGCCGAGAGCTACCAGTACGAGCCGCTGCGGGTGCAGGCCGCGTGGGTCAGCGAGCTCGAGCAGGCGATCGACCACTACAACGCCGACCTCGGCAAGCTGACGTCCTTCGTGCTGGCCGGGGGGACGCCGGGGGCGGCCTACCTGCACCAGGCCCGCACCGTGGTGCGTCGGGCCGAGCGGTCCGTCTGGGCGGCGATCGAGGCCTACGGGACGGGGACCGACGGGGGCGTCAACGCGCTCACGGCGCAGTACCTGAACCGGTTGTCCGACCTGCTGTTCGTGCTGGCCCGCTACGCCAACCGCACCGTCGGTGACGTGCTGTGGCGTCCCGGCGGCGGCCGCGACGGCGCCTGAGCCCAGCGTCCTGGCCCGCTCGCCCGGCGCTCGCGCCGGGCGAGCGTCGGTGCCGCCTCCGGGCTGCCCGGACCGGTCAGGTGACGTGCGCGTGCTGGCCCGGCGGGGCGGCCTCCACCCAGGAGGCGAAACCGGTGTAGGCGTCGCCGCTCATCGCCAGCTGGAGCTCCTCACCGGCGACGACGCAGGTGACGACCACCGAGCCGGGTAGGAGCGCGAACACCTCGTCCCGCTCGGGCTCGCGGAACTCCCGGACGCTGACGTCGGTGCGCCGCCAGGTGCACCCCGGACCCGGCCGGAGGGAGAACAGCCGGAACCAGCGCAGCTCGCCGTGCCCGTAGCTGGCGACGCCCGTCGTCCAGCCCCCGCCGGAGGCGGCGTCGCCGGCGCGGACCGAGCAGTCGAAGGTGCTGCCCGACCGGGTGAGCGCGACCCTGCGGACCAGCAGGTACAGGACGACGAGGACGAGGGCGGCGGCCGGCCCGATGACCGCCCACAGGGGCAGCACCAGGTCGTCCACCGGGGGTGCCTCAGGCCCGGGAGGCGCTGGCGGGCTCGCCGACGGTCAGGCTCTCCGCCACGACGACGACGCGGTCGTGCTCGACGGACAGGAAGCCACCGTCCACGGTGGCGGTGACGGGCGACCCGCTGGTGGGGGTGACCCGGACCTCGCCCTCGACGAGGACGGCGAGGACCGGCGAGTGGCCCGGCATGACGCCCAGCTCGCCCTCGGTCGATCGGGCCACGACCAGCGAGGCCTCCCCGGACCAGACCCGGCGGTCGGCCGCCACGAGCTCTACCTGAAGTTCGGCCACGGTGTCCTCCGGAGGTGGGCGCGGGTCACGCTGCGGTCGTCGGCTCCCCCACGCCGTCGACGGACGAGGGCGCACGGGATGGCCTCAGGATACCGGCCCGCCCGAGCGGTACCGACCGTGGGGAGGGCCGTCCCGGACGACGTCGACCATCCCCCTGGACGCCCTCCACGCGACCCGCCGACGCGGTGCCCGGACCGGAACGGGACGGGGCCCGGACCGTCGTGGTCCGGGCCCCGTGCCGGGCGCTCGCCCGGCTGCTGCCGGGCGGTGGCTCACTTGGAGCCGGTCTCCTTCTGGATCCGGTCCCAGTTGCGCTCGACGTCCTCGAGCCCACCGCACATGAAGAACGCCTGCTCGGCGACGTGGTCGAACTCGCCGTCGGCGATCTTCGTGAACGCCTCGACGGTGTCGGACACGGGGACCGTGGAGCCCTCGATGCCGGTGAACTGCTTGGCGACGTAGGTGTTCTGGGACAGGAACCGCTGGATGCGGCGGGCCCGGTTGACGAGGACCTTGTCCTCCTCGGAGAGCTCGTCGACGCCCAGGATGGCGATGATGTCCTGCAGCTCCTTGTTGCGCTGGAGGATCTGCTTGACCCGCACGGCCGTGTCGTAGTGGTCCTGGCCGATGTACCTCGGGTCGAGGATCCGCGACGTGGACGTCAGCGGGTCGACGGCCGGGTAGATGCCCAGCGACGCGATCTCGCGCGAGAGCTCGGTGGTGGCGTCCAGGTGCGCGAACGTGGTCGCGGGAGCCGGGTCGGTGTAGTCGTCGGCCGGCACGTAGATCGCCTGCATCGAGGTGATCGAGTGACCGCGCGTCGAGGTGATGCGCTCCTGGAGCACGCCCATCTCGTCGGCGAGGTTGGGCTGGTAGCCGACGGCCGACGGCATCCGGCCGAGCAGCGTCGACACCTCGGAGCCGGCCTGGGTGAACCGGAAGATGTTGTCGATGAACAGCAGGACGTCCTGCTTCTGCACGTCGCGGAAGTACTCCGCCATCGTCAGCGCGGACAGCGCGACCCGCAGGCGGGTGCCCGGCGGCTCGTCCATCTGCCCGAAGACGAGGGCCGTCTGCCCGAGGACGCCGGCCTCCTCCATCTCGGCGATGAGGTCGTTGCCCTCGCGGGTGCGCTCGCCCACGCCGGCGAACACGGACACGCCGCCGTGGTCCTTGGCGACGCGGGCGATCATCTCCTGGATGAGGACGGTCTTGCCGACGCCGGCGCCGCCGAACAGGCCGATCTTGCCGCCCTGGACGTACGGGGTCAGCAGGTCGATGACCTTGATGCCGGTCTCGAACATCTGGGTCTTCGACTCGAGCTGGTCGAACGCCGGGGCCTTGCGGTGGATCGGCCAGCGCTCGGTGACCTCGATCCGCTCGCCCTCCTCGGCGTTGAGCACGTCACCGGTGGCGTTGAACACGCGCCCCTTGGTGACGTCGCCGACGGGCACGCTGATGCCCTCGCCGGTGTCGACGACGGTCATCCCGCGGACGAGACCGTCGGTCGGCTTCATCGCGATCGCGCGGACCATGTTGTCGCCGATGTGCTGCGCGACCTCGAGCACGAGCCGGCGCTGCTCGCCGGTGAGCTCGTAGTCGATGTGCAGCGCGTTGTACATCTCCGGCATCGCGTCGGCCGGGAACTCGATGTCGACGACGGGGCCGATCACCCGGGAGATGCGGCCGGCACCGGCGCCGGTCGTGGCGACGTTCTCGGTGGCAGTTGCAGTCATGTCTGGTTCTTCCTCGGTCTCGTCGTCGTCAGCTGTTCGAACCAGCAGAGGCCAGTGCGTCGACGCCGCCGACGATCTCGCTGATCTCCTGGGTGATCTCCGCCTGGCGGGCCTGGTTCGCGAGGCGGGTGTAGGTGCGGATGAGCTCCTGGGCGTTGTCGGACGCCGTCTTCATCGCACGCTGGCGCGCGGCCTGCTCCGAGGCGTTGGCCTGGAGCATGCAGTTGAAGATCCGGCTGCCGATGTAGCGCGGGAGCAGGGCGTCGAGCACCTGCTCGGCGTCCGGCTCGAACTCGTACAGCGGCAGCAGGTCGGCCTCGTCAGGCTCCTCGACGCCCTCGACGACCTCCAGCGGGAGCAGCCGGATGACCTCGGGGCGCTGGGTGACCATGTTGACGAACCGAGTGAAGACGACGTGGATCTCGTCCACCCCGCCCTCCTGCGAGCCCTTGACGAACGCGTCGACGAGCACCTGACCGATCTCGCGCGCGTGGTCGTAGGTGGGCGCCTCGCTGAAGCCGCTCCACTCCTGCTCGACGTGGCGACGGCGGAAGCGGTAGAAGGCGATGGCCTTGCGGCCGGCCAGGTACGGCACCGGCTCCACCCCGCGCTCGCGCAGCAGCTCCGAGAGCCGCTCGCCCTCCTTGATGACGTTGGCGGAGTAGGCGCCCGCCATGCCGCGGTCGCTCGTGATGAGCAGGACGGCGGCGCGCTTGACCTGCTCCTTCTCCGTCGTCAGGGGGTGGTCGATGTCGGAGAAGGTCGCCACGGCCGAGACGGCCCGGGTGATCGCCCGCGCGTAGGGCGAGGACGCCTCGACCTGCGAACGGGCCTTGGCGATCCGCGAGGTCGCGATCAGCTCCATGGCGCTGAAGATCTTCTTCAGCGACGTCGTCGAGCTGATGCGGTTGCGGTAGACCCGCTGCTTGGCTCCCATGCTCCCCTCCTTCTGGTCCTCGTGCCGGTGGTGGTCAGCTGCGCTTCTGGCGGACGATCTGCTCCTGCTCGACCGCCTCGTCCTCGAGCGCCTCGGACTCCTCGTGCCCGGCCTCGACGAGCGAGTCGCCCTCGCCGGTCTGGAAGCCCTGCTTGAACTTCTCGACCTCGGCCTTCAGCGACGACTCGGTGTCGTCGTCGAACTTGCCGGTCTCCTTGATCGTCGGGAGCACGGAGTTCGAGCGGCGCAGGTGGTCGAGCAGCTCGGACTCGAACCGGCGCACGTCGCCGACCGGGACGTCGTCCAGCTGGCCGCTGGTGCCCAGCCAGATGGAGACGACCTGCTCCTCCATCGGGAACGGGGAGTACTGACCCTGCTTGAGCAGCTCCATCAGCCGCTGACCGCGCGCGAGCTGCTGGCGGGACGCCGCGTCGAGGTCGGAGGCGAACAGCGCGAAGGCCTCCAGGGCGCGGTACTGGGCCAGGTCGACGCGCAGCGAGCCGGAGACCGACTTCATCGCCTTCGTCTGGGCGGCGCCACCGACGCGGGAGACGGAGACGCCGACGTTGACGGCTGGGCGCTGGTTGGCGTTGAACAGGTCCGACTCCAGGAAGATCTGGCCGTCGGTGATGGAGATGACGTTCGTCGGGATGTAGGCCGACACGTCGTTGGCCTTCGTCTCGATGAGGGGGAGCCCGGTCATCGAGCCCGCGCCCAGCTCGTCGGAGAGCTTGGCGCAGCGCTCCAGCAGCCGCGAGTGCAGGTAGAAGACGTCGCCGGGGTAGGCCTCACGGCCCGGCGGGCGGCGCAGCAGCAGCGACACGGCGCGGTAGGCCTCGGCCTGCTTGCTCAGGTCGTCGAAGACGATGAGGACGTGCTTGCCCTGGTACATCCAGTGCTGGCCGATGGCCGAACCGGTGTACGGCGCGAGGTACTTGAACCCGGCCGGGTCGGACGCGGGGGCCGCGACGATGGTGGTGTACTCCATCGCGCCGGCCTCCTCGAGGGCACCGCGCACGGAGGCGATGGTGGAGCCCTTCTGGCCGATCGCGACGTAGATGCAGCGGACCTGCTTGCTCGGGTCGCCGGTCTCCCAGAACTCCTTCTGGTTGATGATCGTGTCGATCGCCACGGCGGTCTTGCCGGTCTGGCGGTCGCCGATGATCAGCTGGCGCTGACCGCGGCCGATCGGCGTCATCGAGTCGATCGCCTTGATGCCGGTCTGGAGCGGCTCGTGGACGGACTTGCGCTCCATCACGCCGGCGGCCTGCAGCTCGAGGGCACGCCGCCCCTCCGCCGCGATCTCACCGAGACCGTCGATCGGGTTGCCGAGCGGGTCGACCACGCGGCCGAGGTAGTCGTCGCCCACGGGAACGGACAGGACCTCGCCCGTCCGGCGGACCTCCTGGCCCTCCTCGATCCCGCTGAACTCACCGAGGACGACGCAGCCGATGTGGCGGACGTCGAGGTTGAGGGCGAGGCCGAGGGTGCCGTCCTCGAACTGCAGCAGCTCGTTGGCCATGCAGCCGGGCAGACCCTCGACCTGGGCGATGCCGTCCATCGCCTCGATGACACGCCCGACCTCCTCGCGCGAGGCCTTGGCCGGGTCGTAGGACTGAACGAAGGAGTCCAGTGCGTCCCGGATCTCCTCGGGTCGGATCGTCAGCTCCGCCATCTGCGTGCTCTCCTGAGTCTCGAACTGCTGTGCGTGTCGGTGGGTGGTCAGCCGGCGAGCCGGCGTCGTGCGTCGTCCAGACGGGTCAGCACGGTGGCGTCGATGACCTCGTCACCGACCTGGATGCGCAGGCCGCCGATGACCTCGGTGTCGAGGTCCACGTCGACGTGCATGGGGCGGCCGTAGATGCGCGTGAGCGCACCGGCCAGGCGCAGGCGCTGGGCCTCGGTCAGGGGCACCGCCGCGGTGACCCTGGCGACCAGCCGGCCGCGACGGTCCGCCGCGATCTGGCTGTACTCCTCGAGGACGGCCTCGAGCCGGCGACCGCGGGGGGCGGTGACGGCCTGCTGCACCAGGGTGAGCGTCTGGGGCGCGGCGCGACCGGCGAGCAGGCGCTCGACGACCTGGCGCTTGGCCTGCGCCTGCACCGACCGGTCGTCCAGTGCCCGGCGCAGGTCCGCGTCGCCGTCGACGACCCGGCCGAACCGGAACAGCTCGTCCTCGACGGTGTCGAGCCGGCCGGTCTGCTCGGCGTCCGCGACCACGGCGAGGACGCCGAGGTGCTCGAGGGCGTCGGAGAGGTCCGCGGCCGAGGACCAGCGGTCCCGGACCATGCCCTGGACGACGTCCAGCGTGACCCCGGCGACCTGGGTGCCGAGCAGGCGACCGACGAGGTCGGCCTTGCCCTGCCCGTCACGTGCGGGGTCGGACAGCGCCCGACGCAGCTGCGCGGACGAGTCGAGCAGCCGGGCGACGGCGAACAGCTCCTCGCCCAGGCGGGCGGCGTCGGGCCCGCTGAGCAGCGGCTCGACCCTCTCGGTCGCCGCTGCCAGGGACGCCCGGCTGCTCCCCCGCATCAGGACCCCTGCCCCGGCGCGGTCGCCGTCCGCACCTCGTCGGCGTCCGCCTGCTCGAGCTCGGTGAGGAACCGCTCGACGACGCGCGACTGGCGCGCCTCGTCGGCGAGCGACTCACCGACGATCCGGGACGCCAGCTCGGTCGCCAGCCGGCCGACCTCGCTGCGCAGCTGGACGACCGCCTGGTGGCGCTCGGCCTCGATCTGCTTGTGCGCGCCCTCGGTGATGCGGTTGGCGTCGGACTGCGCCCGCTCCCGCATCTCCGCCAGGATGGCCGCGCCCTCGGCCCGGGCCTCCTCACGGATGCGCGCGCCCTCGGCACGGGCCTCCGCGAGCTGCGCCTGGTACTCCTTCAGCGCGGCCTCGGCCTCGGCCTGGGCCTTCTCCGCCTGCTGCATTCCGCCCTCGATCGCGGCGGTGCGCTCGGCGAAGGTCTCCTCGAAGCGCGGGACGACGTACTTGGCGACGACCCAGTAGAGGATGCCGAAGGCGATGAGGCCGACGATGAGCTCGCCCGGGTGGGGGATGATCGGGTAGGCGTTCGCCCAGAACCCGTCTCCCTCCGCGGCGACGAGCGTCGTGGTCAGTGCGTTGGGCACAGCACGCTCCTACGGTTGAGCGGTCCGGACGATCAGAGGATGAACGCGAGCACCAGGCCGAACAGGGCGAGCGCCTCGGCGAGCGCGAAGCCCAGGATGGCGATCGGCTGCAGCATGCCGCGGGACTCGGGCTGACGCGCCACGCCGCTGATGTAGGCGGCGAAGATCAGGCCGACGGCGATGGCCGGGCCGATGGCAGCGAGGCCGTAGCCGATGACGTTGAGGTTGCCGTCCATTGTTCCTTCTCATTCCTCTCGGTCGGCGCACCGGTCGGTGCGTCGGTCGGGTGGTGCAGGGTCGTACTCGGTGGTGCGGTCGGGGGGTCAGTGCTCCTCGGCCAGCGAGTCCGCGATGTAGAACGCGGTCAGCAGGACGAAGACGTAGGCCTGGAGGAACTGCACCAGGAGCTCGAAGAACGTCATGACGATGCCCATGGCGAAGGCGCCGATGCTCGCGACGTTGACGAAGAGGTTCGAGCCGTGCAGCAGCATGTACTCGCCGCCGAGGATGAACACCAGCAGCAGCATGTGGCCGGCGAACATGTTCGCGAAGAGTCGCAGCGCGAGCGTGAGCGGCCGGGAGATGAAGTAGGTGACCAGCTCGAGTACGAACAGCAGCGGCACCACGTAAAAGGGCAGTCCCGGGGGGACCATCCGCTTGAAGTACCCGCCGACGCCGTGCCGCCGCATGCCCAGGTAGTGGTAGAGGGCGAACACGACCAGCGTGATCGCGACAGCGAAGCCGATCCGGCTGAAGGTGGGGAACTGGATCGGGGGCAGGATGCCGAAGACGTTGTTCACGAAGATCAGCACGAACTGCGTGAACAGCAGCGGGATGAAGGGCCGGAACTCCTTCTGGCCGATCATGTCCCGGCCGATGGAGTTGCGGACGAGGCCGTAGGCGCCTTCGGCGAGGAACTGCCCCTTGCTCGGGACCACCTGCATGCGCTTGGAGACCGCGAGCAGCGTGACGGCGATGATCACCACCGACAGCGCCATGACGATCATCGACCGGGTGACGGCGAAGGCGCCGTCCCCGATGAGGGGCTGCCAGAAGTCCGAGGGTGCCGGGGGCGCGAAGCCCTCACCCTCGGCGGCGAGCGGGCGCAGCCTCACATCATCTCCTTGTCACAGGTGCTGGTCTGCAACGAACGACCGGTCGGCGGTGCGGTCAACGCCGCACGTACCGGACCCAGACCGAGTAGACGGCCAGTGCGGTGCCGGCCAGCAGGCCGACGAGGTACATCAGGTCCGACCCCACCCACCGGTTGAGCAGCCAACCGAGCCCGACCCCGAGGATGATCCCGGAGATCAGGGTGGCGAGGACGTTCCACCCGGAGGCCTCGGGGAGCGGGTCCCGCTTCTCCGGGTCGCTCGCACCGTGTCCGCCCATGGCGGCCCAAACGGTAGCAGCCGTCAGAGGCGGTCATGACGCCCTCCCCTGCGTGCCGTCGGCGGGCTGGAACGCGAGGATCCGGACCCCGGCGAGCGCGCGCACGTGCAGCGCCATCCAGGCCAGCGTCCCGGCGACGACGACCCCGCCGAACCACAGCGGGTCGAACCAGGTCAGCACCGGTGAGAGCAGGAGCACCCCGCCCAGGACGCACGCCTTCACCCAGTAGGCCAGGAGCGCCACGCCGAGGGTCAGGCGGGGGTCCATCGCGGCGGTCACCCGCATGAGCAGGAGCGTGCTGGCGAAGAAGGCACTGACCAGGCCCGTCCCGACGAGGGCACCGAGCGCGGCCGGCACACCGGCCAGCAGGGCGGCGGCGCTGACCACGAGTCCCGAGCCCGCCAGGGGCGCCAGCGCCCGGCGCACGAGGACGGCAAGGGCGTCGTCCTGGAGGGGGCTCATCGGTGGCCTTCCTGGTCGGGGCGGCGGGGGGACCCGTCCGGCTCGGGAGGTCATCGTGCGCCCGCGGGACGGGCGCTGCGCCGTGCCCACGAGGGGGTCCGGGCGCTTGTGAATGCTATCACAAGCGCGGCCCGACCCTCCCTCGCCGAGCTCCGGGAAGACCTGAGCGCAGCGGCCCCATGGTCAGCGCCAGGCTGGCGACCACGACCACCGCGCCGACGGCGAGGGCCGTGCCCCAGGGGACGAACGCCAGCGAGATCGAGCCGAACGCGATCACCGCCGTCCACAGGTACATGATCAGCACCGCGCGGGTCTGCGTGTGGCCGAGGTCGAGCAGCCGGTGGTGCAGGTGCTTGCGGTCGGGGGCGAACGGCGAGCGCCCCGCCACCAGCCGGCGCAGCACCGCCAGCAGGAGGTCCACCAGCGGGATGATGAGGACCGCGATCGGCAGCAGCAGGGGGACGAACGCCGGGACGAGTCGCGAGTCGGAGACCACCGTCGGGTCCACCTGCCCGGTGACGGAGATCGCGGAGGCGGCGAGCAGCAGGCCGATGAGGTACGCGCCGGAGTCCCCCATGAAGATCCGCGCGGGGTTGCTGTTGTGCGGCAGGAAGCCGAGGCAGCAGCCGACGAGCGCGGCGGCCACGATCGCGGCCAGGCTGGTGTAGTCGCTCACCGAGGTGGCCCGCGTCAGCGTGTACGTGTAGAAGAAGAACGCGCCGCCGGCGATCGCCATCACCCCCGCGGCGAGCCCGTCCAGACCGTCGATGAAGTTGACCGCGTTGATGGTCACCACGACGACCAGCACCGTCAGGACGAGGAACATCCCGCCGGAGCCGACCGTGACGCCCAGCACGGGCAGGGTGACGAGCTGGACGCCCTGCCAGGCCAGCAGGCCACCGGCGAGCACCTGACCCGCCAGCCGGGTCAGCGGGTCGAGCCCCCAGACGTCGTCCACGGCGCCGATGAGGCACACCAGCGCACCGGCCGCGAGCACCGCCCAGGCGCCGGAGGACGTCGTGAAGATGGGGGCGAGGAACGGCACCTGGGTGGCCACCGCGAAGGACGCCGACAGGCCGAGCAGCATCGCCAGTCCACCGAGTCGCGGGGTCGGGACCGAGTGGACGTCGCGGTCCCGCACCGGCGTCATCGCCCTGAACCGTTCCGCGACCCGCCGCGCCACCGGCGTCATGAGGTACGTCACGGCGGCTGCCACGAGCATGACGAGCAGGTAGCTCCTCACGCGTCGCCGCCCTGCTCCCCCGCCGCGGGCTCCTGCTCCCCGGGGGCGTACCCCCGCTCCCCCACGGGCTCCTCCTGCGCCGCGGGCGGGCGGCCGTGCAGGTCGAGCAGCCCGGGCACCACCTCGCGCAGCTCGCTCAGCGCGACGGCCCCGATCCGTGCCAGCCGGGGCACCGCGCCGGTGGCGTCGACGATCGTGGAGGGCCGGCCGCCGGGTGCCTGCCCCGCCTCGAGGTAGGCGGCGACGGAGTCGCCGAGCTGCGCCATGGCCGCGGCGGCGGTCTGCGCCGCGGGCTGGCCGGTGAGGTTGGCGCTGCTGACGGCGAGCGGCCCGGTGGCGCGCAGCACCTCCAGGGCCACGGGGTGGTCCGGCACGCGCAGCGCGACCGTGCCCTCGGTGTCCCCGAGGTCCCACGCGAGCGACGGCTGCGCCCAGCAGATGACCGTCAGCCCACCGGGCCAGAAGCGCTCCACCAGGGCCCGCACCTCGTCGCTGACGTCGGTCGCGAGCCCGTCGAGGGTGCGCCGGTCGGGCACGAGGACCGGGGGCGGCATCTGCCGTCCCCGGCCCTTGGCGGCCAGCAGGTCGGCGACGGCCTCCGGGGAGAAGGCGTCGGCGCCGATGCCGTACACGGTGTCGGTGGGCAGGACGACGAGCTCCCCGCGCCGGACGGCGTCCGTCGCGTGGCGCACGCCCTCCTCGCGGCCCTCGTCGTCCGAGGTGTCGTACAGGCGGCTCACGGCGCCGAGTCTCCCACTGCGGCGGCCGTCTCGACGACGTGACCGCCCCCGGGTCCGCCGCGCACGGCCGTGACGAAGCGCGGCCGGCCGGCCAGGTCGGCGTGGCCCGTGGCGTCCAGCCAGGTCGGTGCGACGAGGTCGGCGAGCAGGCGCGGCTGCTGGGTGTCGGCATGCTCGACGACCACGACGCCCCCGGGTCGCAGCAACCGGGCGGCGGCGGTGACCACCCGTCGCGGCACGGCCAGCCCGTCCGCGCTGCCCCCGTACAGCGCGACGTCCGGGTCGTGGTCGCGGACCTCCGGGTCGCGGGGCACCATCCCCGCCGGGATGTACGGCGGGTTGCTGACGACGACGTCCACCCAGCCGTCGAGGTCGGCGAACGACTCGGCGGCGTCGCCGAGCCGCAGGTCGACCCCGCGGCCGGCCAGGTTGCGGACGGCCCACGCGTGCGCCAGCGGGTCGAGCTCGACGGCGTGCACCTGCGCCTGCGGCACCTCGTCGGCGACGGCGGCCGCGATGGCCCCCGACCCGGTGCACAGGTCGACGACGACCGGGCGGCGTCCGGCGGACCGCACCGCCCGGGCGGCCTCGACCGCGGCTCCGGCGACCAGCTCGGTCTCCGGCCGCGGCACGAAGACCCCCGGCCCGACGGCCAGCTCGACGTGCCGGAACGCCGCGGTGCCGGTGAGGTGCTGCAGCGGGACCCGGCGGGCGCGCTCGGCCACGAGGTCGTCCAGGCCCGTGGGGGCGGGGTCCCCGCGCAGCGCGGCGGTGGCCACCTGCCCGCGGGTGCAGCCGAGCAGGTGCGCGGCGAGGACCTCGGCGTCCGACCGCGGGGTGGCGACCCCGGCCGCGGCCAGCTCGCGTTCCGCGGCCCGCAGGGCCGCTGCCAGTCCGGGGGGTGCCGACCGGCCGGCGTCCTCGCTCACGAGGTGGCGCTCACGACGTCGCGCCGCCCTCGGCCGCACGCAGCCGCGCCTCCTGGTCGGCGTCCTGGCAGGACCGGAGCACGGCGTCCAGGTCGCCGTCGAGCACCTGGTCGAGGTTGTACGCCTTGTAGCCGGTGCGGTGGTCGCTGATGCGGTTCTCCGGGAAGTTGTACGTCCGGATCCGCTCGGAGCGGTCGACGGTGCGCACCTGGGAGCGGCGCGCGTCCGCGGCCTCGGCTGCGGCCGCCTCGGCCTGCGCCGCCAGCAGCCGGGCCCGCAGGATCCGCAGTGCCTGCTCGCGGTTCTGGAGCTGGGACTTCTCGTTCTGGCAGGACACGACGATCCCGGTGGGCAGGTGCGTGATCCGCACCGCGGAGTCGGTGGTGTTGACGCTCTGCCCGCCCGGACCGGACGAGCGGTACACGTCGACCCGCAGGTCGTTCGGGTCGACCTGCACCTCCTCCGCGTCCTCCGGCTCCGGCATCACGAGCACCCCCGCTGCGGAGGTGTGGATGCGCCCCTGCGACTCGGTGACGGGCACCCGCTGCACCCGGTGGACGCCGCCCTCGAACTTCAGCCGCGCCCAGACGCCGTCCAGGGGGTCCCCGCCGCCGCGGCGCTTGACCGCGACGGAGACGTCCTTGTAGCCGCCGAGGTCGGACTCGGTGGCGTCGAGGAGCTCGGTGCGCCACCCGGCGCGCTCGGCGTACCGCAGGTACATGCGCAGCAGGTCGCCGGCGAAGAGGGCCGACTCCTCACCGCCCTCGCCGGCCTTGACCTCGAGGATGACGTCGCGACCGTCGTCGGGGTCGCGCGGCACCAGCAGCAGGCGCAGCCGCTCGGCCGCGTCGTCACGGGCCGCCTCGAGCGCGGGCAGCTCCGTCGCGAAGGAGGCGTCCTCCGCGGCGAGCTGGCGCGCCGCCTCCACGTCGTCCGCCGCACCGCGCCACGCGTCGTGGGCGGCGACGACCGGGCCGAGCTCGGCGTAGCGGCGTCCGACCCGGCGGGCCTGCGCCGGGTCGGCGTGCAGCCCGGGGTCGGCGAGCCGGACCTCCAGCTCGGCGTGCTCGCGCCGCAGCGCCTCGACCGCCTCGAACACCTGACCTCCTGGCACGCTCGGGGGACGGCGTCGGCCGACCCGTGACGCACGTCGGCGCCGGCACCCGCCGTGGGCGGGCGACCGGCGCCGACGCGGAGGCTACGTGGAGGGAGTCCTGCCGTAGCGCTTCTGGAAGCGGGCGACGCGGCCGCCGGTGTCCAGGATCTTCTGCTTGCCCGTGTAGAACGGGTGGCAGGCGCTGCAGACGTCGGCGTGGATCTCGCCGGACGACGCGGTGCTGCGGGTCGTGAACGTGGCGCCGCAGGTGCAGGTCACCTGGGTCTCCACGTACGTCGGGTGGATGTCGCGCTTCACGCTGGGCTCCTCGGGGTGTCGGGTCGCCGGGTCGTGCGGGCCGCGGGTGCGGGCACGTGAACCGGAACCAGCCGACCAGTCTGCCAGAGACCGGGCGACGCAGTCGAAACGTCACCCGTCGCGCTGCTGTTCCCCACCGGCCGCGGGCATCCGCACGCGCACCGTCGTGCCCTCCCCGGCGGCGGACGCCAGCTGCAGCGCGCCGCCGTGGTGCGCCACGATGCTGCGCACGATGGTCAGCCCCAGCCCGGTGCCCGGCACGGCCCCCTGGACGGCGTTCCCCGCCCGGTAGAACCGCTCGAACAGGTGCTGCTGGTCCTCGACGGGGATGCCGATGCCCGTGTCCTCGACGAGCAGCACCACGCCGTCGGCCCTCTGCGTCCCGTCGCCGGCCGGGCCGCTGACCCGGACGACGACCCTGCCGCCGGCGGGCGTGAACTTCACCGCGTTGCCGGCCAGGTTGAGGACGACCCGCTCGAGCTGCCCCTGGTCGCCCCGGACGCGGGTCCTCCCCCGGCGGTCCAGGCGCAGCTCGACCCCCGCGGCGCCGGCCTGGGGTCTCAGCGTGTCCACGACCGACGCGGCGACCTCCCCGAGGTCGACGTCGGTCACGGTGGTGCGGAACGCCCCGGACTCGATCCGCGACAGGGTCAGCAGGTCCTCGATGAGGGCGGCGAGCCGCGCCGCGTTGCGGTCGACGACCTCGAGGGCCCGGTGCGCCTGCGCCGGCAGCTCGCCGACGTCACCCTCGCGCAGCAGCTCGACGTACCCCGCGATGGAGGTCAGCGGGGTGCGCAGCTCGTGCGAGACGGTGGACAGGAAGTCCGTCTTCTGCCGGTCGAGGTCCTGGAGGCGGTCCACGAGCTCGCGCTGCTGCTCGAAGACCCGGGACAGCTCGAGCGCCCGGCCGAGGTCGGCGCACACGGTCTGCACGGCCCGGACCTCGGCATCACCGACGTCGCGCGGCCGCAGCGAGGACAGCACGGCGATCCCGATCACGTCGTCGTTGCCCTCGATCGGCGCGACGACGAAGGCCCGGGCGTCCGGGTCCCCCTCGCGCAGCAGGCTGCGGGGCGGGGTGGCCATGTCGGCCAGCAGCACGTTCGACACGACCAGCGCGCTGCCCTGCGCGGCGAGCCGGCGGACCGCGGCCAGTGCCTCCGGGGTGACCGCCGGGACGGACGCGAGGGGCTCGAGCCGGTCGGAGCACCACTGCGCCTCGACCGGTCCGGGCCCGTCCACGTCGATGGCCGTCTGGCTGTCGGCGTACCGGATCCACACCCGGTCGGTGTGCACGAGCTCCCCCAGCGCCCGCGCCGCGGTGCTCAGCACGGCGTCCCGCTCCAGCTCGGCGCGGATCGTGCGCGACGCCTCCCGGGCCCGGGTCCGCCACGTCGCGGCGGCCTGCTGCTCGGCCCGCAGCCGCTCCCCCTCCTCTGCGAGCCGGTTGGCCGACCGGGCCAGCTCGCGGATCTCCTGGGGCCCGGTCACCTCCGCCCGGGCGGTGGCCTCCCCCATCCGCAGCCGCTCCAGGACCCCCCGCAGCCCCGCCAGGGGCCCCACCACGCCGCGGACCGCCGACCGGGCCACCAAGGCGGCGAGCGTCACGGTGACCAGGGTGACGACGACGAGGATCGGCACCGCCACGGTGCGCCACCAGCGGGAGGCGTCGCGCACCCGCTGGCGCTCCTCCGCCAGCGCCTCGGCGGCCGCCGAGTGCAGCTGGCGGTACCGGTCGAAGGTGGCCTTGCCCTCCTGGGCCGACGGCGCGTCCTGCGGCGCGCCCGCGGCGACGGCGTCCACCGCCGGCTCGGCGTACTCGACCAGCCAGCGGCGGGCGGCGTCGCGCTCGGCGGCCAGACCGACCTCGATGCCCGCCCCGGACGCCAGCCGCTCCGCGTCGTCGATCCGCCCCGCGACCCGGCTGCGCGCCTCGCGGTAGGGGTCGAGGAAGCGCGGGTCGGAGGTCAGGAGGTAGCCCCGGACCGCGGTCTCCGCGTCCACCATGAGCTGCAGCGACTGGGCGTGGGTCTCCACGGCAGGTGTGATCCGGGTCGACAGGGTGGCGACCTGGCGGGTGGTGACCGAGAGCAGGGCGACGCCGGAGGCGGAGACCACGACGCCGAGCAGCACGAGCAGGCCGAAGGCCCGCCGCAGCCGTCCGGCGAGCGTGCTGGGCGACGCCCCGCTCACCGGTCGCCCGCCTCGGCGGAACGGGCGGAGGGGGTGGAGCGCGAGCCCACGGCGTCGGGCCCGGCCGGGGACGCCGTCGACGGGTCGCCGAACCCCGTGCGCGTCATGGTGCCCCACACCTGCTTGCGCCTCAGCACGCCCTGCCACAGCCCCTGCAGGCGCCACCAGGCCGTGAGCTGGCGGTACCCGACGTTCTCGGCGAGGCTCGCCAGGACGGCGACGCCGAGGTCGGACCACCGGCGGTAGCGGTGGAACGTGAACTCCTCGACGCACAGCGCGGTCAGCGAGACCAGCAGGGCGAACGCGTAGGCGACCAGGAGGAAGACGAGGGCGTACTGGAGGTCGACCGCGCCGGTCAGCAGCCCCAGCGGCACGAGGACCACGCCGAGGAGCTCGACCAGCGGCGCGGCCAGCTCGAACACCCAGTAGTAGGGCAGGGCGACCAGGCCGATCCGCCCGTACCGTGGGTTGCCGACCATCCCGCGGTAGCTCCACAGCACCTCCCACAGGCCGCGGTGCCAGCGACGGCGCTGGTTGGCCAGCACCCGCGTCGTGACGGGCACCTCGGTCCACGAGACGGGTTCGGCGACGAAGGTGACGGTGTAGTCGCGGCGCTGCCGGCGCAGGTGCCGGTGGATCCGCATCACGAGCTCGAAGTCCTCGCCGATGCTGCCGGCGTCCATGCCCCCGACCTCGACGACGACGTCGCGCCGGAAGAGGCCGAAGGCGCCGGAGATCAGGACCAGCGACCGCAGCCGCGACCAGCCGGTGCGGCCCAGCAGGAACGCGCGCAGGTACTCCACGACCTGGATGCGCGCCAGCAGCGGCCGCGGCATCCGCACGTCGACGACGCGCCCGGCCACCACCCGGCACCCGTTGACCGCCCGGATCACGCCGCCGGTGGCCACCGTGCGCAGCGGGTCGTCCGCGAAGGGCTTGGCCACGACGAGGAGCGCGTCCGGGTCGAGGATGGAGTCGGCGTCCACCATCGCCACGAGCGGGTACCGCGCGACGTTGATGCCGACGTTGCTGGAGTCCGCCCGGCCGGAGTTGTCCTTGCGGACGACGACGAGCGGGGTCCGGCCGTCGGCCGGCACGTGCACCGACCGCGGTCGCTCCCTGGTGGCGAGGTCCTCCGGGACGACCCGCGGCACCTTGACGAGGTCGAAGGCCTCGCGCAGCCGCTCGAACGTCGCGTCCTTCGACCCGTCGTCGACGACCACGACCTCGTGCTCCGGGTAGCGCAGCGCGAGCATCGCGCGGACCGACTCCACGATGCCCGCCTCCTCGTTGAAGGCCGGGACGACGACCGTGACGGGCTGGGTCAGGGGGCTCGACGCGGCGTCCTCCAGGCCCGCGAACGGCACCCGGCGCAGGTGCTTGGCGAACTCCACCGCCGCCAGGCCGATCAGCACGAGGTAGCTGGTGTTGATGAGGACGAAGTAGACGAGCACCGGCACGGCCAGGACGTCGAGGACGGCCTGCACCGGGCCGCGCAGCGCCTCCACGACGGCGGTCCGGCGCAGCTCGTCGACCCACCCGCTCACGGGCGCGCCCCGAGCGGCGACGACGCGGCCGCGGAGGGCGCCCCGGCCGCCGGGTCGTCGTCCGCGTGCAGGCCGCGCAGCGCCGCGGTGGCCAGCGCGTCACGGGCGTGGACGCCGGCGGGGCGGGCCGCGACCTGCCTGAGCGCGCGCAGGCCCTGCGGACCGCAGCGGCTGAGGGCGACGGCGGCGTTGCCGGCGACCCGGTGGTCCCGGTCGGTGACGAGCTCGGTCAGCCGGGGCACGGCCCGGGGGTGCCCGAGGTCACCGAGGGCTCGGGTCGCGACGGTGCGCAGCGGGCCGGGCTGGTCGTCGTCCACCGACAGCAGCAGCGCGGGCAGCGCGGCAGGCAGACCGATCCGCCCGACCGCGCGCGCGCACCGGACCCGCACCTCCAGCTCCGGGTCGTCCTGCAGCAGGCCGATCAGCGTCCCGGCGGCGTCGACGGCCCCGGACAGGCCGGCGATGTCGGCGGCGACGGCGCGCTGGAGCGGGTCGCCCGCGTGCAGCACGTCGACGAGCGCCGGGTGGGCGGCGGCGCCCATGCGCATGATCGCCGTCGCGACGATGCGCGGTGGGACGTCGAGCGACCCGGCGAGGGTGGCCAGCAAGGGTGCGGCACCGCGCGCGTCCCCCACCCGGCCGAGCGCCCGTGCGGCGACCTGCCGCACCTCGGGGTCGCCGTCCTGCAGCAGCCGCAGCAGCTCGGGCAGCGCCCCGGGGTGGCCGGCGGCGCCGAGGACCTCGGCGCCGTGCGCCCGGCGGACGACGCTGCGGGACGTCGTCGCCGCCAGCGCCGTGGCGAGGGTGCCACGCCGCTCGAGCAGCTCGACGACGGCGGCGTGGGTGTCGCCGCGCAGCTTCAGCAGCAGGCCCTCGACCGTCGGCTCGACGGCCGCCCAGCGGCGGGCGTCGAGCCGGACGAGCGTCTCCAGCGCCTCCCGCGCCTCGTCCGGCTCGCCCGCCGCGAGGGTGAGCAGCAGCGGCCTCAGCGGCTCGGCGGCGGCCTGGCGCCTGCGCTCCGCGCGCAGCCGGTGGGCCCGGCGACCGGCGACGACGACGGCGAGCAGCAGGAGCAGGCCCGCCAGCACCAGGAGGGTCAGGCCGAGGACCGCGGAGGCGTTCACGGCGCCCGGCGCGCCAGCACCGCCTGGACCCGGCTGACCAGCTCGCGGGGGCTGAACGGCTTGACCACGTAGTCGTCGACCCCGGCCGCGAAGCCCGCCTCGACGTCGGCCTCCTGCGCCCGGGCGGTGAGCAGGATGACCGGGACGTGCGCGGTGACCGGGTCGGCGCGCAGCTGGCGGGTGACGTCCATCCCGGACAGGCCCGGCATCATCACGTCGAGCACGGCGAGGTCGGGTGGGGACCGGCGCAGTCGCTCGAGCGCCTGCGCGCCGTCCTCGGCCTGCTCGACCTCGAACCCGGCGGCCTCGAGGCGGAACGCGACGAGCTCGCGGATGTCCCGGTCGTCGTCGGCGACGAGTACGCGACGCCCCACGTCCGCCCCTCCCTGCGAGCTCACGCTCGCCACGATCCGTACCGGCGCGGTCACTGTGCGCCGTCAGGGTGATGATGCCAGGTCGGTGGCCGACCCACCCCCGCGACGCGGCGAGGGCCCCGACCGCACGTGCGGTCGGGGCCCTCGCCCGGGCGGTGCCGACCCGGGGGCCGGCGAGCGGTTCAGTCGTCGTCGCCCTTGCCGGGCACCGGCGTCGTCTTCTGCACCTGCATCAGGAACTCCGCGTTGCTGCGGGTCTCCTTCAGCTTGTTGATGAGCAGCTCGAGCGCCTGCTGGGAGTCCAGCGCGGTGAGCACCCGACGCAGCTTCCAGGTCACCTGCAGCTCCTCGCGACCGAGCAGGATCTCCTCGCGCCGCGTACCGGACGGGTTGACGTCGACGGCCGGGAAGACGCGCTTGTCCGCCAGCCGGCGGTCCAGGCGCAGCTCCATGTTCCCGGTGCCCTTGAACTCCTCGAAGATGACCTCGTCCATCTTCGACCCCGTCTCGACGAGCGCGGTAGCCAGGATCGTCAGGGAGCCGCCGTTCTCGATGTTGCGGGCGGCACCAAAGAACCGCTTCGGCGGGTAGAGCGCGCTGGAGTCGACGCCACCGGACAGGATCCTGCCGCTCGCCGGGGCGGCGATGTTGTACGCCCGCCCCAGGCGGGTGATCGAGTCGAGCAGGACGACGACGTCGTGCCCCATCTCGACCAGCCGCTTGGCGCGCTCGATCGCCAGCTCGGCGACGGTGGTGTGGTCGTCCGCGGGACGGTCGAAGGTGGAGGCGATGACCTCCCCCTTGACCGTGCGCTGCATGTCCGTGACCTCCTCGGGGCGCTCGTCGACGAGCACGACCATGAGGTGGACCTCGGGGTTGTTCGTGGTGATGGCGTTGGCGATCGCCTGCAGCACCAGGGTCTTACCGGCCTTCGGCGGGGAGACGATGAGCCCGCGCTGCCCCTTGCCGATGGGCGAGACCAGGTCGATGATCCGGGTCGTCAGGACGCCCGGCTCGGTCTCGAGCCGGAGGCGCTCCTGCGGGTAGAGCGGGGTCAGCTTGCCGAACTCGACGCGCTGGCGGGCCTGCTCGGGGTTCATCCCGTTGACGGAGTCGAGCCGGACCAGGGCGTTGAACTTCTGCCGCTGGTTCTGCGGCTCCCCCTCGCGCGGCTGGCGGATCGCGCCGACGACGGCGTCGCCCTTGCGCAGGCCGTTCTTCTTCACCTGGCCGAGCGAGACGTAGACGTCGTTGGGACCGGGCAGGTAGCCGGAGGTGCGGATGAACGCGTAGTTGTCCAGCACGTCGAGGATGCCCGCGACGGGGATGAGGACGTCGTCCTCACCGAGCTGCGGCTCGTCGTCCAGACCGCCGAGCGGGTCGTTGCCGCGTCCGCGGCGGGACTTGCGGTCGCGGTAGCGGTTGCGGCGACGCCGGCCACCGGCGCCGTCCTCGTCGTCGGGACCGCCGGAGCGGTCGCGCCCGTCCTGGCGGTCGTCGCGCTGGCCCGCCTGGGAGTCGTCGCGCTGGCGGTCGTCCCGCTGGCGGTCGTCGCGCTGGCGGTCGTCGCGCTGACGGTCCTCGCGCTGGCGGCCCTGGGGGCGGTCCTCGTCCTGGCGGCCCTCCTCGTCGCCGGACGTCGCCCGCTCCCCACGCCCCTCGCGGCGCGAGCGCTGGCGGTCCCGCTGCGACCTCTGGCCGTCCCTGCCGGACTGGTCGCCCGACTGGGCACCGGACCGGTCGCCCGACTGGGCTCCGTCGGTCTGGTCGCCGGCGTGGTCACCGGTCTGGTCGCCGGACTGGTCGCCGGACTGGGCACGGCCGGACTGGTCGGCGGTGTGGTCGCCCTGGGAATGCTGCCGGGCGGTGCGCTCGGCCCGCGAGGGCGTGGCGCCGGCGTCGTCCCGGCTGCGCGGGACGCGCTGCGTGCGCGCCGGCTCCGCCGCGGGGAGCTCCTGCTGCTCGGCGCCGGCGCCGGTCGCGACGTCCGCGCCCTGCGGGCGCTCGGGGGTGGCGCCGGTGTCGGCGCGCTGCGCGCCGGACCGCGGGGAGCCGCCGCCCTGCTTGGCGCGGATGGCCTCGAGCAGGTCGCTCTTGCGCATCCGCGCGGTGCCCGTCACGCCCAGCTCGTGGGCGAGCGCCTGCAGCTGGGGCAGGCGCATCGCCGAGAGGGCGACCCGTCGGGCGGGTGCCGCCTCCGCCCCGGTCGACGCCCCGGTGGGGGTGGCGTCGGTGCCGGGGAGGGCGGTGTCGGTGGTGTCTGTCACGAAGGATCCTTCCCCCTCGTAGGCGGTCAGCCAGATCGACCGCGGGTGTCCGGCGACAGCCGGTAGGGAACAGCCACGCGACCGTCGAGCGACGGCGCAGATCGTGGCGGACGCCTCTCGAAGAAGGGCCCAAGTGAACGCCCTGAGTCCGGGATCCGGAGGCGCGGTCACTGTAACACCGAGTCCACCGGACGTGTTGCGGACCACAGGAACTCGCTCGCTCGGCCACCGAGCGGGTGACCTCGTGCACGCTGTGTGGTCGACACCCGACGGTGGGGTGCCCGGCTCCCCAGGTGGCCGCTCAGATCAAAACGGCGCCGTCCAGGTCGATGCCCGGCACGAGGACCTCCCACTCGGGCCCCGCCTCCGCGCGCACGCGCTCACCGACCCTGTCGGCCGCGGTGCCCAGGACCAGGACGCTGGGCCCGGCGCCGGAGACCGTGGCGGCCAGCCCGGCGGAGCGCAGCTGCTCCAGCAGCGCCGCGGTCTCCGGCATGGCGGGGGCGCGGTAGGCCTGGTGCAGCCGGTCCTGCGTGGCCACGAGGAGCAGGTCCGGACGGCGGGTGACGGCCTCGACGAGCAGCGCGGCCCGACCGGCGGTGAACGCCGCGTCGGCGTGCGGCACCAGCCCGGGCAGCATCGCCCGGGCACGCGACGTCGCCAGCTCGCCGTCCGGGACGCAGACCACCGCGACGAGGTCGGGGTGCGGCTCGACCCGCACCGCGCGCGCCCCCCCGGGCCCCGACCACCCGACGGTCATCCCGCCGAGCAGGCTGGCCGAGGCGTTGTCCGGGTGGCCCTCCAGGTCGCTGGCGACCTCCAGGGCCGTGGTGTCGTCGAGCAGGCGCGGGTCCTCGAGCAGGCCCCGAGCGGCGACCACGCCGGTGACGACGGCGGCCGCCGACGACCCCACGCCCCGACCGTGCGGCACGCCGTTGCGACAGCGCAGGCGCAGCCCCGGCTGGGGCGCCCCGACCCGTTCCAGCGCCGACCGCACGGAGCGGACCACGAGGTGGTCCTCGCCCGCGGCCACCCGGTCCGCGCCCTGGCCCGAGGCCTCCACCTGCGCACCGGGCTCGCGCGTCGCGACCACCTCGACCTCGTCGTGCAGGCGCAGCGCGAGGCCGACCGCGTCGTAGCCCGGGCCCAGGTTGGCGCTCGACCCCGGCACCCGGACGGTGACGGGGGTTCCGTAACGCAGCCCCACCTGCCGTCCCGCCGCCGGGGAGGTGGCCGCCCCGGTCACCCCGCCGGTCACCCCGAGACCGCCTCGGCCAGGCCGAGGGCCGCGGCGGCGCTGTGGGCGTCCACCGGGACCCGCACGGGGGTGACGTCCGCGCCGTCCGCGCCCTTCAGCGCCCACTGCGGGTCCTTCAGACCGTGCCCCGTGACCGTGACGACGACGCGCTGCCCGGCGCCCAGCGCACCCGCGGCGTGCCGCTTGAGCAGGCCGGCGACCCCGGCGGCCGACGCGGGCTCGACGAACACGCCGTCACGGCTGGACAGCAGCCGGTGGGCGGCGAGGATCTCCTCGTCGGTGACCGACTCGATCACGCCGCCGGACTCGTCCCGCGCCCGCTCGGCCTGCTGCCAGGACGCGGGGTTGCCGATCCGGATGGCCGTCGCGATCGTCTCCGGGTGGTCGACCGGGTGCCCCAGCACGATCGGCGCGGCACCGGCCGCCTGGAAGCCCCACATCTCCGGTCGCCGTGTCGCGACGCCGTGGTGGAAGTACTCGGTGTAGCCCTTCCAGTACGCGGTGACGTTGCCGGCGTTGCCGACGGGCAGGCAGTGCACGTCCGGGGCGAACCCGAGCGCGTCGACCACCTCGAACGCGGCCGTCTTCTGACCCTCGATCCGGTACGGGTTGACCGAGTTGACCAGCTCCACCGGGTAGGCCTCGGACAGCTTGCGGGCCAGGGTCAGGCAGTCGTCGAAGTTGCCGTCGACCTGCAGCAGCGTCGCGCCGTGCGCGATCGCCTGGCTGAGCTTGCCCATGGCGATCTTGCCGTCGGGGACGAGCACCCCGCAGGTCATCCCGGCGGCCGTGGCGTACGCCGCGGCGGACGCCGACGTGTTGCCGGTCGAGGCGCAGATGACCGCCCTGGCGCCCTGGCCGGCGGCGTGCGAGATCGCGGCGGTCATGCCCCGGTCCTTGAACGACCCCGTCGGGTTGCAGCCCTCGACCTTGACCCACACCTCGCAGTCGGTCAGCCGCGACAGGTGGTGCGCGCGCACCAGCGGCGTACCGCCCTCCCCGAGGGTGACGACGGTCCGCGTGACCTCCTCCGGGAGCCGGTCGTGGTACTCCTCGATCACCCCACGCCACAGGTGCGCCACGTGCGAGTCCCTTCTCCCAGAACGGTGTGCGGCCCGCGGACGTCCGCGGACCTGTCGGTCGGGTCAGTCGCCCTCGACGCGCAGCACCGAGGCGACCGCGTCGACGACGTCCAGCTCCGCCAGCGCCGCGACGGTCGCCGACAGGGCGGCGTCGGGTGCGGTGTGCGTGACGACGACCAGCGCGGCGCGCGAGCCCGCACCCGCCTCGTCGTCGGGTCCCCGGTCGAGACGGTCCAGCAGCGTCTGCCGCACGGTCTCGATGGACACCCCGTGCTCGGCGAACACGCCGGCGACCTGCGCCAGCACCCCGGGGACGTCGGCGACGTCCAGCCGCACGTGGTAGCGGGTGAGCGCCTGCCCCACCGGCTGCACGGGCAGGTCGGCGTAGCTGGACTCCCCCGGCCCCCGGCCGCCGAGCACGCGGTGCCGGGCGACCGAGACGAGGTCACCCAGTACGGCGCTCGCGGTCGGCTGTCCACCGGCGCCCTGACCGTAGAACATCAGCGAGCCGGCCGCCTCGGTCTCGACGAACACGGCGTTGAACGCGCCGCGGACGCCGGCCAGCGGGTGATCGCGCGGGATCATCGCCGGGTGCACGCGCACCGAGACGGCCTCGCCGTCGCCGTCCCCGGTGCGCTCGCAGATGGCGAGGAGCTTGACGACGCACCCCGCCGCCCGCGCCGCGGCGACGTCGGTGGCCGTCACGCCCGTGATGCCCTCCCGGTGGACGGCCTGCGCGGGGACGCGCGTGTGGAAGGCCAGCGAGGCCAGGATGGCGGCCTTGGCCGCGGCGTCGAAACCCTCCACGTCGGCCGTCGGGTCGGCCTCGGCGTACCCCAGCGCCTGCGCCTGCTGGACGGCCTCGTCGAAGCCGGAGCCGGTGGTGTCCATCTGGTCCAGCACGTAGTTCGTCGTGCCGTTGACCACGCCCAGGACGCGGCGCACCCGGTCGCCGGCGAGGGACTCCCGCACCGGGCGCACGATCGGGATCGCCCCGGCGACCGCGGCCTCGAAGTAGAGGTCCACGCCGTGCCGCTCGGCCGCGGCGTAGAGCGTCGGGCCGTCCTCGGCGAGCAGGGCCTTGTTCGCCGTGACCACGGACGCGCCGTGCTCCATGGCGTCCAGCAACAGGGTGCGGGCCGGCTCGATGCCGCCGATGACCTCCACGACCAGGTCCGCCCGGCGCACGAGGGCGGCCGCGTCGGTGGTGAGCAGCGACGGGTCGACGTCGAGGTCGCGCCGGCGCCCGGGGCGGCGGACGGCGATCCCCGCGAGCTCGAGCCGGGCCCCGACCCGGGCCTCGAGCTCGTCGGCGTGCTGGGTGAGCAGCCGGGCCACCTCCGTGCCCACGACCCCGCACCCCAGCAGCGCCACGGACAGCGTCCTCGGGCTCGTCACGGTGCAGTCCCCTCCCGGTCGTCGTCCGGCCTGGTCCGGCCGCTCACCGACGGACCACCGAACGGCTCGTGCCCGCAGGGCGGTCGTCGACGGCGATCCTCTCTCGGAGCCACGGACCGGACGGACGTCGTCCCGTCATCCGGACAGGCGCCCCGTCGCGACGCGCCGTCGCCCGGACAGTCTGCCGCACGCGCTCAGGCCGGGGGCCGGACCAGCAGCGTCGCGCCGTCCACCCGCGCCCCCGCGCAGCGCCCGCGGGGCCACCAGCCCGCCAGACCGGCCCGCCCCCGACGACCCGGCTGCCGGCCCGCCGCGGAACGGACCGCGACGCGGACGACGGCGGGGCGCACCCGACCCGCGACGCGGACCGGCGTGGTCACCGGGTCGCGTCCGCGGAGCTGGACGAGCCGCCCGACGAGGAGCCCCGGTGCGGCGAGCGCCCGCGGCACGGTGCGGGCGGAGGCGGTGACGTGCCACCCCTCCCCCGACGCCGACACCGGGGGTCCGTCGGCCGGCCGGTCGAAGGTCGCGCTCGTCTTGGGCAGCGCCCACTCCCGGCGCCCGCCGACGAGGCTGGCGGTGCTGTCCACCGCCAGGAAGGGCACGTGCACGGCCAGCCCGTCGCGCCCGGCGAGCAGGACGGCGCCGACCGCCTCCCGGTAGGGCCCGACCGGGCTGTCGCGGTAGTCGACCAGGGCACCGACGACGAGCAGCGGGCGCCGGCCCGAGCGCACGGACGGCGGCACGACGGCTGCGAGCGCCGCGCGGCGACCGCTGCCCACCGGCGCCCACCACACCAGCGCGTCGAGGGTGCACGTCCACGGCGCCGGGACGGCCCGCACGGCGGCGAGCGTCGCCAGCACCTCGCGGCCCAGCCGCGTCTCGGGCGCCCCGGCGACGTCCAGCGGCCCGGCGCCCCCTCCCGCGTCCATGCCGGGAGGTCTACCGCACACCCCGGGACCGCGCGATCCCTGGTGCCCGACGGCTGGCCCGCGGGCGGGCGCCGGGCACCAGGGACCGCGGCAGGGGGCTCAGAGGTTGCCGCGGGCGGCCTGCTCGCGCTCGATCGACTCGAACAGGGCCTTGAAGTTGCCCTTGCCGAAGCCCAGGGAGCCGTGCCGCTCGATGAGCTCGAAGAACACCGTGGGCCGGTCCCCGATCGGCTTGGTGAAGATCTGCAGCAGGTAGCCGTCCTCGTCCCGGTCGACGAGGATCCTGCGCTTCTTCAGCTCCTCGACGGGGACCCGGACCTCGCCGATCCGCGAGCGCAGCTCGGGGTCGTCGTAGTAGGAGTCGGGGGTGTCGAGGAACTCCACGCCCTCGTCCCGCATGGCGTCGACGGTGCGCAGGATGTCGTTCGTCGCCAGGGCGATGTGCTGGCAGCCCGGGCCGTCGTAGAACTCCAGGTACTCGTCGATCTGCGACTTCTTCTTCGCGATCGCCGGCTCGTTGAGCGGGAACTTGACCCGGTGGTTGCCGTTGGCGACGACCTTGCTCATCAGCGCCGAGTAGTCGGTGGCGATGTCGTCGCCGATGAACTCCGCCATGTTCACGAAGCCCATCACCTTGTTGTAGAAGGCGACCCACTCGTCCATCCGGCCGAGCTCGACGTTGCCCACGCAGTGGTCGACCGCCTGGAAGAGCCGCTTCGGCGCGCCGTCGCGGCGACGGTAGGTGGAGCGGCGCTCGACGTAGCCCGGCAGGTACGGACCGCTGTAGCGGGACCGGTCGACCAGGGTGTGGCGCGTGTCGCCGTAGGTCGCGATCGCGGCCAGGCGCACCGTGCCGTGCTCGTCGCTGACGTCGTGCGGCTCCTCGAGGACGGTCGCGCCCTGGGCGCGGGCGTGCTCGATGCACCGGTCGACGTCGGGCACCTCCAGGGCCAGGTCCACCACGCCATCGCCGTGGGCGCGGTGGCGGTCCATCAGCGGGCTCTGCGGGTGCACGCCGCCCTTGAGGACGAACCGTGCGGACCCCGAGCGCAGGACGAACGCCTTGTGGTCGCGGTTGCCGGTCTCGGGGCCGGAGTAGGCGACGAGGTCCATGCCGAACGCCGAGGTGTAGAAGTGCGCGGCCTGGGTGGCGTTGCCGACGACGAGGACCACGGCGTCCATGGCCGTCACCGGGAACGGGTCCTTCGTGACGTCGTACTCCACCAGCCCGACGAGCTGCTTGAGCTGCTCGAGGTCCAGGTCGGCCTCGCGCTCCTCGGGGGTGAGCTCGATCTGGTCGGCCATCGGGTCGACCGCGTGGTCGGGGTGCGTCGTCACCAGGTCCTCCTCGGTTGGGTCGGATCGTGTGCGTCGGGCTGCGTGGTCGTCGTCGACGACGACCGCGAGGGCGTGCGGCGCCGCGGCGGTGACCGCGGGGGCGCCGACGGGCACGACTGTCACGTACGGCCCGTGGGTGAGCAACCATGCCGCAGGCGGTTGGTCAATGTGCACAACCTGCGCAGAGCCAGGGCGGTCATACTGGGCAGCATGCCCATCGACGAGCTGGACGCACGGGTGATCGACCTGTTCACCGCCGAGCCCCGGATCGGCGTGCTGGAGGCCTCGCGCCGGCTCGGCGTGGCCCGGGGCACCGTGCAGGCCCGCCTCGACCGGCTGCAGCGCGACGGGGTGGTGGTCGGGTTCGGACCCGAGGTGGACCCCGGCAGCGCCGGGTACCCGGTGACGGCCTTCTGCACCCTGGAGATCCGGCAGGGCCGGGGGCACGACCGGGTCACGGCCCACCTGGCCTCGATCCCCGAGGTGCTGGAGGCGCACACGATCACGGGGCCGGGCGACCTGCTGATCCGGGTCGTGGCGCGCAGCAACCCCGACCTGCAGCGCGTCATCGACGAGGTGGTCGCCGACGACAGCGTGCTGCGCACGTCAACGCTGATCGCCCTGCAGCCCCAGATCAGGTACCGGACGACCCCGCTCGTGCGGGCCGCCGCCGGGGTGAGCGGATCGGGTGACGTGCCCGGAGCACCGCGCACCGCGGCTCCGCGACCGACATGATGTGACCACCGCCACAGCGGCGGCGTCGGTGCGGGGACGGCGCGCACCGAGCCCAGGGGAGGACACGTGAGCCAGGACGCGGACCTGTCGCCGCCGTCCCACGTCGCGCCCGTCGCGCGCGCGGCCCTCCTCGCGTCGGGCACGTTCGCGCTCAGCCTGGCCGCCGTCGTGCTGCGCCCCGAGGGCAGCAACGTCGCCGTGTGGTGGCCCGCCGCCGCGCTGGCGGTCGCCCTGGTCGCGCTGGCCCCGGCGCGCGAGCGCCCGTGGCTGGTCGCCACGGTCGTCGTGTCGTCGGCGCTCGCCAACGTCCTCGGCGGGCGCCCACCGGTGGCGGCCGTCGCCTTCGGGGTCTCCAACGCGGTGGAGGCGTGGGTCGCCGCCTGGTTGCTGACCCGCGGCGGACGCCGGCCCCGGTTGCGCGACCTCGAGGACGCCACCCGCTTCCTGCTCGCCGCCATCGCCGGTGGCGTCGCCGCCGGCCTGGTGGCCACGGCGGGCGCCGGGCGGCTGCTGGACAACGGCTCGTTCGACACCTTCCGCTCCGTGGCGTTCGCGCACACGTCGGCGGTCGTGCTGCTCGTCCCGCTCGTGCTGCTGCGACGCTCCCGGCCCGCCGCCGACCGGCACCCCGTCGAGGTGGTCGCCCAGTGGGTGCTGTTCGCCTCCTCCTCGGCGTACGTCTTCGGCCCCGGCCAGGTGCTGCCCCTGGCCTTCCTGCCGCTCCCGGTGCTCGTGTGGGCCGCCGCCCGCCTCGGCCCCCGGGCCGTCGCGCTGCAGACGGCGCTGCTCGGGGTGGGCAGCTCGCTGGCGACCATCCACGGCATGGGCCCGTTCAGCGCCCCAGCGGTCGGGCACGACGGCGTCGCGGTCTCCCTCACCCAGCTGTTCCTCGTGACGTACGCCCTCGTCCTCGTCCCGCTGGCGATGGCCATCGAGCAGCGGCGGGAGACCACCGACAGGCTGCGCGCCAGCGAGGAGCTGTACCGGCACACCTTCGA
The DNA here is from genome assembly GCF_054781695.1 of Thalassiella azotivora. Lineage (NCBI taxonomy): Bacteria > Bacillati > Actinomycetota > Actinomycetes > Kineosporiales > Kineosporiaceae > Thalassiella > Thalassiella azotivora. Next base: position 112,421 of record NZ_BAAGTX010000008.1, read on the forward strand.
GGAGGCCGTCAGCGGCATGCTGCTCGTCCGGTGCCGGCCCGGGGTGTCCGTGGACGTCCTGCGCGCCAACCCCGTCGCGACGCGGCTGCTGCTCGGGCCGGACGCGCCCGCGGACCCCGGGGCGTGCAGGACGTCGTGGCCCGCCGCCGTCGCACCGCGCGACCGCCCCGTCGTCCTGGAGGCGCTCAGCCGCGTCGCGCTCGGTGAGGTGGCGTCGTGGCACGGCGAGGTCGAGCACGTCGTCGACGGCCGCCCCCGCTGGGTCGAGGTCGCCGTCGCCGCGCTGCCGGCGCCGGTCACCGAGGACGCCGGTGCGGCGGGGGCGCAGGCGCTCCTGACGGCCCAGCTCGTCGACGTCACCGAGCGCCGCCAGGCGGACGAGCGCCTGCGCGAGCTGGCGCTGCACGACGCGCTCACCGGCCTGCCCAACCGCAGCCTGCTCGCGGACCGCGTGGAGCAGACCCTGCACCTCGCGCAGGGCGGCGACACCGGGGGCCTGGCCCTGCTGTTCTGCGACCTGGACGCCTTCAAGGACGTCAACGACGCGACCGGTCACGCCACCGGCGACCGGCTGCTGGTCGAGGTCGCCCGACGGTTCGCCGCGGCCGTCCGCCCGGGGGACACCGTCGCGCGGCTCGGTGGCGACGAGTTCGTCGTCCTGGCCCCCGGCGTCGTCGACGCCGAGGCCGCGGACGCCCTGGCCCGCCGGCTCCTGGGCGTCCTCGAGCGGCCCGTCGTCCTGGACGGGCGGCCGTACCGGGTGGGCGTGAGCATCGGCATCGCGCTGGCCACGCCGGCCTCGACCGTCGACTCGCTGCTGCGGGAGTCGGACCTGGCCATGTACGCCTCCAAGTCCGCCGGCCGGGGTCGCGCGACGCTCTACCGCGAGGAGCACTCCGAGCGCGCGGTGCGGCGGGTGCGGCTGGACCGCGAGCTGCGCTCGGCCGTCGAGCGGGGCGAGCTGCTGCTGCACGTCCAGCCGGTGGTGGACCTCGTCGGCGGAGGGGTCGTCGCCGGGGAGACCCTGCTGCGCTGGCAGCACCCCACCCGCGGCCTGCTCCCCCCGGGCGAGTTCCTGGACGTCCTCGAGGACGGTCCGCTGATCCACGAGGTGGGCCGCTGGGTGCTGCAGGAGTCCTGCCGGCTGGCGGCCGGGTGGGTGGAGCTGCTCGGCGAGGACGCGCCGTGCGTGCACGTCAACGTCTCCGCGCGCCAGCTCGACCGCGGCGACGTGGCCGCCCAGGTGGCGCAGGTGCTGCAGGACACCGGCCTGGCCCCGCAGCGGCTGGTCGTGGAGCTGACCGAGACCTACCTGTCCGAGCTCGGGGCCGCGCTGCGGCGGGACCTCGAGGCGATCGCGGCGACCGGCGCCCGGCTCGCCGCCGACGACTTCGGCACCGGGTACAGCCCGCTGACGCGGCTGACGGACATGCCGGTGGACGTGCTGAAGATCGACCGCCAGTTCGTCGACGCCATGACCGCCAGCCCGCGGGCGCGGGCGGTCGTCCAGGCCGTGGTGGGGATGAGCGCGGCGCTCGGCCTCGACCTCGTCGCCGAGGGGGTCGAGACCGCGGAGCAGGCGAGCGTGCTGCGGCGTCTCGGGTGCGCGACCGGCCAGGGGTACCTGTGGAGCCGCCCCGTCCCGCCGCAGGAGTTCACCGCGTTCGTGCGGGCCCGCACCTCGTCGCTGAGCCGCTTCGCTTGACGGACCGGCCCGAGCCCACCGGCCCGGCGGGAAGCGGCCCGGTTCAGCCGATCGCCCTCGCGATCCGCTGGGCCGCCTCGCGCAGGGCCCCCTCGACCCCCTCGGCGGGCAGCCGACCGAGGGCCACCACCCCCACCGACGCCTCGAGGCCGTCCAGCGGCAGGGCGAGCGCCACGCCCACGGCACCCGGCTGCAGCTCGCCGTCCGTCGTGACCGCCTGGGTCCGCCCGGCGCGGCGCGCGAGGATCGCCCGCCCCGCGGCGCCACGGCCCAGCGGGTGGCGCGAACCCACCCGGTAGGACACGTGGTAGTCCGTCCAGGTCGGCTCGACCACGGCCACGGCGAGCGCCTCGTCGCCGTCGGCGACCGTCAGGTGCGCCGTCGCCCCGACCGAGTCGGCCAGGCGCCGCAGCTCGGGCAGCGCCGCCCGGCGGACCAGCGGCTGCACCTGCTGGGCGAGCATCAGGACACCCGGACCGAGCCGTACCCGGCCGTCGACGTCCCTGCGCACCCAACCGTGCGCGTCCAGCGTGGCCAGCAGCCGGTACACCACGGGGCGGGCCACCCCCAGCCCGGCGGCGAGCTCCGTCACGGACGCGGGCCCCCCCTCGGCCAGCAGGCCGAGCAGCCGGATCCCCCGGTCGAGCGTCTGGGAGGACTCGGGTCCGGTCACCTCGTCACCCTAGCGACGGGAGACGAACCACCGCCGGACCGTGTCGATCCGGCCCTGCAGCTGCTCGGCCGTGGCCCGCGCGACCTCGCCACCGCCGGAGTGCCGCCGCAGCTCGGCGTGGACGACGCCGTGCGGCTGGCCGGTGCGACGGGCCCACGCGGCGACGAGCGAGTTGAGCTCCTTGCGCAGCGCAGCGGCCTGCCGGTGCGTGGCCACGTCGACGACCTCGCCGGCGTCGCCGTCGCGCCCCCCACGCCGCTTGCGCGCCTCGACGTGCTCGTTCTGCCGCTGGCGCAGCAGGGTCGCCACCTGGTCCGGCTCGAGCAGGCCGGGGATGCCGAGGAAGTCCAGCTCCTCCTCGCTGCCGACCTCGGCGCCGGTGCCGAACTGGCCGCCGTCGAACAGCACGTGGTCGAAGGACGCCTCGGACTCCAGCGCCTTGAAGGTGCCGTCCGTCAGCTCGCCGGAGGCGCTCTCGGCCTGCTGGGCCCGCTCGAGCAGCCCCTCCTCCGGGGACCACTCGCCGTCGTCGGCGTTCTTCGGCCGGTCCAGGGCGTGGTCGCGCTGCGCCTCGAGCTCGCCGGCGAGCTGCAGCAGGGTGGGGACGCTGGGCAGGAAGATCGACGCTGTCTCGCCGCGGCGGCGGGCCCGCACGAACCGGCCGACGGCCTGGGCGAAGAACAGCGGCGTGGAGGCGGACGTCGCGTACACGCCCACGGCGAGCCGCGGGACGTCGACTCCCTCGGAGACCATCCGCACGGCGACCATCCACCGCTGCTCGCCCCCGGCGAACTCCTCGATGCGCGCGGACGCGCCGTCGTCGTCCGACAGCACGACGACGGGCGCCTCCCCGGTGACCTGGCGCAGCACCGCGGCGTAGGCGCGGGCCGACGCCTGGTCGGTGGCGATGACGAGCCCGCCGGCGTCCGGGACGCCACGGCGCACCTCGGTGAGCCGCTTGTCGGCGGCCTGCAGGACGGCGGGGACCCAGTCGCCGTCCGGGTCGAGGGCCGTGCGCCACGCGTGCGCCGTCATGTCCTTGGTCAGCGCCTCGCCGAGCCGGGCGCTGACCTCGTCGCCGGCGCGGGTGCGCCAGCGCATCTGCCCCGAGTACGCCAGGAACAGCACGGGGCGCACGACGCCGTCCCGCAGCGCCTCGGCGTACCCGTACGCGTAGTCGCCCCGCGAGCGCCGGATGCCGTCGCCGTCCTCGGCGTACTCGACGAACGGGATGGCGGCCGTGTCGGAGCGGAACGGCGTGCCGGTCAGGGACAGCCTGCGGGTGGCCGGCTCGAACGCCTCGCGGACGGCGTCACCCCAGCTCAGCGCGTCGCCACCGTGGTGGATCTCGTCGAGGACGACCAGGGTCGGGGCCGCCTCGGTGCGGGCGCGGTGCAGCAGCGGCCGGGCGGCGACCTGGGCGTACGTCAGCGCGACGCCGTCGTAGTCGCGGTTGTGCGCGCCGGTGCTGTTGCGGAACGCGGGGTCGATGCGGATGCCCACGCGGTGCGCGGCGTCGGCCCACTGCGTCTTGAGGTGCTCGGTCGGCGCCACGACCGTCACCCGCCGCACCACCCCCCGGGCGAGCAGCTCGGCCGCCACCCGCAGGGCGAAGGTCGTCTTGCCGGCGCCGGGGGTGGCGACCGCGAGGAAGTCCCGAGGGTTGCTGGTGAGGTACTTCTCGAGGGCCTCCGCCTGCCAGGCGCGCAGCTTGGAGGCGGTTCCCCACGCGGCCCGCTCCGGGAACGCCGGGGACAGGTGGGATGCGGCAGCCGCGCTGGCGTGCTGCGGGGAGGAGGAGCTCACGGTGGTCCGAGGTTAGTGGGTCGTCACGGCAGCGCACACGGCGACTCGACGGTGACGCGCAGGATCCCGCGGTCGGCGGCACCCGCGGCGTGCTCGGCCCGCCACCAGGCCGTGGCGGTCCCCAGGGCGTCCCGGTCGCCGCGTCCGGGCAGGGCCTGGACGTCGCGGTACCAGCTGCCGTCGGCGTCGTCGGGGTCGGCCGGCGGCGCCTCGGGGACCCGGTCGTCGTCGGGGGCGAGGTCGCCCAGGGCGGCCGCGAGGTCGCGCGCCTCGTCCTGGGTGAGCAGCTCGGCGCTCTGCCAGCGGGACAGCCTGCCCAGCAGCGGCGTGCCCTCCTCGTCGGCCCACAGCCCGCACGAGCCGTTCTCCCTCGGTCCCACCTCGACGAACCGCATCGGGACACCGGCCCGGCCGGCGGCCCGGGAGACCGCCTCGGGCACCGACGCGGACGCGGCCGACCACCAGGCGTCCAGCTCGGCGGCGTCCAGGGCCTCACCCGGCGAGCGGACGTCGGACGCCGGGACCGGCGGCGGCACCGGCTCCGCTCCCCTGGCGGTGGCGACCCGGTCGTCCTCCCGGACGTGGCACGGCGTGTCGATCCAGACGGACAGCCGGCCGCGGGTGCCGTCGGCGTACCACGACGCGTACAGCGAGGCCGTGCTCGTCAGGGCGCCCGCGCGCTCGGCCCCCCAGCGCCACTCGTCGACCCGCTCGACGCGCTCGGGGTCCGTGACCGCCCAGCTCTCGTAGCGGTCCGCGGGGTCGCGGTCGGGCAGCGCGTCGAGCAGCACGGTCGCCTGCTCACGGGTCAGCCCGGCGGCCTCGGTCTCGGCCTCGGCACCGTCGCCGGCCGCGCCCACCGGTCCCGCGTCGACGCCGAAGTCCGCCTGCAGGCTCCGCAGCGCACTGCCCTCGGCCGTCTCGACCCCGCACTCGACCTCGCTCGACCTGACATCCCCCGGGGCGACCTCGACGCCGACCCTCGCTCCGGCCGCGACGAGGTCGGCGCGCAGCCGCTCGACCTCGTCGGCGAGGCGGGCGGTGACCGCGTCGGAGCCCAGGACCTGCTCCTCGGGGACCGCTCCCAGGGGACCGCCGGGCGCGCCGCCGTCGGTCTGCCGCTCGTCGGTCCGCCACTCGTCGCTGCCGGCTCCCGGGACCCAGCCACCAGGGTCCTCGGCCGACCCGCCCGCGAGGGCTCCGACGCCGACGACCGCGAGCGGGACGGCGACCGCGACGACCGCGGGCCAGCGCCGGCCTCGCCGCGGCCGCCGGGGACCGGGACGCCGCCGGTCGTGCGAGGCCGACGGCTGCGGCGCGGTGGGGACGGAAACCGGGCCGGCGGCAGCCGGGGCGACGGCAGCCGGGACGACGGCAGCCGGGGCGACGGCAGCCGGGCCGGCGAGGACGGGCTCGACCGGGAGCGGGTCGACCGGAGCCGGACCGGCGACGCCCGCCGCGTCACCGCCGGGGTCGTCGTGCGAACGCAGGACCTCGACCGCACGGGCGACGGCGTCGGCCGCGGGCTCCAGCGCGCGCACGCGCAGTGACTGCTCCCACGTCGCGAGCTGGGCCACGACGTCGTCACGCGTCCAGGCGCCGACGTGGAAGCCGACGCCGAGGCGCTGGGGCAGGTCCGCCGCCTCCGCGGCCGGCACGCCCGCCGCGACCAGTAGCGCCGCCCACGACGCCAGGGGCGGGTTGCCACCCGTTCCAGCCAGGACGACGGCGTGCACCGCCGACATCAGCGTGGCGGACTGCCGCCCCCCGGTGGTCCCGGAGCCCCCGGAGTCGGCGGGACCCCGTTCGTCACCGCCCTGAGCGCCGCCCGGACGGCCAGGCAGGCCCCTGCCCGTCACGGGACCTCCTCCGTCACGCCGTCACCGACCGTCGCGCGCGCCGTCCCACCACGGCCGCGACGACACCGACGACCGACAGCCCGGCCCACATCACGGCGAACACCGGCCCGTCCTGGCCCGGCGCGGTGTGCAGCGCCGCGAACAGCGCGCCCGCGGCGCCGATCCCCAGGACGCTGCCGGTGGCGTCGCTGACCTGCAGGGCGGAGGAGTTGCGCCCCTCCTGCCCGGCCGGCGACAGCGACAGCACGAGCACGGAGGTGGTGGACAGTGCCATCCCCATGCCGAAGCCGGCGGCCGTCCAGAGCGGGAGGACCAGCCAGGCGGGGACGGCGTCCAGCACCGTCAGCGGCAGCAGCGCCACGCCCGCGCCGACGACCAGCCCACCGGTGACGAGGAAGACGGACCGCTCGAACCCCGGTCCCTGCCGGCCCTGCAGCCAGGCGCCGGCGAACCAGCCGACCGCACCGCCGGTGAGGGTGAACCCCGCCGCCGTCGGGGTCAGGCCCCGCTCGGTGACGAGCATGAGGGGGACGAACGTCTCGGCCGCGAAGAAGCACCCGGCGAGCAGGCCGCGGACGCCGACCACCGCGGGCAGCCCACGGCCGGCGCGCAGGGTCCCCCGGGGCAGCAGCGGCGGCAGGCAGGCGGCCACGCCCGCCGCGCCCCCGACGACGGCGACCAGGGACCACGCGCTCGGTGGGTCGAGGTGCTGGGCGCCCCACTGCAGCGCGGCCGCCCCGGCCGCCAGCCCGGCGCCGAGCAGCGCCCGGGTGCGCGCCTGCCGGGCGGTGATGGCCCGGGGGGCGGTGGCGAACGCGCCCCAGATCCGCGGCAGCAGGGCCAGGGCGACGACGGCGACGACCGGCGGCACGCCGAGGAAGACCCACCGCCACGAGACCTCGGTCGCCAGCCACCCGGCCACGAGCGGCCCGACGAGCGAGGGCACGACCCAGGCGGCGCTGATGTACCCGAACACCTTGGGGCGCATCGCCTCCGGGTAGATGCCGGAGATCACGACGTACAGCGTGACGACCAGGAAGCCACCGCCGACCCCGCTGACGACGCGCCCGGCGAGGAGCACCGGGAACGTCGTCGCGGCGCCGCACAGGACGAGCCCGACGCCGAAGAGCACCAGGCCGCTGACAGCCGGCCAGCGCGGGCCGCGCGCGTCGCACCAGCTGCCCGCCACGACGGTTCCCAGCAGGCTCATGGTGAGGAACAGCGAGAACGCCAGCCCGTAGGCGCGCACGCCGTCCAGGGCCTGGGCCACGACGGGCATGGCCGTGGACACGGCGAGCGCCTCGAAGGCGATGAGGGAGACGAGCGAGACGAGGGCGACGGTGACCGTGCGGTACCGGCCGGACGTGGGCCGGTCGGTGGTGGTGCCTGGCGTCTCGGGGAGGGCGCTGGCCAACCCCGCGGCGCTCAGTCGCCGCCGGAGGCGGGGTCCTCCGGGCGCAGGCCGTCGTAGATCTCCTTGCAGGCCGGGCAGACCGGGAACCGGTTCGGGTCCCGGCCCGGCACCCAGACCTTGCCGCACAGGGCGATCACGGGGTCACCGGACAGCGCCGACTCGAGGATCTTCTCCTTGCGCACGTAGTGCGCGAACCGCTCGTGGTCGCCCGGCTCGGCCTCCTGCGCGACGGCCTCGCGCTCGAGCACCGCGGTGCCCTGCCGGCTCGGCTCGGACAGCGGCGCCCCGTCGTCGGGTCGCGACAGCTCCTCGGTCATGCCACCACTCTAGGACGCCGGCACGTCGGCCGTGGCCGCCCGTCGGGTCGTCAGCCCGTCGTCGGGACGTCGGCCCATCGACGGGTCGTCAGTTCATCGACGGGTCGTCGGGGAAGGTGGCGACGAGGGCGAGGTCCCCGCCCTGGCGGCGCAGCACCGCGGGCCACAGCTCCTCCGGGTCGGCGCTGAAGGCGTCGGCGGGCTCGGCCGGCAGGACGAACCAGGAGCCCTCGGCGATCTCGTCCTCGAGCTGGCCGGGGCTCCACCCCGAGTAGCCCGCGAAGATGCGCACCGCGTCGACCTCGGCGACGACGACCTCCGGCGGGGTGTCCAGGTCGACCAGGCCCAGGTGGTCGCCGATCCCCCGGACCCCCAGCGGCTCGTCGGGGCCACCGCGCAGCGCGACCAGGCCGAGCGCGGAGTCCGTGGCGACCGGGCCGCCCTGGAAGAGGCGACCCGGGTGGGCGACGTACGGCTGCCAGGTGGGCAGGACCGCGTCGACGTCCAGGTCCGTGGGCCGGTTGACCACCACCCCCAGCGCGCCGTCGTCCCCGTGGTCGAGCAGCAGGACGACAGTGCGCCGGAACGTCGGGTGCTCCAGCCGTGGCGTCGCCACGAGCAGCTGCCCCGTCAGCCCGGTGCCCATGGCGCCATCATCCCCCGGGCGACCGGCTGGTCGTCAGTGGTCGTCGGGGCCGCAGCACACCGGCCAGCAGGAGGCCCGTGACCACCCCGAGGAGGTCCGCGGCGACGTCCCAGGCGTCACCCGTCCGGTCGGCGAGCACCCGGTGCTGCACGACCTCGCTGACCACCGCGTGCGCGGCCAGCACCCCGGCGACCGGGACCAGCGGACCGCCGACGGCTCGCCAGGTCAGGGCGACCGCCCCGAAGACGAGCACGTGCACGGCCTTGTCGAGGTGCGGCACCAGCGGCTCGCCGGTCCCGGCGGGCCAGTACAGGACGGCGAGGTGGAGCGTCACGGCGAGCGCGAGGGCGACCCGCCAGGCGGTGGGGCGGCCGAGCGGCTCCTCGGTCCGCTCGGCGGTGGCGGCCGGCGGCGGCACGGCGCTCAGGACCCCTCCCCCTCGGCCCGGGCGGCCTTCTCGACGGCCGCGGCGACGACCTTCGCGACGTCGGGGTGGAAGACGCTGGGGACGATGTAGGCCGGGTTGAGCTCGTCCTCGGTGACGGTGCCGGCGAGCGCCTGCGCGGCGGCCAGCAGCATGTTCGTGGTGATGCTGCGCGACTGCGCGTCCAGCAGCCCGCGGAAGACGCCGGGGAACGCCAGGACGTTGTTGATCTGGTTGGCGAAGTCGCTGCGCCCGGTCGCGACGACGGCGGCGTGCTGGGACGCCGCGACGGGGTCCACCTCGGGCGTGGGGTTGGCCAGGGCGAACACGATCGCGTCCGGGGCCATCGTCGCGATGTCGTCGCCGGTCAGGATGTTCGGGGCGGACAGCCCGACGAGGACGTCGGCGCCGGCCAGGGCGTCGCGCAGCGTGCCGGTGACGCGCCGGGGGTTGGTGTGCTCGGCGGTCCACCCGGTCGAGCCGTCGAGGTCGTCGCGGTCGGGGTGCAGGACGCCGCCGACGTCGGCGACGACGACGTCGCGGGCACCGGCCGCGAGCAGCAGCTTGAGCACCGCCGTCCCGGCGGCGCCCGCGCCGGACATGACGATCCGCACGTCGCCGATCTCCTTGCCGACGACGCGCAGCGCGTTGGTGAGCGCGGCCAGCGTGACGATGGCCGTGCCGTGCTGGTCGTCGTGGAAGACGGGGACGTCCAGCTCGGCCCGCAGCCGCTCCTCGATCTCGAAGCAGCGCGGGGCGGAGATGTCCTCGAGGTTGATCCCCGCGAAGACGGGCGCGATGGCCTTGACGGTGCGGACGATCTCCTCGGTGTCGGTGGTGTCCAGGCAGATCGGGAACGCGTCGATCCCGGCGAAGCGCTTGAACAGCGCCGCCTTGCCCTCCATCACGGGCAGCGCGGCCAGCGGGCCGAGGTCGCCCAGGCCGAGGACGGCCGTCCCGTCGGTGACGACGGCGACGGTGTTGCGCTTGATCGTCAGGTTGCGGGCGTCCTCGGGGTTCTCGGCGATGGCCTGGCAGATCCGCGCGACACCCGGGGTGTACACCAGGGACAGGTCGTCGCGGTTGCGGATGGGGACCTTCGACTCGATCTCGATCTTGCCGCCGAGGTGGACGAGGAAGGTCCGGTCGGAGACCTTGCCGATCTCGACCCCGTCGATCGTGCGCAGCGCCTCGACGAGCTCACCGGCGTGGTCGCTGTCCCGGGCGGCGCACGTGACGTCGACGCGCAGGCGCTGGTGCCCGGACGCCGTGACGTCCAGCGCGGTGACGATGCCACCGGCCCGTTCGATGACGTTCGTCAGCTCGCTGACGGCGGTGGGCCTGGCCGGCAGCTCCAGCCGGACGGTGATCGAGTAGGAGACGCTCGGTGCCGCGGTCATGGCGCCCATTGTCGGGCCTGGGGGCGGTCGGGGGCGCGTCGGCGGCGTCCCGGCGGGTCGCCCGGGCACCCCGCCCGCGGGTGGTGGAGCGGTGGTGGGATGGACCCGTGCTCCTGCCCCACCCTCCGGACCTGCCCGTCGTGGCGGTCCTGCCCGAGCTGCTCGCCGCCCTGGGCGTGCCCGGCCCGGCGGGTCCGCCGCCCCGGGACGGCGGTCGCGCCGCGGTGCTCGTGGCGCCGCCGGGGACGGGCAAGACGACAGTGGTGCCGCTCGTCCTGGCCGACCGGACCGACGGCGTCGTCCTGGTCGCCGAGCCGCGGCGGGTCGCCGCCCGCGCGGCCGCGGCGCGGATGGCCGCGCTGGTCGGCGACCGGGTCGGCGGCGCGGTCGGGTTCGCCGTCCGCGGTCAGCGGCAGGCCGGCGCGTCCACGCGGGTCGAGGTGGTCACGACGGGGGTGCTGCTGCGGCGGCTGCAGCGCGACCCCGACCTGGCCGGCGTGAGCGCCGTGGTCGTCGACGAGTGCCACGAGCGCCACCTCGAGACGGACCTGCTGCTCGCGATGCTCGCCGACGTGCGCGGCACCCTGCGCGAGGACCTGGCGGTGCTGGCGACGTCGGCCACGGCCCAGGCCGACGTCTTCGCGCAGGTGCTGGCCGGGCCGACCGCGCCCGCGACCGTGGTGACCGCCACCGTGCCGGTCCACCCGCTGGAGGTCCGGTGGGCGCCCCCGCCGGCGTCGACGCGCCCGGCGCACGGGACGTGGGTCGACCCCGCCCTGCTGCGGCACGTCGCGGCGGTGACCGCGAGCACGCTGCGGGAGGTGCCCGGCGACGCGCTGGTCGTCGTCCCGGGTGCGCGGGAGGTGGACGACGTCCGCCGCCTGCTCGGTGACGTCCTGGACGGCGGTCGGGGCGGCGCCGGGGACGGCACTGGGGACGGCACTGGGGACGGCGCTGGGGACGGCGCCGTCGACGTCGTGCCGCTGCACGGCCGGCTGCCCGCGGCGCAGCAGGACGCCGCGCTGCGGCCCGGTCCGCGCCGCCGGGTGGTGGTGTCGACGGCGCTGGCGGAGTCCAGCCTCACGGTCCCGGGCGTGCGGGTGGTGGTGGACGCCGGGCTGGCGCGCCGGCCGCGCACGGACCTGGCCCGCGGGATGTCGGCGCTGGTCACGACGCGCCTGTCGCGGGCCGAGGCGGAGCAGCGGGCGGGCCGGGCGCACCGCGAGGGTCCGGGCACCGTGGTGCGGTGCTGGTCACCGGCCGAGCACGACCGGCTGCCCTCGCACCCCCCACCCGCCGTGGACCAGAGCGACCTCACGGCGTTCCTGCTCGAGCTGGCGTGCTGGGGGTCACCGCGCGGTCGGGGGTCCCGGCTGCCGTCCGCGCCGCCGGCGGCCGCCGTGGACGTCGCGGAGGAGGTGCTGCGCGACCTCGGTGCGGTGGACGGCGACGGCCGGGTGACCGAGATCGGGCGGCGGGTGGCGGCCGTCCCGGCGCACCCGCGGCTGGCCCGGGCGCTGCTGGCGGCGGCACCGGCGGTCGGCGCCCGGGAGGCGGCCGAGGTCGTGGCCCTGCTCGCGGGTGACCGCCCGGTGCAGGGTGACGTCGTGGCCGCCTGGCGGGACGCCCGCCGGGCCGGTGAGCGGCCCTGGCGCGACCTGGTCGCCCGGCTGCTGCGCGAGGTGGGGGGCGAGGTGGGGCGCGTGGTGGAGGGCGAGGTGGGCGGCGAGGTGGACGGCGACCGTGCGGCGCGGTCCGCCTCGCCCCCGGGGCGGGTCCGGCTGCCGGACGACGTCCGCGCGGCGACGGTCGTGGCCACCGCCTACCCCGAGCGGGTGGCCAGGCGGCGGCCGGGCTCCGACGGCACCTACCTGATGGCCGGCGGGACGGCGGTGACGCTGCCGGGTGGGTCGCCGCTGGCCGGCGCCCCCTGGCTGGCGGTGGCCGAGGTGCAGCGCCCGGTGGGGCGGGCCGACGGCGTGGTCCGCAGCGGCGTGGCCACCACCGAGGACGTCGCGGTGGCGGCGGCCGGAGCGCTGCTGCGCGAGGAGCAGGAGGTCTCGTGGTCCGGTGGTGACGTCGTCGCGCGCACGGTGCGCCGCCTCGGGGCCGTGGTACTGGTCTCCGAGCCGCTGCGCGACCCGCCCGCGGACGCGGTGGCGCGGGCCGTCCGCGAGGGGCTGCGGCGCGAGGGTCTCGGGGTGCTCCGGTGGTCGCCGGCGGGTCGCTCGCTGCGGGAGCGGGTGGCGTTCCTGCACCGGGTCCTCGGCGCGCCGTGGCCGGACGTGTCGGACGAGGCGCTGGTGGAGTCCGCGACGGCGTGGCTGCCGGGTCTGGAGCGGGTGCGACGCCGGGCGGACCTGGCGCGGCTGGACACCACCTCCGGGCTGCGCGGGCTGCTGCCGTGGCCGGAGGCGGGCCGGCTGGACGAGCTGGCCCCGGAGCGGGTCACGGTGCCGTCGGGATCGTCGCTGCGGCTGGACTGGTCGGGCGAGCAGCCGGTGCTCGCGGTGCGCGTGCAGGAGGTCCTGGGCTGGGATGGCCCCCCGGCCGTGGCCGGCGGGCGGGTACCGGTGCTGTTGCACCTGCTGTCCCCGGCGGGTCGCCCGGCCGCCGTGACGTCGGACCTGGCCTCGTTCTGGCGGACCGGCTACCCGGCGGTCCGCGCGGAGCTGCGGGGCCGGTACCCCAAGCACTCCTGGCCGCAGGACCCGACGACGGCGGAGCCGGTCCGGGGGGTGCGCAGGCGCTGACTCACCCGGGGACCGTGGTGACGCCCTGTCACCCGAACAGGGCAATGAGTGACCGGCCGGTGGGGTGCGCGGTGTCGGATCACGACGAACCGCGGGAGCGCCCCCGCCCCTAGCGTGGCGACAGTCACATCACTTCCCCAGGAGGTGCGCGGTGTCCGCGACCAACCAGGACCTGCCCCCGGACGTGCGCTACGACGTCGAGGAGATGCCCCCGCTGCGCGAGGCGATCCCGCTCGGGCTGCAGCACGTCCTCGTGATGATGGCGAGCAACGTCGGCATCCCCGTCATCATCGCCGGCGTCATCGGGGCCACCACGGGCCAGACCGCCTTCCTGGTCCAGGTCGCGCTGCTCGTCGCCGGGATCACCACGCTGATGCAGACCATCGGCTTCGGGCCGGTCGGGGCGCGCCTGCCGATCGTCCAGGGCACGAGCTTCGGCTTCCTCATCATCGCCATCCCGCTGGCGCAGGAGTACGGCCTGTCCGCGGTCTTCGGCGGCGCGATCTTCGCGGGCGTCGTCCAGGTGGCCCTGGGCTTCGGCCTCAAGTGGCTCAACCGGCTGTTCCCGCCGCTGGTCAGCGGCATCGTCGTCCTCGTCATCGGCATCGGCCTGCTGCCGACCGGCATGAACCTGTTCGCCGGCGGCGTCGGCGCCGACGACTTCGGGTCCTGGACCAACCTCGGGCTGGCGTCGCTGGTGCTGCTGACGGTCCTGCTCACCTACCGGTTCGGCCGCGGGATCCTGGGCGCGGCGTCGGTGCTGATCGGCCTCGTCGTCGGCTACGTCGTGGCCATCCCGTTCGGCAAGGTCGACGCGACCGCCATCCGCGAGGCCGCCTGGTTCGCCGTCCCCACCCCGCTGGAGTTCGGGCTCAGCTTCCCCGCCGCCGCCCTCATCGGCATGGGCGCCATGGCCATCGCCACGTCCGTCGAGACGATCGGCGACCTGGCCGCGGTCACCAAGGGCGGCGCAGGCCGCCAGGTCACCGACAAGGAGCTGTCCGGCGGGGTCGTCGCCGACGGCGTCGGGACGGCGTTCGCCTCCCTGTTCAGCGCCCTGCCGAACACCTCGTTCAGCCAGAACGTCGGCCTGGTGGCCTTCACCGGCGTGATGAGCCGGCACGTGGTGTCGATCGGAGCCGGCTTCCTCATCCTCGGCGGGCTCGTGCCGAAGCTCGGCGCCGTCATCGCCGTGATGCCGGCCGCGGTCCTCGGCGGCGCCGCCGTGGTGATGTTCGGCATGGTCGCCGCCTCCGGGGTCAAGCTGCTCGCCGAGGCGCGGCTGGACCGCCACGACCTCCTCGTCATCGCCGTGGCCGTCGGCGCCGGGCAGGGCTTCGCCGCCGTCCCGGCCGCCGTCGACCTCTTCCCCGAGAACCTGCGCGTCCTGCTCGTGTCCGGCATCGTCCCCGCCGCCTTCATCGCCGTCGTGATGAACCTCGTCCGTCCCCCGTCGGCGAAGCAGAAGGTCCTCGACGTCGACACCCCCCAGCCGGAGAACCCCGTCCGGTGACGGTTCCGCGGGCGACCCGGTGACCACGCCCGAGCCGGCCCCGTCGTCACCGGTCCGCCCGGGCCGGCTCGTCGTCGTCCTGGCCTCGGTCCTGGCCAGCGGCACCTTCCTGCAGTTCGCGGCCGGCGCCATGGCGCCGCTGTACGCGCCCGACCTGCGGCTGGCGCCGTCCGACGTCGGCCTCGTGTTCACCACCCTGCTCGTCGTCGCACTCGTCGCCTCCCCGCCGGCCGGCCGGCTCGTCGACGCGGTCGGACCGCGCCCGTGCCTCGTCGCCGCCCCCCTGCTCGCCGGCACGGGGATGGTGCTCGCGGCGCAGGCCGGCGACCTGACGCTGCTGCTCGCCGCGACGGTGCCCGGCGGGCTCGGGATGTCGCTGGTCAACCCGGCGGTGAACAGCGCCGCCGCCGGCCTCGCGGGACCGGCCACCGGCCTCGTCGTCGGGCTCGCCCAGGTCGGGGTGCAGCTCGGCGCCGTCGCGGCCGGGCTGCTCGCCGTCACGGGCGGCACCGCGCTGCCGTGGCGGTGGACGCTGGCCGGCGCGGGAGCGGCGTGCGTGCTCGCCGCGCTGGCGTCCTGGCGGCTGCCGCCGGTCGCCCACCCCGGCCGCCGCGGACGCGCACGCCCGGTCGCGGCACCCGCGAGCGAGCGCCGCGCGGTGCTGCGGCTCGCCGGGTACGCCCTGACCATGGGCACCGGCTCCGCCGTGGTGTTCGCGTACCTGCCGCTGGCGGCGGTCCACGCCGACCTCGTCGGCCCGGGCGCCGCCGGGTGGACGGCGGTCACCTACGGCGGCGTGGCGGTCCTGTGCCGCCTGCTCCTGCCGCGACTGCTGCGGACGGTGGGCGACGGCGTCCTGGTCGGGCTGGCGCTGCTCGCCGCCGCGTCGGTGGCCCTGGTCGCCCTCGCACCCCAGGCCCCCGCCCTCCTGTGGGTCGGGGCGGCCCTGTTCGGCGCCACCGGCACGACCTGGCCCGCCGTCGCCATGCTGGCCCTGGTGCTCGCCGCACCGGGTGAGCGTGCGGGCAGGCAGTCCGGCACCGTGACGGCCGGCTTCTACGCGGGGCTGGCGGTCGGCCCGGTGCTCGCGGCCCTCGCCCTGGCGGGACCGTCGGCGACGTCCGGCGACGGCGCGTCCGCCGGCTACGTCGGCGCCTGGGTCGTCGCCGTCGTCGCCTACCTCGTCGCGGCGGCCGGGGTCGTCCTCACGCGGGCCGGCGCGCGCGGCGGCGCCCCCGCGGACGGCGCGCTCAGCGCACGAACCACTCCCGGCGGGCCTCGCCGTCCCAGCGACGAGCTGCCACCGCGGCACCCTCCCGCTCCGTGACGGGCAGCAGGACGTCGAGCGCCCGCGGCACGTCGTCGCGGCGGACGTTGCGCGCGAGGGTGACGTGCGGCGTCCAGGCCCCCGGCGCGCTGAGCCGCCCCTGCCCCGGGCAGTCGGCCGTGACCTCGTGCACGGCCGCGTGCAGGTCCAGCAGCGCCCTGCTGGCCACCACCAGCCGGGCGAGGACGACCCGGCGGTGCCCGAAGACCACCAGCCCGCCGAGCCGCACCGGCAGCGGCAGGCGCGCCGCGGCCCGCGCCAGCGGGGCGTCGAGGTCCTCCGGGAGCTGCGCGGCGACCGCCATCGTGACGTGCGGACGGTTCGAGGCCCCCGTGTGGCGCGCCTGGCTCGCCAGCCCGGCGGCGAGCAGCGCGGCCCACTCCCCGCGCACCATCGCGTCCAGGCCCTCGTCGAGGACCAGCTCCACGGTCTGCACCACGACCGAGATGCTGGCACGCACCGCGCCCCGCCGCCCCGCGCGGCGGCGGGCTCCGGCCGAGCCTGGTGCAGGCTGGTGCAACGACCCGGCCCCCGGACGCGTCCACGGGTCAGCACACCGGTGCCGGACCGGCACACGCCGCAGGAGACCCAGCAGAGACCGAGGGACCGGAGGACAGCGTGCACCCGACGAACCACCCCCTGACCGCCGCGACCCGCCACCGCCGGACCGCGCCCGCACCGCACCGGCCCCGTCGTCGCGCGACCGGTCGCTGGGCCGCCCTGGCCGTGGTGCTGGCCCTCGGCGCCGCCGGGTGCGGTGACGACTCCGTCGACGCACCTGCCCCGGGCGACGCCCCCGCGGTCACGGCGTCGTCCACGTCGCCGGCCGCGTCGCCGACGAGCGACGGGGGCCTGTCCGCGGACGACGCCGAGCAGGCGGTCCGCGCGTGGTTGGCCGCCGCCCGCGACGCCGACGTCCCGGGGATGACGGATCTGCTCGGGCCGTCCTCCGTCGCGGCCGCGGAGGGCCTCGGTGGACTCGACTCGCTCGCCTCCGGGCTGGCCGAGGGCGTCGCGGCGTTCGCCGACGCGCAGGACTGGACGGTCGCCGAGGTGCCGGGCCACCCGGACGCACGGCTCGTCGTGGCGTCGGGGGAGGTCACCCGCGAGGGCATGACGGAACGGGACGCGCGGGCGTGGTTCGCGCACCGCCTGGACGGCCGGGTCGTCGTGGAGGCCTTCACCGGGGTCGTGCCGGAGGTCGTGCGACCCCTGCCGGGCCAGCCGCACCGTGCCGACGCGGCCGTCGAGGTGGTGCTGCCCGCGGCGGGCGACGACGCGACGCTGCTCGTGCTCGCGGACGGCGAGGACGTGACGGCGACGGCGACCGCCGAGGGGGCCGACGGCGACCGGGTCCGGGTGAGCGTCCCCGCCCCGGCGGGGGGCTGGGCCGCGGACGGGCACGTCGTGGCGGTGGGGCTGGCACCGGCCGACCCGGGCGGCCCGTGGCCCGCGACGGCGGTGTCCTTCTCGGTCGACTGACGTCGACGGCGGACCTGCGGGACCGACCGGGACCGACCGGTGGCTGGTCGGCGGCAGGTCGGGTCGGGTATCACCTGCCGCTCGGCGACGTCCTCTCCCGGGACGGGCACCAGCCCGGACCCGGCGCCCGGTGGTTCGCGGCCGGCAGCGGGTGCCGCCCCGCCCGGCCGCACGAGGAGGACCACGTGTCCGAGGAGCTGAGGGCCAAGGGCCCGAACGTACCGACCGAGAAGCGGGCGCTGCGCAGGCTGGAGCAGGCGATCGAGCTCGGTCACCTGGAGGACCTCACCGGCGCCCTGGTGCGGTCCACGCCGCGCTACCTGGTGACGTACATGAACTCGCAGACCGGGGGGCGGCTGCGCTCGGCGACCGTCGTCAGCGTGACGAACCAGTCCGAGCAGACGAACCGGGTGACGGTCACCTGGTACAAGGGCTTCAGCGACGACTCGTCGCCGGTGGGGCAGAGCACCTTCTCGATCCCGCCCGACTTCACCGTCGACTTCGCCAGCCGGAACCTGCCCGGCGAGGTGACCGTGACGAACTCGGTGCCCAACCCCGAGCTCACCTTCGACGAGGGCCGGGCGGTGGTCAGCTCGACCAGGCCGCAGATCGGCGTCAGCGCGCGCGTGTACTACGCGCGCGGTGACGACGACCTGGACCTGGCCGCCGTCACCGACTCCAAGGTCGTGCGCGTCGGCGAGGGCAACGCGGGCGACTGACGTCGGCCGGGAGCAGGACGGCGACGGCGCGCGGGTCGAGGACCCGCGCGCCGTCGTCCGTGCCGTCGTCCGTGCCGCCTTCGGTGCCGCCGTCCGGCAGCGTCCGGGCGGCCCGGGTCAGCGGTTGGCGCCCTCGAGGGTCCCGGTGACCGCGCCCTCGGTGTCCACGATGATGCACAGCAGCTCGCGGTCGCCCTCGGCCCAGGTCTGCTCGGTCGGCTCCAGCGTGGTGACCTCCAGGACCGACTCCTCGTAGGCGACGCCGACGAACTCCTGGAAGGCGGGCAGGCAGTGCTCGGCCGCCGCCGCGGTCACCGCCTCGGAGCCGGGGAACTCCTCGGCGTCCTCCATCTGGTGGCTGAAGTACACCTCGCTGCCGTGCGGCTCGGAGCACGGCACGACCTCCAGCGAGGCGACCTCGCCGCTGGGGCCCTCGGCCGGCAGGCAGTCCCCGACGGCGATCTCGAAGACGTTCGCGTCGACGGCCTCGGTGACCTGGCCGGAGGAGGCGTCGCGCTCCGGCGTCTCGCCCTCCTCGGCGAGCAGGCCGCAGCCGGTGGCGGCCAGGAGCAGGGTCGAGGCGGCGATGGTCAGGGGCAGGCGTGTGCGCACGACGTTCTTTCCTCACGGGGAGCTGGGAGCGGACGGCGATCACCGTCCGCCGGAGAGTAGCGGGCGTGCGCCCGTCCGGACGCCGCGGATGCGGGTGCCGGGCCTGCGCCTGCTCCGAAGGGGTGTACCGGTCGGTACGGTGTGCTCCGCTCGGGTCCGCCGTGCGGAAGAGGAGAGGCAACGAGATGGACGCACAGGAGATCCTCCTGCAGCTCCAGCGCGAGAACGGCGTGCCCGCCGACGAGGCCGAGAAGGCCGCCCGCGACCTGGTGGCCAGCAGCACCCCCGCCGAGCAGGCCGCGGTGATCGCCACGCTGCGGCGCGGGGCCAGCTGGTCGCAGGCGCGTGACTGGCTCGAGCGGGCGCGGTTCGAGTCCGCGTCCGTCGACGAGGCCGTGTTCCAGCGGGCGCTGGAGATGTACGGCGGCTCGCTGCTGCTGGACTGGCAGGAGTGCCTGGACGTCGCGCCCGCGTTGCTCTACCGGCCGGCGGGCCTGCCCTCCGGGAGCTGAGACGCACCCCCGTCACGTCCTCTGTCAAGTCGCCGAGGTTTCACCCTCAGGGCCAGGTGGGAGCGTGCCGACACTGTGTGCATGACCACGGCAGGACGGCACCAGCGACAGCGCGAGCGGCGCTGCCGCGACCGGGTGCGCGCGGCGCGCCCGCACGGCCGGTGCACCCTGCTGCCGGCCGGCGCCCCCACCGCCGCCGTCCCGGCGGCCGTCTGGTCGCGCCCGGACAGCAGGCCCTTCGATCTCCTCGACGTCGCGCTCGTCGCGCAGATGCTCGTCGTGGCCGGCCGCGCCCCCCTCACCGTGACCGCGGGCGGTGAGGACGTGGCGACCTTGGCTGCGGACGCCGAGCAGGTCGCCGCGCTGCGCTCCGTCGTCTGGGACACCACCCCGGAGCGGATGGAGGCCTGGATGCACGCGCTGGCACCGCGTCTCGTCCACGACGTGGTCGCGCTGACGGGCTCCGAGTGGGCGGCCGAGGCCGAGGTGTCGGTCGAGCTCGCCCTGGCGTTGCGGGCCGACGACGTGGAGGACCTGGCCGAGCAGCTGGAGGCCGGGACCGTCCGGGTCGACGCCTCCCGCTCGGCCGCGCAGGTCGTGGCCGCCGACGTGCCGGACCCGGCGCTCGTGCACTTCGTCTGACCGAGCCCCGACCGACCCGTCGACCGACCGCTCACCGGGGTCGCAGGCCGCCGACCAGCTGCGCGGCCAGCCGCCGGGCCGCGGCGTCGTCGAGGACGCCACCGGCGGCCGCCCGGCCCAGGACGGCCAGCAGGGCGGCGCCGACCAGGGCGTTCGCCGCGTCGGTGACGTCCCCCACGACGAGGGTGCCGTCGTCCGCCCCCGCGGCGAGCACGTCACGCACCACGGTGGCGACCTCCTCGTCGGTCGCCCGCAGGACCTCCTGCACCCGCCCCGCCGACCCGAAGGCCGCGAGCAGGGCGCTGCACGCGGCCGGTCGCCCCGCCAGGTGCCGCAGCATCGCCGACAGGACGGCGTCCAGGCGCTCCGCGCCCGTGCCGGGAGTGGCAGCCGCCTCCCGCAGCACCTCACCGCCCTCGGCGACGTGCCGGGCGAGGAGGAACGCCACGAGGTCGTCCCTCCCCGAGAACCAGTAGTACAGCGACGCCCGGGAGACCCCGAGGAGCCGGGCGACGTCCTCCAGCCGCGGGTACCGGACGGGGTCCAGGACGTCCTCTGCGTGGTGGACGAGCCGGTCGGCCAGGCGTTCCGGCGGGCTCTTCACGGGCGGCACGCTACCGCGAGGCCCCTGGTCACCGGCGGTGCTTTGGATTACAGTCCAAACCATGATCTGGAATCAGCGGTACGGACCCTGGGCGCTGGTCACCGGCGCCTCCTCGGGCATCGGCGCCGGCTTCGCCGCCGCACTCGCCGCCCGCGGCCTGCACGTCGTCCTCGCGGCGCGCACCGAGCACCGGCTCCAGGACCTGGCGCAGCGGCTGCGGGCCGAGTACGGCACCAGCACCCGTGTCCTGGTCACCGACCTCGCCGAACCCGGCGCGGGCACGGCCCTGGCCGCCGGCGTCGCCGACCTCGACGTCGGGCTGGTCGTCTCCGACGCGGGCGCCGGCCACCCGGGCGCGTTCCTCGGCACCGACCTCGCCGAGCTGCACCGCAGGCTGCGGCTGAACGTCGCCGCGCACCTCGACCTCGCCCACGCGACCCTCCCCCGGCTGGCCGCACGCGGGCACGGGGGGCTGCTGCTGGTCGGGGCCCTGGGCGGCGTCCACGGCGTGCCGTTCATGGCGCACGACAGCGCGTCGAAGGGCTACGTCCTGAACCTGGGCGAGGCGCTGCACCACGAGATGCGCCCCCACGGGGTCGACGTCACGGTCCTGCTCCCCGGCGCCGTGGACACCCCCGTCGTGGACGCGCTGGGCCTGGAGCGCGACGCGTTGCCGGTGGCCCTGCAGAGCGTGCCCTCCGCCGTGGAGGAGGCGTTGCGCGCACTGCGGCGCGGCCGGGCCAGCCACGTCCCTGGGCGGCCGATGCGCACCCTGAGCCGGCTGCTGCCCCGGCCGGTCTCCGTGCGCCTCAACGGCAGGATGCTGGAGCGGGCGTCGCAGGTGCTCGCGGCCCGGGCAGCCGGCACCTGAGCCGCGACGGCCGTCCGCCGTCAGCGCGCTGCGGGTGGGCCGCGGCTCAGACGACGGTCAGGCCGTGCTCGGCGAACTGACCGCGCACCCGGGCCAGCAGCTCCGGGGACGGCGACGGCGTGCCGGCGGCGGGAAAGGGGACGCCCAGCGCGTCGTACTTCGCCTGCCCGAGCGTGTGGAAGGGCAGCACGTCGACCCGCTCCACGACCCCGAGGCCGGCGGCGAACGCGGCGACACCGGCGACGTTCGCCGGGTCGTCCGTCCAGCCGGGTGCGAGGACGAAGCGCACCCACACGGGGGTGCCGAGCGCCGCCAGCCGGTGCGCGAACGCGAGCGTGGGGCGCACCTCACCGCCGGTGACGCGGCGGTAGGTGGCGGGGTCCCACGACTTGACGTCGAGCAGCACGAGGTCGGTGGCGGCGAGCAGCTCGTCGTCGGCGCGCGCCCCGAGGTAGCCCGAGGTGTCCAGGGCGGTGTGCAGCCCGAGGGAGCGCGCGCCGGTCAGCAGCGCGCGGGTGAAGTCGGGCTGCAGCAGCGGCTCCCCGCCCGAGACGGTGAACCCGCCACCCGACGCGCGGATGAAGGGCACGAAGGACCGCGCGCGGTCGAGCACCTGCGCGGCGCCCACCCGCTCCCCGGACCGCTCCTGCCAGGTGTCGGGGTTGTGGCAGTACACGCAGCGCAGCGGGCAGCCGGCGGTGAACGCGACGAAGCGCGTGCCCGGACCGTCGACACCGGTCGAGGTGTCCCACGAGTGCAGGAAGCCGGTGACATCGTCCGCACCGGCACCGCGCACCGCGTCGCGAGCGCTGGACGGCGGCCGCGACGTGGTCCGCAGACCCCCTGCCCGCACCGGCTCGCGGGCTGCGGCCGGCATCACAGCCCGCCGTGGAAGGTGCGGTTGACGACGTCGCGCTGCTGCTCGCGGGTGAGCCGGACGAAGTTCACCGCGTACCCCGACACCCGGATCGTGAGCTGGGGGTACCTCTCCGGGTGCTCCATCGCGTCCTCGAGCAGGGCCCGGTCCAGCACGTTGACGTTGACGTGGAAGCCGCCGGAGGCCACGTAGCCGTCGAGGACGCCGACGAGGTTGGCCACCTGCTCCTCGCGGGTGCGACCGAGCCCGGCCGGCGTCACCGTCGTCGTCAGCGAGATGCCGTCCAGCGCGGCGTCGAACGGCAGCTTGGCGACGGACAGCGCGGCGGCGACCACCCCGTGCCGGTCCCGGCCGTTCATCGGGTTGGCGCCCGGGGCGAACGGCTCGCCCGCGCGCCGGCCGTCGGGTGTGGCACCGGTGGCCCTGCCGTAGACCACGTTGCTGGTGATGGTCAGCACGGACTGGGTGTGGACGGCGTCGCGGTACGTCGGGTTCTGCCGCACCTTCGCCATGAACGCCTCGACGAGGTCGACGGCGATCGCGTCCGCACGGTCGTCGTCGTTGCCGTACGTCGGGAACTCGCCGTCCACCTCGAAGTCGACGGCCAGCCCCCGCTCGTCGCGCACCGGACGCACGGTCGCGTACCGGATCGCCGCCAGCGAGTCGGTCGCGACGGACAGCCCGGCCAGGCCGCAGGCCATGGTGCGCAGCAGCTCGGTGTCGTGCAGCGCCATCTCCAGCCGCTCGTAGGCGTACCGGTCGTGCATGTGGTGGATGACGTTGAGCGCCTCGACGTACGTGCGGGCGAGCCACGTCATCATCGTGTCCAGCCGCTCGCGGACGTCCTCGTAGCGCAGGACGTCGCCCTCGGGTAGCGGCACCCGCGGGCCGACCTGCTCACCGCTGACCTCGTCCCGCCCCCCGTTGAGCGCGTACAGCAGCGTCTTGGCCAGGTTCACCCGGGCGCCGAAGAACTGCATCGCCTTGCCGACCGCCATCGGCGAGACGCAGCAGGCGATCGCCGTGTCGTCGCCGAATCGGGGCCGCAGGAGGTCGTCGGACTCGTACTGGATGGCGGACGTGTCGATGCTGACCTGGGCGCAGAACCGCTTGAAGCCGGCGGGCAGCGAGGGGCTCCACAACACCGTGAGGTTCGGCTCCGGCGCCGGCCCGAGGTCGTACAGCGTCTGCAGGTAGCGGAAGCTCGTGCGCGTCACGAGGGGACGTCCGTCCTCGGCCATCCCACCGATCGACTCCGTCACCCAGGTCGGGTCGCCGGAGAACAGCTCGTCGTACGCCGGGGTCCGCAGGAAGCGCACCATCCGCAGCTTCATCACGAGGTGGTCGACGAGCTCCTGGGCGTCGGTCTCGGTGAGCAGACCCGCCCGCAGGTCCCGCTCGAGGTAGACGTCGAGGAACGTCGACGTGCGGCCGAGGCTCATCGCCGCGCCGTTCTGCTCCTTCACCGCGGCCAGGTAGGCCAGGTACAGCCACTGCACCGCCTCCCGGGCGTCGGCGGCGGGCCGGCGGACGTCGAACCCGTACCCCTGGGCCATCTCGACGAGCTCGCCGAGGGCGCGCACCTGCTCGTTGACCTCCTCGCGGAGCCGGATCACGTCGTCGCTGGCGTAGCGCTCGGCCAGCGCGGCCAGGTCCGCGCGCTTGGCCGCCACCAGCGCGTCGACGCCGTAGAGCGCCACCCGGCGGTAGTCGCCGATGATCCGGCCGCGGCCGTAGGCGTCCGGCAGGCCCGTGATGACGCCCGCGCGGCGGCAGGCGAGGATCTGCGGCGTGTAGGCGTCGAAGACCGCGTCGTTGTGGGTCTTGCGGTAGCGGCTGAACACCTCGGTGACCCGCGGGTCCGGCGCGAAGCCGTACGCCCGCAGGCCGTCCACCACCATCTTCAGGCCGCCGTTGGGCATGATCGCGCGCTTCAGCGGCTCGTCCGTCTGCAGGCCGACGACGACCTCGAGGGCCCGGTCGACGTACCCCGGCGCGTGCGCGGTGATGGTCGACGGCGTGGAGACGTCGACGTCCAGGACGCCGCCCCGCTCGCGCTCGGCGGACATGAGCCCGCTGACCCGCTCCCAGAGCCGCCGGGTGCGCTCGGTGGGGCCGCTCAGGAACGACGCGTCCCCGGTCCACGGGGTGACGTTGCGGCGGACGAAGTCGGCCACGTCGACGCCCTCGCGCCACGGGCCGTCCGCGAACCCCTCCCACGGGTCGGTGCGCACCGCCTCCCCGCGGGGGCGGGCCGCGGGTGCCGCTGAGGTGGTCGGGACGGTGGTCCGGGTGTCCTGCTGGGTGCTCACGACCGGCCTCTCCGGACCGCGGCGGGCGGGCTCCCCGACCCGCACCACGTCACCGCGGCTCCATGACCACCGTAGGGGCGCGGCCGGGGCCGGGTGGGGCGAGAAGGTCCCGACCCGGCGGGACCTCGGTCCCCTCGCGGGCGGCTGGTCGGGCGGCTGGTCGGGCGGCTGGTCGGGCGCAGCGGCTCAACGAACGGCGGGAAACCGCCGATGGGAGGGGGTGAGCGAGCCGCGTGACCCCTCCCGCCCGTGGTGGCGGCCCACCCCCCTGGTGACCCTGTCGGTCGTCGCCGCCCTGCTGCTGGTGACCTTCCTGGCCCTGCGGGGGGTCGCCGAGCGCGGCCCCGACGTGCCGGCGGTGACCGACGAGGTCACCCTCGCCGAGGTCGTCGGCGACCTGGACGACGGGGCGGTCGCGACGGCGTCCGTGGACGAGCGGCACCAGACACTGACGGTCACCTACCCCGACCGGACGTCGGCGACCGTCCTCTACCCCGCCGACTACGCCAGCGACCTCACCGCCGCCGTCGTGGAGGCCGGTGTGCCGCTGGAGGTGGTGCCCGCCGAGGCGCCTGCGCGGCGGGCCCTCGCCCGGGACGGCGCGGACGGCGCCGTGGCGGTGGCCGCGCAGGTCGCCGGCTGGTCCGCGCTGGCCGTGGCCCTCGTGGCGCTCGCGCTGCTGGTGCGCCGCCGCCTGCCCGGTGGCGGGTCGTTCCGCGCGACGCGCCCCACCGACGTGCCCACGACGCGCTTCGCCGACGTCGCCGGCGCGCAGGAGGCCGTGGCCGACCTCGCCGAGCTCGTCGACTTCCTCAAGGACCCCGACCGCTTCACCAGGATGGGGGCCCGCGTCCCCCGCGGCGCGCTGCTGACCGGACCGCCCGGCACCGGCAAGACCCTGCTCGCCCGCGCCGTGGCCGGGGAGGCCGGCATCCCGTTCTTCGCGGCGTCGGGTGCCGACTTCGTGGAGACCTTCGTCGGCGTCGGCCCCAAGCGGGTCCGCGAGCTGTTCGCCCGCGCCCGCGCCGCGGGCTCCGCGATCGTCTTCCTCGACGAGGTGGACGCCGTCGCCCGGGCCCGTGGCGCCGGTGGCCCCGACGGCGGGGGAAACACCACCGAGCACGAGAACACGCTGGTGGCGCTGCTGACCGAGCTGGACGGCTTCGACGACCGAGGCGCCGTGGTCGTGCTCGCCGCGACGAACCGGCCCGACGTGCTCGACCCGGCGCTGACCCGCCCGGGCCGCCTGGACCGGCGGATCGAGGTGCCGAACCCCGACCGCCGCGGTCGCGAGCAGATCCTCGGGGTGCACGCCCGCCGGCTTCCCCTGGGCGTCATCGACCTCACCGCCCTGGCCCGCCGCACGCCCGGCTTCTCCGGCGCGCAGCTCGCGGCGGTCGTGGACGAGGCGGCCCTGGAGGCGGTCCGGCGCGGGCGCGACCTCGTCGACGCCGAGTGCTTCGACCACGCCGTGGCGACCGTGGCGATGGGCCGGGCGCGCACCTCCGCGCTGGTGACCGACCACGACCGCGAGGTCACCGCCTGGCACGAGGCCGGTCACGCCGTCGCCGCCCTGCTGCTTCCCGACGCCGACGACCCCGTCCAGGTGACGATCGTGCCCCGGGGCGCCGCGGGCGGCGTGACGTGGATGGCCGGCAACGACGACGTCTTCCTCGGCCGACGGCGCGCGCTCGCCCAGATGGTGGTCGCCCTCGCCGGCCGTGCCGCGGAGGAGGCGCTGCTGGACGGCGAGTACACCCAGGGCGCCGCGGGGGACCTGCAGTCGGCGACCGACCTGGCGCTGCAGCTGACCACCCGGTTCGGGATGACCCGGCTCGGCCTGATGGTGCGCTCGGACGGCGTCCTTCAGGCGGGCGGCATGGACGAGGTCACCGAGGTCGTGGAGGACCTGCTCGGCCAGGCGCTGGAGAAGGCCCGCGAGCTCGTCGACGCGCACCGGCCCCTGCTGGCCGCGGTCGCCGCGGCCCTGCTGGACGCCGAGACGCTGACCGGCGGGCAGGTGCGCCGCCTCGCCGAGGACCTGGCCGTCCCCGTGCCCACGGCCATGCCGGTGGTGGACGCCGTCCCGTGGCGCGGCGAGCGCCGCCCCGACAGGCGCCGTGCGGGTGGCGGGCGCAGTGCGCTGCCTGCACCCCGCCGACCCCTGGACGACGCACCGGACCGCGAGGTCGCCGGGGTGGGGGCTGCCGCCGGCAGCCGCGTTCCGGTGGCCGCGGCGACCGGGGTCGCCGCCGGGCGGGGACGTCCCGCCCGCGCGGCGTGGGCCCGGCCGCCGCGGCGGTCCGTCAGCTCGTGGTGGCGCCGGGTGCGGACTCGGTGAGCAGGTCCGCCGCCCACAGGTCGGGCCCGAACACCTCGTACTGGATGTCCTGCGGCGGCACGCCCCGCTCGACGAGCTGGCTGCGGACCGCCTGCATGAACGGCAGCGGACCGCACAGGTAGTAGCCGGCGCCGTCCGGGAGCGTCACGTCCGCGAGGTCCATCACCCCGGTGAAGGCGCCGTCCACCGGCAGGTCGCTGCCACCCTGCTCGTACCAGACGTAGGCCGACCCGCCGGGCAGCGCCCGCACGTCGTCGAGCACCTGCCGGCGCAGCGGGAAGGACTCCTCGCGCGAGTCGGCGTGCAGCAGCGTCACGTCGAGGTGCGTACCGGCCTGGCGCAGGTGCGACAGCATCCCCGCCATCGGCGTCACGCCGATACCGGCGGAGGCGAACACGATCGGCCGGCCCGAGTCGTCCAGCACCACGTCACCGAACGGCAGGGACAGCGTCAGCACGTCACCGACCTGCACGCTGTCGCACAGGTGGTTCGACACCTCGCCGTCGGGCGTGCCACCGCCCCGCACGCGCTTGACCGCGAACTGGCGGTGCTCGCCGTCGTCCGCACGGGTCAGGCTGTACTGGCGCGGCTGGTGCACGCCGTCCGGCATGAGCACCTTGACGCTCACGTACTGGCCGGGCAGCGACGTCCGCACGAGCCGGTCGTCGGTGCGCTTGACCCTGAACGTCACGACGTCCGCGGTCTCCTCGACCTTGTCGGTGACCTCCCACTCGCGCCAGACCGTCTCCGGCCGCACGCCGCGGGCGCTGTAGAGGCCCCGCTCCATGTGGACGAGCGCGTACGCCATCAGCCAGTAGACCTCCTGCCAGGCGGCCGCCACCTCCGGGGTGACCGCGTCGCCGAGGACGTCGCCGATGGCCCAGAACAGGTTGTCGTGCACGACCTGGTACTGGTCCGGTCGGATGCCGAGGGACGCGTGCTTGTGCGCGATCCGGCTCATCAGCTGCTCGGGCAGCTGCTCGGGGTCCTTCACCAGCGCGGCCGCGAACGCGGCGACCGACCCGGCCAGGGCGACCTGCTGGGTGCCCTCGGCCTGGTTGCCCCGGTTGAACACGCCGTCCAGGAGCTCGGGGTGCTCCCCGAACATGTGCTGGTAGAAGCGCTGGGCGATGGCGTGGATGTTGTCGGCGACCACGGGCAGGGTGGCCTCGACGACGGGGCGCGAACGGTCCGAGAGCACGTGAGCTCCTCACGGGTGGGGGAAGGGACGCCCCTTGCTTACCCCATCCGGGTGAACGGGTCGTAGGGGCCGAACGTCCCGGGTCGCTTCGGGCGCCATCGGTGCGCGTGCGCGGAATGCGCTGCGCCGCAGGGACGCTGTCGCCTCGGACGGCCACTCGGATGGTCACCGACGTGAGGAGAGACGTGGACGACGCGAACGGCGGCGCGCCCGCCCCAGGCACGGTGCAGCTCGGGCTGGACACGTTCGGTGACGTCACGGTCGACGGGGACGGCGTCCCCGTGCACCCCGCGCGGGTCCTGCGGGACCTGGTCGAGCAGGCCGTCGTCGCCGACCGGTCGGGCGTGGACGCGTTCGGGGTGGGCGAGCACCACCGCGACGACTACGCCGTCTCCGCACCCGAGGTCGTGCTGGCGGCGATCGCCGCGCGCACCGAGCGGATCGTCCTCGGCAGCGCGGTGACGGTGCTCAGCTCGGACGACCCGGTCCGGGTCTACGAGCGCTTCGCCACCCTGGACGCGCTGTCGGACGGCCGGGCCGAGGTGACGCTGGGGCGCGGCTCGTTCACCGAGTCCTTCCCGCTGTTCGGGTACGACCTGGCCGACTACGAGGCGCTGTTCACCGAGAAGCTGGACCTGTTCACCAGGGTCCGCCGGGAGCGGCGGTTCTCGTGGGAGGGCACGGTCCGCCCGCCGCTGCACGACGTGGAGGTGCACCCGCGCACCGAGCGCGGGGGCGTCCCGACCTGGGTCGGGGTCGGCGGCTCGCCGGAGTCGGTGATCCGGGCGGCCCGGCACGGCCTGCCGATGATGCTCGCGATCATCGGCGGTGAGCCCTCCCGGTTCGCGCCGTACACCGACCTGTACCACCGGGCGCTCGAGCGGCTCGGGCTGCCCCGGCTGCCGGTCGGCGTGCACTCCCCCGGCTTCGTCGCGGACACCGACGAGCGGGCCCGCGAGCTGATGTTCCCCCACTTCAAGGCCAACCGGGACCGGATCGGCCGCGAGCGGGGCTGGCCCCCGACCACCCGCG
The DNA here is from genome assembly GCF_054781695.1 of Thalassiella azotivora. NCBI lineage: Bacteria > Bacillati > Actinomycetota > Actinomycetes > Kineosporiales > Kineosporiaceae > Thalassiella > Thalassiella azotivora. The sequence goes on from NZ_BAAGTX010000008.1 coordinate 141,463, forward strand.
CGGACTTCGAGGCGGAGGTCGAGCACGGGGCGGTCTTCGCCGGGTCGCCCGAGACGGTGGCGCGCAAGATCGCCGGCACGGTGCGCGAGCTCGGGCTCCAGCGCTTCGACCTCAAGTACAGCAACGGGCCGATGCCGCACACGCACCTGGTCGACGCGATCGGCCTGTACGGCACGGAGGTGGTCCCCCGGGTCCGGGAGCTGCTCGCCTGACCCCGCCGCGCCTCAGCGGTCGCGCGGCGGCACCTGGTCGCGCTTGCTGGTGTCGGTCTTCGTCAGCAGCGGGCCGCGGGAGTCCTCGCCGTCCGTGTCGTGGTCGCCGTCCCCGTCGTGGTCGTGGTCCTCGTCGTGCTCCTGGGTGGTCGTCGCCGGGTGCCCCTCGCCCCCGCGGCGCTCGGCCTCCTCGGGGGGCAGCACCCGCCGCCAGCGGCGCGTGCGCAGCGGTGGCCGTTCGCCGGCGTCCTCCCTGAGGGCCTTGAGGATGCTGTAGATCATCAGGTAGCCCATCACGAAGAACGGCAGCCCGACGACGATGATCACCTGCTGCAGGGCCTCGAGCCCGCCCGCGCCGGTGGCGCCCAGCAGGGTGCCGGCCACGGCGGCGACGCACAGCGCCCAGAACACGCGCTGCCGCGTCGGGGCGGGGTCCTCGTGGCCGTTGGCGATGGTGTCCATGACCAGCGCGGCGGAGTCCACCGACGTCGTGAAGAACACGACGACGAGCAGGATGCTGACGACCGACGTCACCGTCGTCAGCGGGAAGCTCTCGAGGAAGACGAACAGCGCGGCGGCGACGTCTCCCTGCTCGACGACGGGCTCCACCAGCGTGCCGGGGTCGTCCCGCTCGATGCTGAACGAGCCCCACCCGAAGACGCCGAACCAGATCAGGCTGAAGGCCACCGGGATCCCCAGGACCCCGATGACGAACTGCCGGATGCTGCGGCCGCGGGAGATCCGGGCGATGAAGATGCCGACGAACGGCGACCAGGAGATCGTCCACGCCCAGTAGAAGACCGTCCACGAGCTCTGCCAGTCGCTGTCGTTGACCGTGTCGTTCCAGAAGGCCAGCTCCGGCAGCCAGGACAGGTAGGTGCCGACCGACTCGATGGTTCCCTGCAGCAGGAACAGGGTCGGGCCGGTGACGAGCACGAAGAACAGCAGGCCCACGGCCACGACGATGTTGAGGTTCGACAGCCGCTTGATGCCGCGGTCCAGCCCGACGGCCACCGAGATCGTTGCGATCGCGGTGACGACGAGGATGATGAGGATCTGCGTGACCCGGCTCTCCTCCACGCCGAACAGCGCCGCGAGGCCGCTGTTGATCTGCAGGGTGCCGAGCCCGACGGAGACGGCGACCCCGAACATCGTCCCCACGATCGCCGTGATGTCGATGACGGCGCCGAGCGGGCCGTGGATCCGGTCCCCGATCAGCGGGTAGAAGATCGAGGACACCCGCGGCGGCAGGTTCCGCTTGTACATGAAGTACGCGAACGCGAGCGCCGGCAGCGTGAAGATCGTCCACGTGTGCAGGCCGAAGTGGTACAGCGTGAACGCCATCGCCTCCTCGAAGGCGGCGACGGTCCCGCCGTCGACGTCCTGCATCGGCGGGTTGGCGTAGTGGTTGATCGGCTCGGCAACCCCCCAGAACATGAGGATGGTCCCGATGCCGGCGGCGAACAGCATGGCGAACCAGGCCGGTCCGGAGTGTTCCGGCTCCTCGTCGTCCGCGCCCAGCTTGACCCGCCCCCACCGGCTCGCGGCCATGTACACGAGGAAGATCAGGAAGACCGTCACGCCCAGCACGTAGAACCAGCCGAGGTTCTCCATCAGCCAGCCGGTCGCCCCGGCGAAGACCCCGTCGACGGTGTCGGTGAACAGGATGGTCGTGACGACGAACAGCAGGGTCACGGCCGCCGACCCCGTGAAGATGACCGGCCCCGTGCGCAGCCCCAGCGCGTCGTGGGCCCGGGTGATGAGTGCTCTCACGCGTGAACCTCCCTCGTCGGCGTCTCATCCCTTCACAGCGGGTGACGCGCCGCAACCCGGCTCGCCGGACGTCGAGCCGTCCCACTGCGGGCACTCATCGGGTGAAGCGGCGAGCCGGTGCCCCGGCAGACCTCAGTCCGGGGGCCCGGCGAGCCGACAGAGGTAGTGGGGCCCGGACCCGCTCGGCCCTCTCAGCCCAGTGCGCCACGCTCCCGGGGGATCACCGCACCCATGCCCGTCCCGACCGCCCGTCCCAGCCGCCGACGCCCTCGTCCGACCCTGCTGACCTCCGCCCTCGTCCTGTGCGCCGCGCTCGTCGTGGGAGCTGGGACGGTGGGCGGTCCGACCGCCGTCGCAGCGGTCTCGCCGACCGCCGAGCCGGTGACATCGGTCGAGCCGGCCGCGTCGTCCGAGCCCGAGGAGCCGTCCGAGCCCGCTGCCGGCTCCGCGGCCGTCGACGCCCTCGCCCCGCCCGCCGGGCGCCTCTTCGGCGCGTTCGTCGACCCGGCCGGTTCGCCCACGAACCCCTCGGACGGCGACAGCCAGGCGGCTGTGGACGCCTTCGAGCGCAGGATCGGGCGCTCGCTGGACCTGCGGCGGGTGTTCCTGCGCTGGGACGACCCGGTCGACTCCACCACCGTCCGCACCGACGTCGCGCGGGGGCGCACCCCCGTCCTGTCCGTGCGGCCGCAGCGACGGGACGGCTCCCTCATCACCTGGTCGCAGGTGGCCTCCGGGGCGGTGGACGCCGACATCGCAGTGCAGGCGCAGGCGGTGCGTACGCTCGGTGCACCCGTCTTCCTGTCCTTCCACCACGAGCCCGACATGGAGACCCGCTTCGGCAGCCCCGCCGAGTACGTCGCAGCGTGGCGCCACTACGTCAGCCGCATGCGCGCCGCGGGTGTCACGAACGCCGCGTACACGTGGATCATGACGCCGTCCAGCTTCGGCTCGCAGTACGTCGGCGCCGGGGCGCAGGCGTACTGGCCGGGGGGTGACGTCGTCGACTGGGCCGCGCTGGACGCCTACAACTGGCTGGGGTGCGCCCCCGGCAAGCCCACCGCGTGGCGGCCTCTGGCCACGGTGGTCTCCCCGTTCCGCACGTTCGGCGCCGCCAAGGGCAAGCCGCTGATGCTGGCCGAGTGGGGTTCGGTCGATGACCCGTCCGACCCGGGTCGCAAGGCCGCGTGGCTGCGCGAGGGGATGGCCGCCCTGGACGCCATGCCCGAGATCAAGGCCGTCTCCTACTTCGACACGCACGGCACCTGCCCGTGGTGGACCGACTCCAGCCCGCAGACGCTGGAGGCGTTCCGCGAGGTCGCCGGTGCCGCCTCGGCCCACGGCCGGACCACGGCGTCCCTGCTCCCCGACACCACGGGTGGCCCCGGTCCGCTGACGGTCACCTTCGACGCCTCGGCGTCCGCCGCGACCGGGCACGCCGCGGGGCAGGGCATCGCCCGGTGGCGGGTCGACTTCGGCGACGGCTCGGCCGCCGCCGAGGGCACGGGGTCCCCGCCGAGCGCGCTGCCACACACCTTCGCCGGCGGCACGTGGACCGTGACCCTGCACGTCACCGACGTCCTCGGCGGCACCGCCGCCCGCACCCGCGTCATCGCGGCCGCCAAGCCCCCGACCGTCACGGGGGACGGTGTCGGCACCGGCGACACCACCGCCAGGATCTCGGCGTGGGTCAACACCCAGGGCCAGGAGGGGACGGTCACGTTCCACTGGGGCACGACCACCGACTACGGGTCGTCGCACACCGTGGACGCCGCGGCGCTCGGCTGGTCGCAGACCCTCCGCACCGACCTCACCGGGCTCCAGCCCGGCACCCGCTACCACTGGAAGGTCGTGGCCCGGACCGACGCGGGCACGACCCGCCTGACCGGCCGGCACCTGGACACCACCGGCCCGCCCACCGTCCTGCTGGACGCCCCCACGCAGGTCACCACCGCGTCGGCGACGCTCAACGCGCGCGTGCACCCGCACTCCCTCGACAGCACCGTGCGCTTCCGCCTCGTCCCGGCCGGCGGGGGGACGACGGTCAGCAGCGACACGCTGACCGTCAAAGCGCACACCGGTTTCCGGTGGCTGTCGGTGCCCGTGTCCGGGCTCGTCGCCGGGACGACGTACGAGGTGCAGGCGGTCGGCACGAACGCCTCCGGCACCCGCACGGCCACCCGCTCCCTGACCACCTCCGGGACGGCGCCGTCCGGCGGTGGCGACGGGCAGACCGGGACGGACCCGGTCGTCGCGGCGCCGACGCTCTCGGCGGACGGGCGCGAGGCCACCGACACGGCGCTGACCGTGGTCGCCTGGGTGGGCACCCACGGCCTGGCCGGTCGTGTCGTCGTCGAGTGGGGGACGGACACGACGTTCGGCGGGACGCCGCGGACCGTCGACCTGCCGGCGAGCACCACGGGCCAGGAGGTCCGCGTCCGGCTGGAGGGCCTCACCCCGGGCACCCGGCACCACTGGCGCGTCACCGCCGTCACCGACGCCGGCAGCACGGTCGTCGCGAACCGTCACACCGACACGACGGCACCGCCGACCGTGCAGGTCGAGAGCACGCTGGACGTGACGGCCACGACGACGACCCTGCGCACGAAGGTGCACCCGCACTCGCTGGACAGCACCCTGGTGTTCGAGCTGGTGCCGGGCGACGGGGGCCCCGTCCTGACCCTGCCGGGTGCGGACGTCGCGGCCCACACCGGCTTCCGGTGGTTCGACGTCACCCTCGCCGGCCTGGCGCCCGGCACCACGTACGAGGTGCGGGCGGTCGCGACCAACGCGTCCGGCACCAGCACGGACGTCCGGTCCGTGACGACGTCGGAGCAGCCGGCCGAGGACCCGGTGCTCACCATCCCCGACGGCGAGGCGCTGGTGCTCGCGGTGTGCGTGGCCGCGGTGGAGGTCGCCGGGTCCTCGGCGCCGGCGACCGAGGTGACCAGCGACCTGCTCGCGGCCGCGCTCCCCGCGACGTCCGCGGCGCCGGCCGTTCGGCCCGCAGACTGAACGCGCGGGCTGGACGCGCAGGCGGCCCGGTCCCTCGCCGTTGAGGGACCGGGCCGCCGGCTTCGTGACGCGGCCGGGTGGCTTCAGCTCGCGTCGTGGCGGACGAGGCCGACGGCCTCGCCCACGCGTGGGGCCAGGAACCGCGTGTACGCGGCCGTGGCGTGCGTGGCGTCGCGGTGGACGAGGTAGTTGCCGATCACCTCGGGACACACGTCGTCCGCGCAGAACCAGCCGAGCGGGTCGACGACCTGCCCACCGGCCTCCGCCACGGCGGTGCGGACCGCCTCGGCGACGTCGGTGTGCGGGGTGGCGGCGTCCCTGTCGACGGCGCACTGCGCGACGTCGTCGAGGTTCGCCGCGACGCAGTCAGGTCCGGACGACGAGCGCACCGGGGTGTCCTCGAGGAGGACGACCCGGTCCGCGGCCGCGGTCAGCCGCGACACCGTGGTGGCCATGGCCTGCGACCACTGCTGCGGGTCGTCGTCGCCGAGGCCGTAGGACGCGCCCACGACGACCAGCTCCGGCCTGGTGCGCTCGATCTCGGCCAGGACGTCCTCGCGCCAGGTGTCGCACTCGTCGTACGTGCGGCCGAGGTCACCCGACCGGACGGTCATGGTCGCCGGCGGGCAGGCGGACTTGGTCCGGTGCGCCAGCGCCCAGCCCGCCTCCGCGGCGACCGGCTCGAGGGCCGGGAGCCACTGGTCGGCGTGCGAGTCGCCGAACAGCACCACCGTGCGGTCGGACCCGGTGTCCCCGTAGAGGCAGGGGCGCTTCGGCTCGACGTCGAGCAGGTCGGCGTGGCAGCCGTCCTCCCGGGACGCCGGGAGGTCGCCCTTGGCCTCCCCGACCGCCGGGGTGAGGTTCTGCGGCGCCGCCGGCGCCTCCAACGACGCCTGGATGACCGGGGCCAGGCTGGCGTCCTCCGTGCGGTAGGACGCGACGTCCACCCGCTCCCCCTTGGGCGCCGCACCGGGCGCCACGGCCGCGGTGACGGCGACGAGCACCAGCACCGAGGAGACCGCGAAGCCCAGCGCCAGGCCGTCACCCGGCGCCGACAGCGACGGCGAGAACCGGATCGGGTTCTCCACCAGGTGCAGGGACAGGGCAGCCAGCCCCAGCCCCAGCGCGGCGGCCACGAGCAGGACGGTGCCCTCCGCGGGGACGCCCAGCGCCGCCGGCAGCAGCGTCAGCAGCGGCCAGTGCCACAGGTACCAGCCGTACGACATCGACCCCACCGTCGTCAGCGGGCGGGCGGCGAGCAGCCGGGACGCGCCCCGCCCGGGGGCGGCGGCTCCGGCGGCGACGACCGCCGCGGTGCCGAGCACCGGGACGGCGGCCGCGTACCCGGGGAACGCGGTGTCCTCGGTGTAGACGACGGCGGCGACGACGACGGCGGCCAGGCCGAGCCAGCCGAGCGGCACGGCCACCCAGGTGGGCACCCGGCGGACACCGGCGAGCCCGACCGCGAGCAGCGCGCCGACCCCGAGCTCCCACGCACGGGTGTGCAGCCCGAAGTACGCCCAGGACTGCGCCACCGACGTCTGCCAGACGCTGAGGGCCAGCGAGCCGGCCACCACGACGAGCAGGACGGTGGCCACCCGGCCGCGGCGCACCGGACGCGGTCGCGCGCGTCGAGCGTCCTCACCGGCTCGCGCGGCGCGCCGTCCGAGCGCCGTCCCCGCGACCGCCACGAGCAGCAGCGGCCAGACGACGTAGAACTGCTCCTCGACGGCGAGGGACCAGAAGTGCTGGAGCAGCGACGGCGCCTCCTCGGCGTTGAGGTAGTCCGTGCCGTCGGCGGCGAGCTTGACGTTGAACGCGTAGAAGACCGTCCACAGCCCGTCCTGCGCCGCCTGCTTGCCGGCCAGGGGCGACTGCAGGAACCAGGCGCCGACGACCGTCGCGACCACGACCAGCGCCGCGGCCGGCAGCAGCCGGCGGGCCCGCCGCGCGTAGAAGCGCTTGAGGTCCACCCGGCCGCTGCGCTCGACCTCCTTGAGCAGCAACCCCGTGATGAGGAAGCCGGACAGGACGAAGAAGACGTCCACGCCGACGTACCCGCCGGGCAGGAACGCCACGCCGGCGTGGCCGAGGACGACGACACCGGCGGCGATCGCCCGCAGCCCCTCGACGTCCGGACGGAAGCCGGCGCCGTGCCGGCCGGCCGGCGCCTGCGGCGCCGACCGGCCGACCTGGGTGGGGCCCACCCCGACGGCGCTCATGCCTGCTGCAGCTCCGCCGGGACGGACGCCACGACGGAGGCGGGGACGGTCGCGGGCACGGCGGAGGTGACCGGGGCGGGGCGGCCCATGCCGCGGTACTGCCAGCCGGCGTCCGCCCAGACCTGCGGGTCCAGGGCGTTGCGTGCGTCGACGATGCACGGGTGGGCGACCTGCTCGGCGAGCCGGGCGGGGTCGAGCTCGACGAACTGCTTCCACTCGGTCGCCAGGATCACCAGGTCGGCGTCCCGCACGGCGTCCTCGGTGCTGTCCGCGTAGGCCAGCGTCGGGAAGCGGGAGGCCGCGTTGTCATTGGCCTCCGGGTCGTGCACGACGACCTGGGCGCCGCCGAGGTGCAGCGTGGCGGCGACGTTCAGGGCGGGCGAGTCGCGGACGTCGTCGGTGTTCGGCTTGAAGGCGGCGCCGAGGACGGCGATCTTGCGGCCGAGCAGCGACCCGCCGCACAGGTCGCGGGCCTGGTCGACGACGCGGGTGCGCCGGCGCATGTTGACCTCGTCGACCTCGCGCAGGAAGTTCAGCGCCTCGTGGGCGCCGATCTCGGCGGCGCGGGTGGAGAACGCCCGGATGTCCTTGGGCAGGCAGCCGCCACCGAAGCCCAGCCCGGCCTTGAGGAACTTCTTGCCGATCCGCTCGTCGTGGCCGATCGCCTCGGACAGCTGGGTGACGTCGGCGCCGGCGACCTCGCAGACCTCGGCCATCGCGTTGATGAAGGAGATCTTGGTAGCCAGGAAGGCGTTGGCGGACACCTTGACCAGCTCGGCGGTCGGCAGGTCGGTGACGACGAGCGGCGTGCCGGTGGCCAGGATCGGACCGTACACGCCCTGGAGCGTCTCGGCGTCGTCCGCGGAGGTCACGCCGAGCACGATCCGGTCGGGGCGCAGGGTGTCCTCGACGGCGAAGCCCTCGCGCAGGAACTCGGGGTTCCAGGCCAGGTGCACCTGGTCACCGGCGGGGGCGGCGGCGCGAAGCCGCTCGGTCAGCCGGGCGGCCGTGCCCACGGGCACCGTGGACTTGCCGACGACGAGGGCCGGGCGGGTCAGGTGCGGTGCGAGGGAGTCGATCGCGGCGTCGACGTAGCGCATGTCGGCGGCGCGGCCGCCGGCCTGCTGCGGGGTGCCGACGCACACGAAGTGGACGTCGCCGAACTCGCCGGCCTCGGCGTAGGAGGTGGTGAAGCGCAGCCGGCCGGAGCGGACGTGCTCGGCGAGCAGCGGCTCGAAGCCGGGCTCGTAGAACGGCGCGCGGCCGTCGTTGAGGGTGTCGACCTTGCGCTGGTCGACGTCGACGCCGATGACCTCGTAGCCGAGCTCGGCCATGCCGGCGGCGTGGACGGCGCCGAGGTAGCCGGTGCCGATGACGGTGATGCGGGTGCTCATGTGCTGTCCTTCGGTGGTGTCTGCGGCGGTGGCCGCGGTGGTGTCGTCGGTGGTGTCGGTGACGTCGGCGCTGACGTCGGCTGTGGTGTCGGGCGTGGTGCCGGGCATCAGCCGACCCGTCCGATCGGGGCGGGGAGGGGCTGGCGGGGCGCGGTGCCGGCGGAGAAGCCGCCGCGGTCCAGCGCCTGGCGGGCGACCGCGGTGACCTCGGGCGAGGAGGTGATCCGCCAGTCGTTGGTGACCGGGTCCTTCTCTCCGATCGGGATCGCCGTCACCTCGCGCTGGAACCAGGTGATGCCCTTGATGTCGGGGTTGGCCTCCATCGCCTCGAAGAACGAGGTGACCCAGTCCACCTTGTTGCCGCCCTGCTCGGTCGCACCGACCTCGGTGAGCCAGATCGGCTTGCCGGGTGCGACCTCGCGGAGCTTGGCGACGGACTTGCCGTAGGTGTTCTGGAAGGACGCCTCCTTGCCCTCGATCGGCTTGCGGTAGTAGCCGACCAGGCCGGTGAAGTCGACGTACTCGTCACCGGGGTAGAGCTCCTCGAGCGGCTGGGCCTGGGGGAACTCGATGACGTTGGGCGACCAGATCCACAGCACGTTGTCCGCGCCGGCCTCGGTGAAGACGTCGTGCACGTGGCGCCAGGCGGCGACGTACTCGCCGGGCTGGTTGCCGTTGACCTGCTCGGCCCACGGGTACCAGATGCCGTTCATCTCGTGGTTGAGGCGGATCCCGACGGGCAGGCCGTACTCGGCGACGTCCTGCGCGTACTGCCGCAGGTACTCGTCGTGGTCGCCCTCGATGATGTCGGCGAGCTGGTAGTCCTCGTTGACGGCGTTGTTGCTGCCCGGACCCATGTCGGTCTCGTTCGGGCGGGCCTCCCAGGCGATGATCGGGAACATGTTCCGCGTCCAGGCCGCGTCGGCGGCGTCGGGGCGGAAGTCCTGGTCCCAGCCGGCGAAGTACGTCACCGAGCTCGGCACGTGGTCGATCGCCTGCGCGAGCTCCTCGACCTCGCCGAAGAAGTACGGCGCCTGCGGGCTGTGCACGCCGAAGAACGTGCGTGCCGGGTCGAGCAGGTGCTGCACCGGCGGCGCGGTCGGCTCGAAGGCGCCCGCGGGGATGCTGGCAGCCCGGTTCGGGTCGTCCGGCAGGTCGCGGCAGGCGATCCCGTCGTCGTCGCGGGGGCCGGGGTTGCCGTCCAGGCCGTACGGGTCGTTCAGGTCCTTGACGTAGGCGGCCTGGGCGTCCTGCTGCCAGGTGAACTGCCAGCAGGCCGGGTCGGGCGCCGGGGCGGGCTGCGCCGGGCGCTTGGCGTACTCGCTGGAGTCGCGGCCCGCGGGGCTGGTGCCCGGGGCGTTGCCGCTCGTGCCGCCGCTGGCACCTCCGTGCCAGCCGGCGCCGGAGGCGTCCGAGCCGGGCGAGCCGGACGAGCCGCCGGATCCCTGGCCCGCGCGGCCGCCCTGGCCGCCCTGGCCGTCGTACCCGACCTCGACGAGGAGCTCGTCGAAGGTCTTGGCGGTGCCGGCCCCGGCGACGCGCCACAGCTGCTCGGGCGTCAGACCGATGTCGGCGAGCATCTCCTCCAGCTTCGGGTCGTCACCGGAGGCGGCGATGACCTGCCGCGCGAGGTCGGCGGCGGTCTCCCGGTCGGCGGCCGTCAGGGCGGCCGCGAGGGCGGTGAGGGTGGACCGCGTCTCGCTGCGCTGGGCGCGCTGCTCGCTGTCGTCGCGGTCGCTGATGCTCTCGGCGAGGTCGTCGGAGGCGGTCACCGCACCGGCGGTGCCGTCGACGGCGTCGTCGAGGGAGCTGCGCAGGGACGGCGACCCCCAGATCACGAGGGTCGTGGCCGCCATGGCGGCGACGAGGCCGAGGGCGACGAGCCGGGTGCGCACGCTCGTGGCCGCGACGTGCGCCGCTGCGGCGCCGACGACGTCGGCCGGCCCGGACCAGACGTGGCTGTCTGGCGTGCTGTTCTCGGCGGGCGGGTTCTTCTCAGCGGACAATGTGCAGCACCTCTGCGGTCAGGATCGCGAAGCCGATCAGGTACGGGACGCCGGCCCAGACGTTGAACCTGCGGGTCTTGGCGGGAGCCAGGGGGCTCTGCACGGCCCGGGTCGCCGGCGCGGCGGTCGACGTGGGGGCGGCGGCCGTGGCCGTCGCGGTGGCCGTCGCGGTGCCTCCACCGCGACCGGACCAGGTGGTGTCCTCCGTGAGGTCGAGCTCGTGGTCCGTCTCGCCGCGCAGGTCCACGACGTCGACGGGGCCGGGGGCGAGCTCGCTCTCGAGCTCGTCCATCAGGTCGGGGCTGTCGCTCGCCTCGTCCGAGCTGGTGCCGGTGTACGCGTCCTTGCGGGTCCCCCAGCCGGCCACGTGCGCCATCCGGAAGAAGCCCCACAGGCGGATCGGCATGAGGAAGGCCGTGGAGAACACGACGTACAGCGGCATCCGCCACCAGTCGCCGGGGACCTCCATGAGGTGGCGCAGGTGCCGGATCCCCATGGACAGGCCGGAGGCGATGACGGTCAGCAGGACGACGGAGACGATGCCGATGCTGGCGCCGTACTCGCTGACCAGCGCGCCGTAGTAGTTGATGCCCGTGCCGGAGGCGATCCGGTACGCGGCGCCGATGATGGCGCCGGCGAGCAGGAACGGCAGGACGATGTCGGCGACGAAGAAGAGCGCGAGGACGGGGGCGTGCCCGAGCATCCACGGCAGCATCCGCAGCGTGTTGTACTGCGATCCGCGGGCCCACCGCAGCTGCTGCTTGGCGAGCTTGCCCATCTTCGTGGGGGCGTCGGTCCACACCATCGACGTGGACTGGAAGACCGTGCGGTAGCCCTGCTTGAGCGCCAGGTTGGTCAGGGTGCGGTCGTCGCTGACCTCGAGGAAGACACCGAGGAAGCGCTGCTTCAGGAAGTCCTCCATGGCGTCGACGACGACCTGGCGGCGGAAGGCGATGGTGCGCCCGGGCAGGCAGCCGATCTGGCCGAGCACGGACTGCGCGGGCATCGAGTACTTGACGCGGCTGTTCTCCAGCCAGTCGGCCCAGCGGGTGATGAACTGCCGGCCCGGCTCGAGGATGCGCTGGGAGGTGGTCACGCCGCCGACGCGGGGGTCGGCGAACGGCTTGACCAGCTCGTCGAGGGTGTCGCGCGCCCAGACGGTGTCGGAATCGACGAGGACGAGGATCTCGCCGGTCGCCATCTCGGTGCCGACCTTGACCGCGTTGCGCTTGCCGGGCACGGGCGTCCAGGTGTGGCGCACGCCGTAGTCGGCGAACTCCTCGCACACCTTCTCGAGGTCGATGTTGCGGGGGCCGTTGATGACGACGATGGTCTCGGTCGGCTGCTGCGCGCAGATGCGCGTCAGCACGTCGCGGAAGAGGTCGAGCGGCTCGTCGACGACCGGGATGACGACGCTCGTGGTCGTGTCGTGCGGCTCGGTCCACGGCTGGTACCGGCGGGACAGGACGACCTTGAGCGCCCACAGGCCCCAGACGACGCCGACGAACACGGCGAAGAGGAACAGCTGGCCGTCCTCGACGATGGCGTGGCGCAGCATGAGCAGGAAAACGAACATGACGATGCTCCCGACGGGCACGCCGGACGTGCCCTGGTCAGCTGGTAAAGGTGGGAGTGCAGCGGTCACGGGCGCGCTCGACCGCGATGTCGACGCGCTGGGTGGTCGCTAGGTGGACCGGACCGCGGGGATCATGGGCTCGGGTGCTGCGCCGTTGCGGCCCCGAGCGCTGCGGCCGTCAGCAGGCTGACGCCGGGACGGGCCTGAGGATGCCGGAGGACGATGCCTTCGCCATGCGGACCATCACTGGTCTCCCCCTTCGCAGCGCGGGCCTGCGGCCCCCCGAGACATCGGCTGTGACTCACGGATGAGCCCCCGCCGACCTTGCTGACCGAACGTAACAGACTTGTCACCTAAAGTCATAATCCGATCCAACCGATAGGCGACGTCTCGTTGGGGCACAACGGGTTTCGCGAAGATGACGACCGGATGTCAGTCACGGGGGCTGTGACAGCCGTGACAGAGGTTAGCGGTGACGTCGAGTGACGGACAGGCCCGGGGGTCTGGTCGCCCACCGGACGCGGGCCTCAAGCGCCGACCGGCCACCGGACGTCGAGCGCCAGCCAGCGACCGAGGTCCTCGATCTCGGCACGGACGTGGTCGCGGGTCCTCGCGTCCAGGGGCTCGTCCTCGTGGACGGCGTTCACCTGCAGGACCCCGTCACTGCGGTCCGCACGAGCATCGACCTTACCTACGAGCCGGTCGTCGTGCAGGACGGGCAGCGCGTAGTACCCCCAGCGTCGCCGGTCGGCCGGCTTGAACATCTCCAGGGCGTACTCGAACCCGAACAGGTCGCGCATCCGCTTGCGGTCGTGCAGCAGCCGGTCGAACGGGGACAGTAGCGCCGTGCGGCCGACGAAGGGGCGGTCGAGCTGGGCGGGGTCGACGCGCCACCGGCCACGGACCCCGTCGACGACGGCCTCCTCCCCTGCCTCGCCGACGTCCAGCGGCTCGACGGGGCACGCCAGTCCCTTGCCGCGTGCGATGCCGAGGGCGCGCAGCCGGCGCTCGTCGCGCAGGCGGCGCGCCTCGTCCACCGGCGGGTAGGGACCGTCGGGGTAGACGCGGGACGCCAGGTCCCACAGTCGGTCCCGGCCGGTGCCGCCCGCGACGGCCACCTCCCCGCGCTGCACCATCAGGTCGAGGAGCATCGTCAGGTTGCGGTTGGCGTTCCAGCCCGTCGACCGCCACGGACGCACGCAGGTGTCGGGCAGGTCACGCAAACGCAGCGGCCCGTCGGCGCGCAACCGCGCCAGGACGTCACGTCGGCAGGAGTCGTTGTCCCGCAACCACTCGGCGTCGCGCAGCCGCCACGCCGGCGCGTCGGCACCGGGCCAAGCCTCCATGTCGGCCCGGTAGAGGGCGACGTCCTCGGCGGGGCGCAGTGCGCCGCGCAGCTCGACCACCCGCTGCTCGTCCACGGCGTCCCACAGCTGGGCGGGGCGGAAGGCCGACCCGAGCCGGGACCACAGCACCAGCTCGGCGCTGGGGGCGACGGCGGCAGTGGGCTCGACCTGCAGCAGCGACAGCCCGCGCACGGTCTCGAGGACGCCTGAGGGGCGCCGCGCGTCGAGGAGCTGGGCGCGCACGGCGACCCGGCGGGCATCCTGCTGGGCCAGCTGGTGCACCCGCGACCCGGTCACACGCGGCGCCCGGTCCGCAGGTCGAGGGTGAGGACCGCGCTGACGACGTCCCCCAGCTCGACGTCCTCGGCCCGGCGGACGGCGTCCTTCAGGGGGAGCAGGTAACCGCCGTCCTTGGGGAACAACGACGTCGTCCACGTCGTCCCGCCGAGCCGGACCGTCACCGGGATCACGCCCCACCCGTAGGTGACGTCGCGCGCCACCGCGTGGATCTCGGCGGCCTCCTCCGCCGGCACCGTGACGAAGTGGAACGGCGCCGGACCGCGCCAGTACCAGACCTCGCCGGTCACCTCCAGGTCCACGGCCTCAGCGTAGGCACCCCTGCCGACGACCGGAGCGGTTCGCACTGACGTCGTCGACCGCGCCGAGTGGACGCCACCGGGGCAGAGTGACCCCATGGCGATTCGCGAGGGCACCACGGTGTCGTGGGTGTGGGGAAGCGGCCGGGCCGAGGGCAAGGTCGTGGAGGTGCACCGCGCGACGGTGACCCGCACCCTCGGCGGCAGTGAGATCACCCGCAACGGCAGCGACGACGACCCGGCCTACCTGATCGAGCAGGACGACGGCGCGCGCGTGCTGAAGCTGCGCAGCGAGGTCGACCGCGCCTGAGCCGCCGCGAGGGAGGGCGCGCGGGGTCGTCACCCCGGCGGGTCGGGCCGGCGCTTCTGCGGGTACGGGGTCTGGCCGCGCGCGAGCATGGTGACGAACCTGTCGATGCGCCGTGCCCGGGTCTCGGCCCGACGCGCCGTGGTCACCGGGTGGAGGATCGCGTACCGGTTGGTGGCGGTGAGCACCTCGAACCAGGCACGGGCCGTCGGCTCGGCGTCCAGCGCCGCGGCGAGGTCGTCGGGAACCTGGATCGTGGCGGGGCCGTGGTACGCCGCCTCCCAGCGCCCGTCGGCCTTCGCGCGCTCCACCTGCTCGACCCCCGCCGGGCGCATGCGGCCCTCAGCGGTCAGCCTCTCGACGATCCCGACGTTGCGCTGCGACCAGATGCTGCGCGGACGGCGCGGCGTGAACCGCTGCGAGTAGGTGGCGTCGTCACCGCGGCGGGCCTGCCCGTCGATCCAGCCGAAGCAGAGCGCCTCCTCCAGCGCCTGGTCGTACCGCAGGCTCGTCGGGGACGTCGTCCCCTTCTTCGCGAGCGTCAACCACACCCCGGTGGGCTGCGCGTGGTGCTCGGTGAGCCACTCCCGCCACGCGGTGGCGTCGGGGACGACGAGCTCGGGCAGCTGCGGGGGCACGGGTGGAGCCTGCCACCGACCACCGTCAGCGCGGCGTCTCGAACGTGTCCTCGCCGGCCGATCGGCAGGTTGCCGGGACGACTCGGTTCGCCCGGACCGGCACCGGGGTCCCGGCGGCCGCCGTCCCGGTGCGTGACCCGTTGGTCGCGCCAGGGTCAACCGTGCGCGATGAGTTCTCCTCCGGTGGGGAGTCCGCCCTGGTGACCAGGGTGGGCACCCGAGTGCCGCGACCACGGGACGCACGGAGGACTCATGACGACGCAGGACGCCACGACCACGCAGCTCCCGGGACGACCGCCGGTGGTGGACCTCGAGACCTGGACGGCGGCCCGGGACGAGCTGCTCGTCCGGGAGAAGGCGTACACGCGCGAGGGGGACGCGCTGGCCGCTGCCCGCCGACGGCTGCCGATGGTCGAGCTCGACGGGACGGTGCCGGTCGTCGGCGCGGACGGGCCCGTCCCCTTCCTGGACCTGTTCCGGGGTCGCGACGAGCTCGTCGTCTACAAGCACATGTGGCACGACGGGGCGCCGCACCAGGGCCAGTGCGAGGGGTGCACCACCACGGCCTGGCACCTGGACGACGCCAGCTACCTGAACGCCCGCGGCGTCTCGTTCGCCGTGCTCACCGAGGGCGCCTGGGACGAGGTGGCCCCGTTCGTCGACTTCATGGGCTACGCGCAGCCGTGGTACTCGGTGCGGGGCGTGGACGGTCTGGTGGGCAGCGCGATGGGGTCGATCACCTGCTTCCTGCGTGACGGTGACCGCGTGTTCCTCACGTACGCGACGACGGGGCGCGGCAACGAGCGCGTCAACGCCGCCCTCGGTCTGCTCGACATGACGCCCTACGGACGCGGCGAGAGCTGGGAGGACACCCCGGACGGTTGGCCCGAGGGGCGGCACGCCGGCTGGTTCTGGCGCTCCGACGCGGACGGCAACCCGACGTGGGGACCGACGAGGGTGACGTCCCGCTGAGTGGTGGAGTTGCTCGACACCGTGCGGGTCAGTGCGGTGATCATGCCGTGAGCAGTTGAGCGGTGTCGACCTCCTG
>NZ_BAAGTX010000009.1:0-144446 GCF_054781695.1 Thalassiella azotivora
CCCGGGGACGCGCCCGGGCAACAACCCGTTCGCACCGAGCCAGGGCATGCCCCGACCCGGGGGCCGCCCCGGCGGCGAGGAGCGCTCGGGCGGTCCGCGTCCGGGGGCCCGTCCGGGCAACAACCCGTTCGCGCCGAGCCAGGGCATGCCCCGGCCTGGTGGCCGCCCGCAGGGCGGCGAGCGTCCCGGTGGCCCGCGCCCCGGCGCCGGTGCCGGCGGTCCGCGCCCGGCCCCGCGCCCCGGTGGTGCCGGTGCCGGTGGTCCGCGCCCGAACCCGGGGATGATGCCGAACCGCTCGACCGTGGGGCGCCCCGGCGCTCCCGGGCGCGGCGGGCCCGGCGGTCGTCCGGGTGGCGGCGGGGGTCGTCCCGGTGGTGGCGGCGGCTTCGGCGGTCGCCCGGGGGGTCCCCCCGGCGGCGGCTTCGGCAAGGGCAGCCGTGGTCGCGGTGGCACGCAGGGCGCGTTCGGTCGCGCCGGCGGGCGGCCCGTGCGGGGGCGCAAGTCCAAGCGCGCGAAGCGCCAGGAGTACGAGGCGATGCAGGCGCCGAGCGTCGGCGGCGTGCAGGTCCCTCGCGGTGACGGCTCGACGGTCATCCGGATCCGTCGCGGGTCCTCGCTGACGGACTTCGCCGAGCGCATCGACGCCAACCCGGCGAGCCTGGTGACGGTGCTCATCCACCTCGGTGAGATGGCGACCGCCACCCAGTCCCTCGACGAGGACACCTTCCAGCTGCTCGGGGCCGAGCTCGGCTACGACATCCAGCTGGTGTCGCCCGAGGACGAGGAGCGCGAGCTGTTCGCGTCCTTCGACATCGACCTCGCGGGCGAGCTGGAGGCCGAGGGCGACGAGGAGCTCGAGGCGCGTCCCCCGGTCGTGACCGTGATGGGCCACGTCGACCACGGTAAGACGAAGCTGCTGGACGCGATCCGGCACGCGGACGTCGTCGCGGGCGAGGCCGGTGGCATCACCCAGGCCATCGGCGCCTACCAGGTGCACACCGAGCACGAGGGCGCCGACCGCGCGCTGACGTTCATCGACACCCCGGGTCACGAGGCCTTCACGGCCATGCGAGCCCGCGGTGCGAAGGTCACCGACATCGCGATCCTCGTCGTGGCGGCGGACGACGGCGTGATGCCGCAGACCATCGAGGCGCTGAACCACGCCCAGGCGGCCGGCGTCCCGATCGTCGTCGCGGTCAACAAGGTCGACAAGGACGGCGCCAACCCGGACAAGGTCAAGCAGCAGCTGACCGAGTACAACCTCGTGGCCGAGGAGTACGGCGGCGAGACGATGTTCGTCGAGGTCTCGGCGCTGAAGCGGATGGGCATCGACGACCTCCTCGAGGCCGTCCTGCTCACCGCCGACGCGGCCCTCGACCTGCGGGCCAACCCGGACAAGGACGCCCGCGGTGTCGCCATCGAGGCGCACCTGGACAAGGGCCGCGGCGCGGTCGCGACCGTCCTGGTCCAGTCCGGCACCCTGCGGGTCGGTGACGGCATCGTCGCCGGCGCGGCCTACGGGCGCGTGCGCGCCATGCTCGACGAGCACGGCGAGAACGTGGAGGAGGCGGGCCCGTCCCGCCCGGTCCAGGTGCTCGGCCTGCAGTCCGTGCCGGGAGCCGGTGACACCTTCCTGGTGGCACCGGACGACCGGACCGCCCGGCAGATCGCGGAGAAGCGCGAGGCGAGCGAGCGCGCGGCCATGCTGGCCAAGCGTCGCAAGCGGGTCAGCCTCGAGGACCTCACCGCGGCCCTGGCCGCCGGCAAGGTCGAGAACCTCAACCTCATCCTCAAGGGTGACGGGTCCGGTTCGGTCGAGGCCCTCGAGGAGGCGCTGCTCAAGATCGAGGTCGGCGACGAGGTCGGGCTGCGGATCATCCACCGCGGTGTCGGTGCGATCACGCAGAACGACGTCAACCTGGCCACGGTCGACAACGCCATCATCATCGGCTTCAACGTGCGGCCCGCCGAGCGGGTCGCCGACCTGGCCGAGCGCGAGGGCGTCGACATGCGCTTCTACTCGGTCATCTACCAGGCGATCGACGAGATCGAGGCCGCGCTCAAGGGGATGCTCAAGCCGGAGTACGAGGAGGTGCAGCTCGGGACCGCGGAGGTCCGCGAGGTGTTCCGCTCCTCCAAGTTCGGCAACATCGCCGGCTGCCTCGTGCGGTCCGGCGAGGTGCGCCGCAACTCCAAGGCCCGGCTGCTGCGCGACGGCAAGGTCGTCGCGGAGAACCTGGCGATCGAGTCGCTGAAGCGGTTCAAGGACGACGCCACGGAGGTCCGCGAGGGCTTCGAGTGCGGTATCGGCCTCGGGTCGTTCAACGACATCAAGGTCGAGGACGTCATCGAGACGTTCGAGATGCGGGAGAAGCCCCGCGCCTGACCGCGTGCCGCAGGCGGCCCCGCACCCGACGGGTGCGGGGTCGCCCGCGCGCCGGGTCGCCGGCGGGGACGTGTCACCGACGAGGAGGTGCCGGTGTTCATCGGGTCGCTGCGGCTGGACCTGGTCCTGGGTGACGTGCACTCGCTGAAGCAGAAGCGGGCGCTCGTGCGCCCCGTCGTCGCCGAGCTGCGACGCCGCTTCGACGTGGCCGCCGCCGAGACCGGTCACCTCGACCTGCACCGGCGGGCGGAGGTCGGGGTCAGCGTCGTGGCGGCCGACGCCGGTCACTGCACCGACGTGCTGGCCCGCTGCGAGCGCCTCGTGGCCGACCGCCCAGAGGTCGAGCTGCTGTCCGCGCGGACCCGGGTCTGGGACGACGAGGACGAGTAGGACCGGGTCACGCGCGCCGGCCGAGTAGCCTCGACCGCCGCGCGGCGCGTCCGTCGGCCCCGACGGACGGCGCGCCCCGCCACGAGCACGCGGGCACCGGCAGGTGCACGCGCCGACGGTCCGCCCTGGTGGCAGGGTGGACCCCCCACGAGCAGGAGGTGCAGCCATGGCCGACCCCGCGCGAGCCCGCAAGCTGGCGGACCGGATCAAGGTGGTCGTCGCGGAGACCCTGGAGCGCAGGGTGAAGGACCCCCGGCTCGGTTTCGTCACCGTCACCGACGCCCGGGTCACCAACGACCTGCAGCACGCCACGGTCTTCTACACCGTCTTCGGTGACGACACCGAGAAGGCGTCGACGGCAGCGGCGCTGGAGAGCGCCCGCGGCGTCCTGCGCTCCGAGGTCGGTCGCCGGACCGGGACGCGGCTCACCCCGACCCTGGAGTTCGTCGCCGACGCGGTACCCGAGAACGCGGCGGCGATCGACGACCTGCTGCGCCGGGCGCGTGAGCGTGACGCCGAGGTCGCGGCACTGGCCACCAGCGCGCAGTACGCCGGCGACCCGGACCCCTACCGCCACCCCGACGAGGAGGGCTACGAGGAGTCCCCCCTCCTCGGGCACGACGCCGACCGGATCGACCCCGACGACGGTGACGACCCCGACGACGGTGACGACCCCGACGACGGTGACGACCCCGGCGACGACCTCGACGGCGACGACCTGGGTGACGAGGTCGACGAGCGGTCCCCGGGCGACGCCTCGCGCAGCAGGTGAGCGGTCGGGACCGTCCCCCTGCCCCCGACGGCCTGGTCGTCGTCGACAAGCCGGCGGGGTGGACCAGCCACGACGTGGTCGGCCGCGTCCGGCGCCTGGCGGGCACCCGGCGGGTCGGCCACGCCGGCACGCTCGACCCGATGGCGACCGGCGTCCTGGTCGTCGGGGTGGAGAAGGCCACGAAGCTGCTGACCTACCTGGTCGGCGCGGACAAGACGTACACCGCCACCGTCCGGTTGGGCGTGGGGACCGTGACCGACGACGCCGAGGGGGAGGTGACGTCCCGGGCCGGCGCGGGCGGGGTGGGACTCGAGGACGTCGAGACCGCCGTCCGCCGGCTGACCGGCGACATCCAGCAGGTCCCCAGCGCCGTCAGCGCGATCAAGGTCGACGGCCGGCGCTCCTACGCCCGAGTCCGGGCCGGTGAGGCCGTCGAGCTGCCCGCCCGGCCGGTCACGGTGCACGCCTTCGAGGTGCTGGCCGCGCGCCGGACCCGCGACGGCGACGTGGACGTCCTCGACGTGGACGTCGTCGTGCGGTGCAGCAGCGGCACCTACGTCCGGGCCCTGGCTCGTGACCTCAGCGCCGCCCTGGGGGTCGGCGGTCACCTGACCGCGCTGCGCCGCACCGCCGTCGGACCCTACGGGTTGGACGTCGCCCGCACCCTCGAGCAGCTCGAGGCCGAGCTCACCGTGCTCCCGCTCGCGACCGCCGCGGCGGCGGCGATGCCGGTGCGCGACCTGACCGACGAGGAGGTCGTCGCCCTCGGCTACGGCCAGCGGCTGGAGGCGCGCGGCGCGGTGGGGCCGGTCGCCGCCGTCGCACCCGACGGCGGGCTGGTCGCCGTCCTGCGCGAGCAGGGCGGGCAGGCCCGGCCCGAGGTCGTCCTGCGCGCCCGCTGACCCGCAACCCGCTGACCCGCACCCGCGGACCCGCACCTCGCGCGTCGGCCCCACCGACCCGTGGTCGGCGGCGCCGGGCGGGTGCGTGATGCTTGGGGCATGACGAGCCGCCCACCGCACCCCCCGCACGAACCGCCGTACCGGCCCGCAGCCGACCGGCCCACCGACGCCCCGGTCGCGGCCGGTCCGGCCCCGGCCGGCCCGCCGCCCGGCGCCCCCTCCGGCCCGCCGTGGGGTCCGCAGCCCGTGGCCACCCAGCCGGCGCACCGCCCCGGGTCGTTCCGCCGCGGGTTCGGCTGGGGCGCGGGCGTGAGCCTGGGGGCAGGTCTCGTCCTCGCGGCGGTCGGCACCGTCGCGACCCTGCTGGGGACCATCGCCCTCGTGGGCCTGGTCGGTGCGGCGGCGGGCGCCGGGTCGGTGGACGAGCCGGTCACCACCACCGTCTGGGGTGAGGACGACGCGGCGCACCGACTGGTGTCCGTCGAGGTCACCGGGGTCATCCTCGGAGACGCCTCCGACGGCGGCGCGTTCGTGGGGGGCACCTACGGGTACGAGGTGGCCGACGTCATCGACGGCCTCGACGCGGAGGACGCCGACGGCCTGGTGCTGGAGCTGAACACGCCGGGCGGGACGATCTACGGCTCGAAGGCGATCGCGGACGCGGTGGAGCGCTACCAGGAGCGGACCGGCAACGCGGTGCTCGCGTACGTGCGCGGCACGTCGGCGTCCGGCGGCGTGTACGCGATGTCGGGCGCGGACGAGGTCGTCGCGGACCACGGGACGCTGGTCGGCAGCATCGGGGTCATCATGGGCCCGTTCGACCGCTACCGGGACGTCACGGGCATCCCCGGATCCCTGTTGGAGCCGGGCGTCGAGACGCAGGGCGGCGTCACGCAGGAGTACCTGTCCAAGGGCAAGGGCAAGGACCTGGGCAACCCGTACCGCGACATGACCGCGGAGGAGCGCGCCGTCCTCGACGCCGGCCTGGAGTCGGAGTACACCCAGTTCGTCGACTGGGTCTCCCAGGCCCGGGGGATCCCCGCCCAGACGATCCGCGACGAGCTGGGTGCCTACGTCTTCGACCCGCGCACCGCCGTCGAGAACGGGCTGGTGGACGACGTGATGAACCGGGACGAGGCGTTCCGCCGCGCGGCCGAGCTCAACGACGTGGACCCCGACGACACCCGCGTCGACCGCGTCGCCTCGGACGACTTCCTCACGCTGCTGCTCGGGGCGTCGGCGGACCCGGGCGCCGCGCAGGACGCCGGCCCGTCGACCGGCGCCCGCCCCGGCGTCCTGTGCACGGGCACGCCGATCGTGCTGGCGCTCCACGGCGACCTCGCCGCCGTCTGCCGCGGCTGAGCAGCGCAGCGCTCCCGTCCCGCGGTCCCGGGTCCCCCGTGGCGGCCTCGACGTCCGTCGGGCCGGCCACGGGGGAGCGGGGTCCCGGTGTCAGTCGAGCGAGACGGTGGTGTAGCAGGCGCCGTCGAACTCGTGGGCCTCGGCGGTCGGCCCGGTGAAGAACTCCCGGATCGTCGTCAGGCCCGCCGCGCCCGCGGGGTCCGGCCGGCTGACCAGCGAGGCGCGCACGACCGACTCGTCCGGCTCTCCGGCGAAGTTGCCCGCCCCCTCCGGCAGCATCCCCTCGTAGTCCACCGACTCCAGCGACCCGACCGCCTCGACCAGCCCGGCCCGGGTCAGGTCGCCGTTCTCCACGGCCTGCTCGATGGCCGCCTTCAGCGGGTAGCTCCACACCCAGCCGGACGTGTAGCCGTCGTTGGGCTGCACGTCGCCGAGGGCCTCGCGCATCGCCTCGTGACCGGGGGTGTCGGAGTCGAAGGACCCCCACGGGCCGGCGTGCAGGTACAGCCCCTGCAGCGCCGGGGCCGCCGGGCTCTGCAGCAGCGCGGGGTTCCAGGTCGGGCCGCTGCCGATGAACCGGCCCTGGAAGCCGCGCGCCGCGGCCTGGCCGACGATCGTCGCCGTGTCCGCCGGGCCGGCGGTCACCACGACGAGGTCCGGCGAGGCGGACAGGATCGCGTCGACCGCGCCGCCCTGGCTCTCGCTGCCCTGACCGGTCTCGACGTTGGTGAACTGCAGGCCGTTCGCCTCGGCCGCGAGCTTGGCCCCGGCCGCGGCGTCTCCGCCGTAGTCACCCGGGTAGTGGACCGCCATGATCGACTGGACGCCGAGCTCCTCGACCGCGTAGTCGACGGCGTTCATCGCCTCGACGCAGTAGCTCGCGCCCGACTCCAGGATGATGTCGGTGAACGCGTACTCCGACGTCCACGCGGCGGGGACGGCGAGGATGTCGCTGGCCTCCAGGTCGTCGAGGATCGTCGCGGTGGTGGGGGAGCCCAGGGTCTGGGCCAGCGCCAGCACGTCGTCCTTCATCTCCTGGTACACCTGGTTGTGGACCTCGGGCTGGTACAGGTTGTCGCTGACGTAGGTCGTGACGTCCACGTCGTACCCGCCGATGCCGCCGTCCTCGTTGACGCGCTGCCAGAACGCCGCCTGCGCCTCGGTGATGGGCACCGCCAGCGCCGCGAACGGGCCGACCGTCAGGTCGGAGATGGTGCCCAGGTAGATGCAGCCGTTGTCGGGGTTGACGGCCTCCGGGCAGGGCTCGGAGGTGACGCCGTTGTCGGTGGCGACGCCGCCGTCGCCGCCGTCGGCCTCGCCCCCGCCGTCGTCGCCGCCGGAGCGGCAGCCGGCCAGCACGAGCGCGGTGAGGGCGACGGCGGTGGCGACCCGCCACCTCGCAGGACGAGCGTTCATGGTGAGTTCCTCTCTGGTCACCGGACGGGCTGTCGGACGGACGGGTGGGGGCAGGCGCCTCAGTAGGAGAACGGGTAGGACTTCCAGTACGCGCGGGCGCGCAGCCAGAGCCCGAACAGCCCTCGTGGCTCGAACACGAGGAACGCGATGATGAGCAGGCCGTAGAGGACCGTCTCGAGCTGGAAGACGTTCGGGACCTCCGTCGGCCGGCTGCTGATGAAGGGGAACAGGGCCGGCAGCTCGCGGGTCAGCCGCGGCAGCAGCGTGATGAACAGGGCGCCCATGATCGAGCCGGAGATCGTGGCGACCCCGCCGATGAGCACCATCGCGATGTACTGCACGGACAGCAGCAGGTTGAACGAGGTCGGCTCGAAGAACCCCGACACCGTGTACAGCAGCCCACCCGCGCACCCGGCGTAGAACGACGAGACGGTGAACGCCAGCCGCTTGGCCCGGGCCAGGTCCACCCCGATCACGGCGGCGGCGACGTCCCGGTCGCGGACGGCCGCCAGCGAGCGCCCCACCGCCGAGCGGGCGAGGTTGCGGGCGACGACGGCGAACACGACGAGCAGCACCAGCATCAGCAGGTAGAGGTTCTGCTCGGCGGTCAGGTAGGCGCTGTCGACGTCGAAGCGGTACCCGAACAGCTCCGGGACGGCGGCGCGGCGGCCGATGCCGGGGCCGCCGGTCAGGCTGCGCCACTCCTTGAACACGTGCTCGCCGAGGAACACCAGCCCGAGCGTGACGATCGCCAGGTACAGCCCGCGCAGCCGCGTGGCCAGGGGTGCGAAGAGGAAGCCGGCGAGCGCCGCGACGAGCCCGGCGGCGGGCAGCCACACGAGCATCGAGGTCACGCCGAACCCGGTGACCCGCCCGTCCGGGTCGCCGCTGATCGCGGCGGCGGTGTACGCGCCGACCGCGAGGAAGAACGCGTGGCCGAGGGACACCTGCCCGGCGTACCCGGTGACGACGTTGAGGCCGATCGCGCCGATGGACGCGACGAACCCCAGCGCGAGCAGGCGCAGCAGGTCGTCCTGCACGAGGAAGGGCAGCGCCAGGGCGACCAGGAGCAGCAGCGCGGTCCACACGCGCTTGGGCCGGGTGTTGAGCAGGGCCATGTCCTGCTCGTAGCTGGTGACCAGCTCGGGACGTCCGCGCAGCACGCTCACACCCGCTCGACCTCCGGCGTCCCGAAGAGCCCGTACGGTCTGACGAGCAGGACCAGCAGCATCACCACGTACGCGGAGACCAGCGCGAAGTTGTTGCCGAGCCAGGGCAGGTGCTCGGGCTGGTAGGAGCTGAGCAGGGACTCGGTCACGCCGACGACCAGACCGCCGACGACGGCCCCGCCGACCGAGTCCAGGCCCCCGAGGATGATCGCCGGCAGCGCCTTCAGCGCGATCACCCAGGTGGCCTGGTCGACCCCGGCGCCGGTGGCCACGAACGTCCCGGCGACCGCGGCCAGCCCGCCGGCGATCGCCCACGACAGCGCGAACACCGCGCCGACGGACACGCCCTGCGCCAGGGCGGTCTCCTGGTCCATCGCCGTGGCGCGCATGGCCAGCCCGTACCGCGACCAGCGGAAGAACGCGAACAGCGCGGCCACGACGACGACGGTCGTCGCCACCATCGCCAGGTGCCGCTGCTGGACGAGCACGCCGCCGACGTCCACGGTCCGCAGCCCCCACGGGTCGCCGACCTGGCGCACGTCCAACCCGATGAACGCGTTCACCACGACGCGGATGACGATGTCGAGCCCGAGGGTGATGATCGCGATGATGAACACCGGCTTGCCGACCATGGGGCGCAGCGTCACCCGCTCCAGCACCAGCGCGAGGACCGCGACGGCCAGCGCCGCGGCAGGCACGGCCAGCGCGAACGGCAGCCACAGCACCAGGTAGCTGACGAGCACCGCCCCGGCCACCATCAGCGCGGGCTGGGCGAAGCTGATCACGCGGGTGGACTTGTAGATGATGACGAACCCGACGGCGAGCAGCGCGTACGCGCTGCCGTTGCCCAGGCCGCGGGTCAGGCTCTGCAGCAGCTCGGTCAGCACCCGGTCACGACTCCCGTCCGGTGGCGTACATCGCCTCGACCTCGTCGGCGAAGCGCTGCACGAGCGCGGCCCGCTTCACCTTCTGCGTCGCGGTCAGCTCACCGTCCTCGTGGTCGAGCTCCTTGGGCATGAGGTGGAAGCGCTTGACCTGCTCGACGGTGGCGAGGCGGCTGTTGACGTCGGCCACCACCCCGCGCACGAGCTCGACCACCTCGGGACGGCGGGTGAGGTCCGCGTACGTCGTGTACGGCAGACGGCGCCGCTGCGCCCAGTCGCCCACCGTGTCGGCCTCCACCCCGACGAGCGCGACGAGGTACGGACGGCGGTCACCGACGACGAGGGCCTCCTTGACGTACGGCGAGGCCTTGAGGGCGTTCTCGATCTCCGAGGGGGAGACGTTCTTGCCGCCCGCGGTGATGATGACGTCCTTCATCCGGTCGGTGATCCGCAGGTGGGTCCCGTCGACCCACTCGCCGACGTCGCCGGTGTGCAGCCAGCCGTCGGCGTCGACGGCCTCGGCGCTCGCGGTGGGGTTGCCCCAGTACCCGGCGAACACCCCGGCGTGCCGGGTCAGGACCTCCCCGGTGGTCTCGTCGACGCGCACCTCGACGCCGTCGTGGGGTTCGCCGACGGTGCCGATCCGGACGCGGCCCGGCCGGTTCGCGGTCGCGACGGCGCAGTTCTCGGTCATCCCGTAGGCCTCGTGCACGGGCACCCCGATCCCGGTGAAGAACCGCAGCACCTCCGGCGCGATGGGCGCGGCGCCGCTGACGGCGAACCGGACCTTGCGCATCCCGACCCGGTCGCGCAGGGCGCGGAACACCAGCACGTGGCCGATCGCGGACAGCACCCGGGTGCGGGCGGTCGGCGTGCCCCCGGTGCGTTCGAGGTCACGGCCGATCCGGTCGGCCAGCGCGAACCCGACCCGCTGCAGCGCCCGCTTGAGCGGGGTGGCGTTGCCGGCCCGGACCTGGATCCCCGCCATCACCTTCTCCCAGATGCGGGGGACGCCGAACAGGATGGTCGGCTGGATCTCGCGCAGGTTCGCCTGCACCGTGTCGACGGACTCGGCGAAGGCCACCTGGACGCCGGCGGCGGCGTTGTGCCAGGTGGTGAAGGTGCGCTCCACGACGTGGCAGAGCGGCAGGTAGGACAGCAGCACGTCGTCGGCGGAGGCGGGCGGGTGCACGAAGCCGCCGGCGGTGATGAGCGTGCTGACGGCGAACTCGACGTTGCCGACGGTGAGCATGGCGCCCTTGGGGGGCCCGGTGGTCCCCGAGGTGTAGATCAGGGTGGCCACGTCCTGCGAGCGGGCCCGCGACATCGACTCGGCGACGGCGTCGGGGTGCCCGGCACGGTGCTCGCGGCCGAGCGCGAGCAGGTCCGACCAGGCGAGCAGCCGCGGGTCGTCGTAGTGGTGGGCGATGCCGCGGGGCTCGACGTAGACGACGCGCTCCAGGCCCGGCAACTCGTTGGCGACGGCCAGCGCCTTGTCGACCTGCTCCTGGTCCTCGGCGACCAGGACGCGCGCCCCGGAGTCGCGCAGCAGGTGCAGCACCTCGGCCGGGGGGTTCGTCGGGTAGAGCCCGACGCTGACCGCCCGCAGCGCCACGCAGGCCAGGTCGGTGTAGAGCCACTCGGGCCGGTTCTCGGAGTGGATCGCGACCCGGTCACCGGGCTCCAGGCCGAGGGCGAGCAGGCCGTGCGCGACGTCCTGGACGGCGTCCCAGTACGCGGCCCACGTGACGGGCCGCCAGATGCCGCGGTCCTTGACCAGCAGCGACGTGGCGTCGGGCGTGGCCGCGGCCCGCTCGGCGACGCGCGTGGCGATGGTCGTCACCGTCGTGGCGGTGGCCGGCGCGGCGGTCACGACGCCTCACCGGTGCCCGCGTCGCCCAGGTAGGCGCGGACCACCTCGGGGTCGCGCTGCACCTGCTCGGGTGTGCCGGTGGTGATCGGACGGCCGAAGTCGATCGCCATCACCCGGTCGGCGAGGTCCATCACGAGCCCCATGTCGTGCTCCACCATGATCATCGCGATCCCCAGCTCGTCCCGGACGTCGAGGACGAACCGGGCCATGTCCTCGGTCTCCTCGAGGTTCATCCCCGCCACCGGCTCGTCGAGCAGCAGGAGCCGGGGCTCCATCGCCAGCGCCCGGCCGAGCTCGACACGCTTCTGCACGCCGTACGGCAGCAGGCCCACCGGGTGGCGGCGCCACTGCTCGAGCTCGAGGAAGTCGACGATCTCCTCGACGGCGGCGCGGTGGCGGACCTCCTCGCGCCGGGCCCTGCCCCACCACGTCAGCGCCGCGGCGGTGCCGTAGCGGACGTGGGTGTGCCGGCCGAGCATCAGGTTGTCGACGAGCGTCAGGTTGGAGAACAGCTCGATGTTCTGGAAGGTGCGGCTCATCCCCAGCGCGGCGATGCGGTGCGGTGGCGTGCCGACCAGGTCCCGGCCGTCGAAGACGACGCTGCCGCGCTGCGGGCGGTACACCCCGGACAGGACGTTGAAGATCGACGTCTTGCCGGCGCCGTTCGGGCCGATGACGGCGAACAGCTCGCCGGGGTCGACGTCGAACGAGACGCCGTCGACCGCGACCACGCCGGCGAAGGCGAGGTGCACGTCACGGACCGAGAGCACCGGTTCGCCCGTCGCGTCACTCGGGCGGTCGGTCGGTCGGTCGGCGGGGACGGCGGTCACGACAGCCACCGCTTGCGCCGGCGGTAGTGCTTGACGTCTCGGAAGGACCGGCGGGCGCCGTCGGCGCCCTCGCCGTGCAGGCCGAGGTAGAACTCCTGCACGTCGTCGTCGGCCAGCAGGGTGGCGGCCGGGGCGTCCATGACGACCCGGCCGGTCTCCAGGACGTAGCCGTGGTGGGCCACGGACAGCGCCATCCGGGCGTTCTGCTCGACGAGCAGCACGGTGGTCCCCTGGGCGTTGATGGCGGCGACGAGGTCGCGCACCTGCTCGACCATGCGGGGTGCCAGGCCGAGGCTGGGCTCGTCGAGCAGCAGCACCGTGGGGTCGGACATCAGCGCCCGGCCCATCGCCAGCATCTGCTGCTCGCCGCCGGACAGGTAGCCGGCGACCTGCTGACGGCGGTCGGCGAGCACCGGGAACATCGCGTAGACCCGCTCCGCGGCGTCCTTCCACCCCCGGCGGGTGTGGGCGCCGACGCGCAGGTTCTCCTCGACCGTGAACTCGGCGAAGACCCGACGGCCCTCGAGCACCTGCTTGACCCCGCGCCGGACGATGCCCGCCGGCGGGCTGCCGGTCACGTCGTCGCCGTCGAGGGTGACGGTCCCCTTGGTGACCCGGCCGTCGTGGACGTCGAGCAGGCCGCTGACCGCGCGCAGCAGGGTGGTCTTGCCGGCGCCGTTCGCTCCGAGCAGCGCGACCACCTGCCCGCGCGGCACCTCGATGCTGACGCCCCGCAGGACGAGCACGACGTCGTTGTAGACGACCTCGAGGTTCCGAACCGAGAGCACGGGCCCGCCCTTCCTCGCCCCAGGGGAGGGCGGAGTGTGACGGAGGTTACAAAGCATGGGCGCCCGGGTCGACGGTCGAGATCAACTCGTGACGTGGGACGAGTTCGCGCCGGCGCCCCGGGCGCGGCCGCGTCCGCCAGCTCGAGCACCGGGCGCGGAGGTCCGCGCGGGGGGGAGGCCGGCGGGCTGGCAGAGTAGGGCCGCGCCGCAGCCGCCGCGCACGACGTCGACCTGCTCGGAGACCCCACGTGGAGCGCTGGAACGACCTGTCCGAGGTGCCCGCCGACCACGGCCCGTCCGTGGTCGCCATCGGCAACTTCGACGGCGTCCACCGGGGCCACCGCAGCGTCCTGGGCCGCCTCGTCGGCGAGGCCCGCTCGCGCGGCGCCGCCGCCGTGGCGATCACCTTCGACCCGCACCCGCTGCACGTGCTGCGACCGGAGCAGGCCCCGCCGATCATCACGGGCCTGGAGCACCGGGCCGCGCTGATGGCGGAGACGGGCCTGGACGCCGTCCTGGTCATGCGGTTCACCCACGAGCTCGCCGGGTGGAGCCCGGAGCGGTTCGTCGCCGACGTCATCGTCCGGGCCCTGGGGGCCAGCGCGGTCGTCGTCGGCCACGACATCCGGTTCGGCCACCGCAACTCCGGCGACCTGGGGACGATGCAGGAGCTCGGCCGCGAGCACGGCTTCGACGTCGTCGTCCTCGAGGACGTGCTCGGACCCGTCGCCGGGCACGTCAGCGAGGAGGAGACCCACCGGCGCTGGTCGTCGTCGTGGACGCGCGAGCTCATCGCCGCCGGCGAGGTCGCGGCCGCCGCGGAGGTGCTCGGTCGCCCGCACCGGGTGTCGGGGACCGTCGTGCACGGCGACCACCGCGGCCGCGAGCTGGGCTACCCCACGGCGAACCTCGGTCCGGACTCCGAGGGCATGGTGCCCGCCGACGGCGTCTACGCGGGCCGGCTCGTCCGGCTCGGGCTGCCCGACGGCGACCCGGGGCGGGTGCTGCCCGCGGCGGTGTCGATCGGGACCAACCCCACGTTCGACGGCACGCAGCGCCGGGTGGAGGCCTACGTCCTGGACCGCGACGACCTCGACCTGTACGGCGAGCAGGTCGCCGTGGACTTCGTCGACCGGCTCCGGGAGACCCTGCGGTTCGACGGCGTGCAGGCCCTCGTCGCCCAGATGGCCCAGGACGTCGAGCGCTGCCGGCAGGTGCTGGCCGCCGACGCCCGGGCGTGAGGCAGCGCGCGCCCCGCCCGCAGGAGCCCCCGCGCGACCCGGCGACGGCCCTGCGCGCGGCGGAGCACTGGTTCGACGGCCACGGCCTGCCCTGGTTCGTCGACGACGAGCACGACCGGGTCCGCTCCCTGGTGGCGCCCCGCCGGCTGCTGCTGCGCGGGCTGGCCTTCGCCGTCCTCGCCCTGCCGGTCGGCGCCGCCGTCGGCTGGTGGTCCGGTCCGTCCTCCGGGGTCGCCGTGTGGGCGACCGTCCTGGGCCTGCTGGCCGTGGTCCACTCCGCCGCCCGGCTCCGGCTGTCCGTGGTCGCCCGCTGGGCCGCCGCGCGGTCGCTGCGCCAGGTGGGGCTGCTCGTGCCCCTGGTCACCCGCGCGCTGCCGCTCCTGCTGATCTTCACCGTGTTCTTCTTCATCAACACCGAGGTGTGGCAGGTCGCCGCGTCCCTGCCCCCGGGCGTGCTGTGGTTGACCGTGCTCCTGTTCGGCGGGCTCGCGGCGGTGTTCCTCGGAGCCCGGCTCCCGGAGGAGGTGGACGCCGTCGTCCAGCACGTGGACGCCGAGCGGGTCCGCCGCGCCACCCGCGGGACGCCGCTGGAGCGGGCAGGCGCCGAGCTCGCGGACCGGGGTGAGGGCGTCGGGGTGCCGCTGACGCACGTGCAGCGGGTGAACCTCCTGCTCGTGCTGCTCGTCGTGCAGGCCACCCAGGTGCTCCTGCTCGCCCTCGCGGTGCTGGCCTTCTTCGTCGGCTTCGGGGTCGTCGCCATCCGGCCCGAGATCGTCGACTCCTGGCTCGGTGCCCCGCCGACCCCCCTGGGGTGGGGGGCGGTGACGCTCGGGCTCCCCGTCAGCGTCGAGCTGGTCAAGGTGGCCGTCTTCCTCGCGGCGTTCTCGGGGTTGTACTTCACCGTCTCGGCGGTGACCGACCCGACGTACAAGGAGCAGTTCTTCACCCAGATCAGCTCCGAGCTCGAGCGGGCCGTCGGGGTGCGCGCCGCGTACGTGGACCTGCGCGAGCGCACCGGGGCGGGCGGCGATCCGGGCGGTGCCCGCTGAGGTCGGGCCGGCGATTCGGTGGGTCGGGCCCGCGCTGATAGCCTGGCTGGGCCGTCAGAACGGCCGCGGACCCAGAGTGCCCGGGTGAACCCGCCCCGGAGCGCCGCGCAACGACCCAGAAGGAGACACCGTGCCCCTCGATGCCGCCACCAAGGCGAAGATCATGTCCGAGTACGCGACCCACGAGGGCGACACCGGCTCTCCCGAGGTCCAGGTCGCGATGCTCACGCAGCGGATCAAGGACCTGACCGAGCACCTGCGCGAGCACAAGCACGACCACCACAGCCGGCGCGGCCTGCTGCTGCTGGTCGGCCAGCGTCGCCGCCTGCTGCAGTACCTGACCAAGAAGGACATCAACCGCTACCGGTCGCTCATCGAGCGACTCGGCCTGCGGCGGTGACCCGCGGACGCGGCCCCCTCCCCGTGGAGGGGGCCGCGTCCTGCGTCACGGGCGGCGCGCGCCGCCCGCGGCAGCACGAGAACCACAGCTGAACACGCACCACCCACCAGGAGCGCGGCGGAGTCGGACGCCGGTCCTCGGTAGTGGCCTCCGGAACCCCTCGGGGTGGCCGTGGGCCTCGATCGAAGATCGGAACCACGCCCGGCCCTGCGCCCCGCTCCTCGAGAGAACGGAGGCGACCCGTGGAGGGTCCCGAGATCACCTACGCCGAGACGGTCATCGACAACGGCTCGTTCGGCACGCGCACCGTCCGCTTCGAGACCGGCCGCCTGGCCCGGCAGGCCGCGGGCTCCGTGGCCGCCTACCTCGACGGCGAGACGATGCTGCTGTCGGCCACCACGGCCGGCAAGCACCCCAAGGAGCACTTCGACTTCTTCCCCCTGACGGTGGACGTCGAGGAGCGCATGTACGCCGCGGGCAAGATCCCCGGCTCGTTCTTCCGTCGCGAGGGCCGCCCCTCGACCGACGCGATCCTCACCTGCCGCCTGATCGACCGCCCGCTGCGCCCGTCCTTCGTGTCCGGGCTGCGCAACGAGGTCCAGGTCGTCATCACCGTGATGGCCCTTCACCCCGACGACCCGTACGACGTGCTGGCCATCAACGCCGCGTCCATGTCGACGCAGCTGTCCGGCCTGCCGTTCTCCGGCCCCATCGGCGGCGTCCGCGTCGCCCTCGTCGACGGCCAGTGGATCGCCTTCCCGCGGCACTCCGAGCTCGAGCGCGCCGTGTTCGACATGGTCGTCGCCGGCCGCGTCGTCACGGGTGCCGACGGCCAGCAGGACGTCGCGATCATGATGGTCGAGGCCGAGGCCACCGAGGGCTCCTGGGAGCTCATCCAGTCGGGCGCGCAGAAGCCGACCGAGGAGGTCGTCGCCGCCGGGCTCGAGGCGGCCAAGCCGTTCCTGGCCCAGCTGTGCGCGGCCCAGCAGGAGGTCGCCGACAAGGCCGCCAAGGAGACCGTCGAGTTCCCGCGATTCCTGGACTACCAGGACGACGTGCTCGAGGCCGTCCGCGAGGCGGGCGAGGCCGACGTCCAGCAGGCCATCACCATCGCCGGCAAGCAGGAGCGCGAGGCGCGCCTCGACGAGATCAAGGACGCCGTCAAGGCCAAGCTCGCCGACCGCTTCGAGGGTCGCGACAAGGAGGTCTCCGCGGCGTTCCGCTCGCTGACCAAGTCCTCCGTGCGCCGCCGGATGCTCACCGAGAAGGTGCGCATGGACGGCCGCGGCCTGGCCGACATCCGGACGCTGTCCGCCGAGGTCGAGGTCATCCCGCGCGTGCACGGCTCGGCGCTGTTCGAGCGCGGCGAGACCCAGATCCTGGGTGTCACCACGCTGAACATGCTCCGCATGGAGCAGCAGCTCGACACGCTGTCGCCCGAGACGCGCAAGCGCTACATGCACAACTACAACTTCCCGCCGTACTCCACCGGTGAGACCGGCCGCGTCGGCTCGCCGAAGCGGCGCGAGATCGGCCACGGCGCGCTCGCCGAGCGCGCCCTGATGCCGGTGCTGCCCTCGCGCGAGGAGTTCCCCTACGCGATCCGCCAGGTCTCCGAGGCGCTCGGTTCCAACGGGTCCACCTCGATGGGCTCGGTCTGCGCCTCGACCCTGTCGCTGCTCAACGCCGGCGTGCCGCTGCGCGCCCCGGTTGCGGGGATCGCGATGGGTCTGGTCTCCGACGAGGTGGAGGGCAGGACCGAGTACATCGCCCTGACCGACATCCTCGGCGCCGAGGACGCGTTCGGTGACATGGACTTCAAGGTCGCCGGCACGCGGGAGTTCGTCACCGCCATCCAGCTCGACACCAAGCTCGACGGCATCCCCGCCTCGGTGCTGGCCGGCGCGCTGACCCAGGCCCGTGACGCGCGTCTGCACATCCTCGACGTCATGAACGAGGCGATCGACGCCCCGGACGAGATGTCGCCGCACGCCCCGCGGGTCATCGCGGTGACCGTCCCGGTCGACAAGATCGGCGAGGTCATCGGCCCGAAGGGCAAGATGATCAACCAGATCCAGGACGAGACCGGCGCCCAGATCTCCATCGAGGACGACGGCACGGTCTACATCGGCGCGACGGACGGCCCGTCCGCCGAGGCGGCGCGGTCGATGGTCAACGCCATCGCCAACCCGCAGATGCCCGAGGTCGGCGAGCGCTACGTCGGCACGGTCGTCAAGACCACGACGTTCGGCGCGTTCGTCTCCCTGACGCCGGGCAAGGACGGGCTGCTGCACATCTCGCAGATCCGCAAGATGGTCGGCGGCAAGCGGATCGACAGCGTCGACGACGTCCTCGGCGTCGGCCAGAAGGTCCAGGTCCAGATCGCCGAGATCGACCCGCGCGGCAAGCTGTCGCTCGAGCCGGTGCTGGAGGAGTCCGCCGCGGGCGAGTCCGCGGCCGCCGAGGCCGGGGCCGACGCCTGACGTGACGAGCACCGAGCCGACCAGCGGTCGGACGACCGGCACCGCCGGGCAGACGGACGGCGCCACCGTGCGCCGGACCGTCCTGCCCGGCGGTGTCCGGGTCCTGACCGAGCACATGCCCGGCCTGCGCTCCGCCACCATCGGCGCCTGGGTCGGGGTGGGCTCGAGGGACGAGGCCGACGGCCACCACGGGTCCACGCACTTCCTCGAGCACCTGCTGTTCAAGGGGACGGCGCGCCGGGACGCGATGGAGATCGCCTCGGCGTTCGACGAGGTCGGCGGCGAGGCCAACGCGGCGACCGGCAAGGAGTACACGTGCTACTACGCGCGCGTGCTCGACGCCGACCTGCCGATGGCCGTGGACGTCATCACCGACATGGTCACCTCGGCGGTCCTCGACGAGGACGACGTCGTCAGCGAGCGCGGGGTCATCCTCGAGGAGCTGGCGATGAACGAGGACGACCCGGCCGACGTCGTCCACGAGAAGTTCGCCGAGCTCGTCCTGGGCGACCACCCGCTGGGCCGGCCCATCGGCGGCACGCCGCAGACCATCCGCGACGTGCCGCGGCAGGCGATCTGGGAGCACTACCAGCAGCACTACCGCCCGGAGGGGCTCGTCATCACCGCGGCCGGCGGGGTCGACCACGACGTCCTGTGCGGTCTGGTCACCGACGCGCTGTCCGTGGCCGGCTGGCCGGCGCAGCCCGGACGCGAGCCGCTGCCCATCCGCGTGCACGCCGGGGACAGCGGACCGGTCGCCGGGCCCTCCGGGGGCGGGCTGCGCACCGTCCACCGCACCACGGAGCAGGCCCACGTCATGCTCGGCGGCCTCGGGCTGCTCGCGACCGACGAGCGCCGGTTCACCATGAGCGTGCTCAACGCCGTCCTCGGCGGGGGCATGAGCAGCCGGCTGTTCCAGGAGGTCCGGGAGAAGCGGGGCCTGGCGTACTCGGTCTACTCGTTCGCGGCGGGCTACTCCGACTCCGGGTACTTCGGCCTGTACGCCGGGTGCGCCCCGGCGCGGGTGGCGGAGGTGGTCGACCTGCTCGCCGCGGAGTGGGAGAAGATCGCCGTCGACGGGATCACCGACGTCGAGCTGGCCCGGGGGACCGGCCAGCTCGCCGGCGGCCTCGTGCTCGGCATGGAGGACACCGGCTCGCGGATGTCCCGCCTGGGCAAGGCCGAGCTCGTGTACGGCGAGTTCGTCGACCTCGACGAGGCGCTCCGGCGCATCCGCGCGGTGTCCGCGGACGACGTCCGGGCGCTCGCCGCCGAGCTCGCCTCCCGGCCGCGCTCGCTCGTCGTGGTCGGCCCGTTCACCGAGGACCCGGTCAGCCGCGTGCCGTGACGCGTGCGCCGTCCCGCCGCCCGGGTGCTCCGGGCCGGTGGGACGGCGCCGGCCCGGACCCGGTCACCGCAGAGCCGTTCCGCCGTGCGGCACGTGTGGGCGCCCTCACCGCCCGCGGCGCTGGGCTCGACCCGCGGATCGTGTGATGATGGACCCGCACGTCGACAGACGTGCGCGTGCTCCGGGGTCGGTGCAATTCCGAACCGGCGGTGACAGTCCGCGACCCGACCGCAGCCAGCGGCCGGTTGACCCGGTGGAACTCCGGGACCGACGGTGAGAGTCCGGATGGGAGGAAGCACGCCGCGCTGCCGCACGGGGTCGTCCCCGAGCGCAGGCGCGCAGGCTCTCGCAGCCCACCCCCGGAGTCCGTGACCGGACCGGACCAGGGTGGTGACGAGCGGTGGCAGCAGCCGACGGCCACGGCGTCGACGACTACGACGTCGGGGACTACGACGCGCGCGAGCACGCCGCGATGCGCCGCGCCCTCGAGCTCGCGGCCGACCCCGCGATCCGCCCCGGCGCCAACCCGCGCGTCGGCTGCGTGCTGATCGGGCGCGACGGTGACGTCGTCGCCGAGGGCGTCCACCGCGGAGCCGGGACCCCCCACGCCGAGGTGGACGCCCTGAGCGCAGCCGGGACCGCCGCCCACGGCGCCACCGCCGTGGTCACCCTCGAACCGTGCGACCACACCGGCCGCACCGGCCCGTGCACCCAGGCGCTGCTGCGCGCCGGCGTGGCCAGGGTCGTCTTCGCCCAGACCGACCCCGACCCCGTCGCCGCCGGCGGCGCCGCCACGCTGCGCTCCGCGGGTGTCGACGTCGACGCGGGCCTGCTGGCCGGCGAGGCGGAACGGCTCAACGCCGAGTGGACCCGTGCGACGCGGCTCGGCCGCCCCCACGTGACGTGGAAGTACGCGGCGACGCTGGACGGACGGTCCGCCGCCGCGGACCGCACGAGCCGCTGGATCACCGGCCCCGCCGCCCGGCGCGAGGTGCACGCGCTGCGCGCCGCGGCCGACGCCGTCGTCGTGGGGACCGGCACGGTGCTCGCCGACGACCCGCAGCTCACCGCCCGGGACGACCGCGACCGCCCGCTGCCGGTGGAGCTGCAGCCGCTGCGGGTGGCGGTCGGGGACCGGCCGGTCCCGCCCGGCGCCCGGCTCCGCGACCGCACCGGTCCGTTCGTGCAGCTGCCCGCCGGAGAGCCCGCCCACGTCCTGGCGGACCTGTGGGGCAGGGGCGTGCGCCGGGTGCTGCTGGAGGGCGGTCCCACCCTCGCGGGGGCCTTCGTGCGCGCCGGCGCCGTCGACCGGGTCGTCGGCTACGTCGCCCCGGCGCTGCTCGGGGCCGGGCCCGCGGCGCTCGCGGACGCCGGGGTCACCACGATCGACGAGGCCGTCCGGCTCGACGTCACCGACGTCACCGTCGTGGGCGGTGACGTGCGGGTCACCGCCGTCCCCCTGACACCGCCCGCCGCGCCAGCGGCGGCACCGACCGGCGCGCAGGTCACCGCCGGCGCCACCCCGACCAGGAGGCCGTGAGTGTTCACCGGGATCGTCGAGGAGCTCGGCACCGTCGTGTCCGTCGAGCCCGAGTCCGACAGCGCGCGGCTGACCGTGCGCGGGCCGCTCGTCACCAGCGACGCCACGCACGGCGCGTCGATCGCCGTCAACGGCGTCTGCCTGACCGTCACCGACGCCGAGCCGGCCGACGGGGACGGGACGTTCACGGTCGACGTCATGGCCGAGACGCTGCGCCGCTCGTCCCTCGCCGGGTTGCGTCCCGGTGACCCCGTCAACCTCGAGCGCGCGATGGCGGCCGACGGCCGGTTCGGCGGTCACGTCGTCCAGGGGCACGTCGACGGCGTCGGCCGCGTGGTCGAGCGCGTCCCGGGGGAGCGCTGGCACACCGTGCGGTTCGCCGTCCCGGCCGGCCTGGCCCGCTACCTGGTGGAGAAGGGGTCGGTGACCGTCGACGGCGTGTCCCTGACCGTCGTCCAGGTCAGCCCGCCCGGGGAGGCCGAGCCGTGGTTCACCGTCGGCCTCATCCCGACGACCCTCGCGGCGACGACGCTCGGCACCCGGGGCCCGGGCGACCCCGTCAACCTCGAGGTCGACGTCCTCGCCAAGTACGTCGAGCGCATCTCCGCGTTCACCACCCATCCCGACGCGCGGCCCGGCATCCAGACCGGCGCCCAGCCCGATGCGCAGCGGCCCGCCGCCGACGGGCACCAGCAGGAGGAGGCCCACCGTGGCTGAGCAGCAGCCCATCCGCACCGACGGCGTGCACCGCGCGGTGGCGGAGATCGCCGCCGGCCGGCCGGTCGTCGTCCTCGACGCGGCCGACCGCGAGAACGAGGGCGACCTGGTGATGGCCGCCGAGCTCGTGACGCCGCAGTGGCTGGCGTTCTTCGTCCGGCACGGCAGCGGCTACGTGTGCGTGCCCATGGAGGGTGAGCGCGCCGACGCCCTCGACCTGCCCCTGATGGTCGCCGAGAACGAGGAGTCCATGAGCACCGCGTTCACGGTGACCGTGGACGCGCGCGAGGGCGTCAGCACCGGCATCAGCGCCGCGGACCGCGCCACCACCGTCCGGCTGCTCGCCGACCAGGCGACCGTGGCGACCGACCTGGTCCGGCCCGGGCACGTGCTGCCGCTGCGCGCCCGCGAGGGCGGCGTGCTCGCCCGCCCCGGGCACACCGAGGCCTCGGTGGACCTGTGCCGGATGGCGGGGCTGAGCCCGGTCGGCACGATCGTCGAGCTCGTCGACGACGACGGCAGCATGCGGCGGGCGGAGTCCTGCCGTCGGTTCGCCGACGAGCACGGCCTGGCGGTCGTCACCATCGCCGAGCTCGTCGACCACCTCGGCGGGCACGACGCGCTGGACGCGGTCGCGGCCGACGGTGCTCGTGAGGCGGCCCCGATCGAGGCGGAGCTGCACCGCGGCCCGGTCACCAGACTGCCCACCCGGTTCGGCGAGTTCACCGCCCACGGGTACGTCGACGCCACCGGCACGGAGCACGTCGCGCTCGTCGCCGGGGATGTCGCCGACGCCACCGCCGGCCCGGTCCCCGTCCGCGTGCACAGCGAGTGCCTCACGGGCGACGTCCTCGGCTCCGTGCGCTGCGACTGCGGCCCGCAGCTCGAGTCGGCCCTGGCGGCGATCGGTGCCGCGGGCCGCGGCGTGCTCGTGTACCTGCGCGGCCACGAGGGTCGCGGGATCGGGCTGATGGCCAAGCTGTCGGCGTACCGGCTGCAGGACTCCGGCCGGGACACGGTCGACGCGAACCTCGACCTGGGGCTGCCCGTGGACGCCCGCGACTACGCCGTGGCCGCGCACGTCCTGGCCGACCTCGGTGTGCGCGAGGTGCGCCTGATGACGAACAACCCGGGCAAGGTGCACGGCCTGGCCAGCCTCGGCGTCGACGTGGTGGACCGCGTCGGCGTCCTGCCCGTGCCGCACCCGGAGAACCTGCGGTACCTGCGGACGAAGGCCGAGCGGATGGGCCACCACCTGCCGCACCTGGAGGACGTCGTGGACGAGAGCCGGACCCTGGGAGGGACGCTGTGAGCAAGGTCGGGTCGCCGGACCTGAGGACGCCGCGGGCCGACGGCCTGCGGGTGGCGGTCGTGGCCGCCCAGTGGCACACCACGGTGATGGACGGGCTGCTCGACGGGGCCCGCCGCGCGCTGGCCGACGCCGGGGTGGAGCCGACCGTCGTCCGGGTGCCGGGGTCGTTCGAGCTGCCCGTCGCCGCGGCCCGCCTCGCCGCCACGCACGACGCCGTCGTGGCGCTCGGGGTCGTCGTCCGCGGTGGGACGCCGCACTTCGACTACGTCTGCTCGGCCGCCACGACCGGGCTGACCGAGGTGTCCGTACGGACCGGCGTCCCGGTCGGGTTCGGCGTGCTCACCTGCGACGACGAGGAGCAGGCCCTCGACCGGGCCGGGCTGCCCGGGTCCTCGGAGGACAAGGGCCACGAGGCGGCGCAGGCCGCCGTCCTGACGGCGCTCGCGCTGCGGGACGCCGGTGCGCCGTCGGGCGGGACCCAGCAGGTCGGGTTCGCCCCGGCCGGGTCGGCGCGGGCCGCCGCGTCCGCGGCGGGGGCGCCGGTGCCGGGTACGCCCGGCGAGGGCGCCGCTGGCTAGGGTGCCGACGTGACGACGACGCGGGTGGCGGTGATCGGCGCGGCCGGTCGGATGGGCAGGCAGGCGTGCGAGGCCGTCGAGGCCGCCGACGACCTGGAGCTGGTGGCCCGGCTGGACGCCGGTGACGACCTGCAGGCGCTCGTCGAGGCGGGGGCGCAGGTGGCGGTCGAGTTCACCGTCCCCGACTCGGCGCCGGGCAACGTGGCGTTCTGCGTGGAGCACGGCGTGCACGCCGTCGTCGGCACGACCGGGTGGGACGACGACCGGCTCGGCGACCTGCGGCGACGGCTGTCCGAGGCGCCGGGGGTGGGCGTCCTCGTCGCCCCGAACTTCGCCATCGGCGCGGTGCTGGCGATGCGGTTCGCCGCGGCCGCCGCGCCGTACTTCGAGTCCGTCGAGGTCGTCGAGCTGCACCACCCCGACAAGGTCGACGCGCCGTCCGGGACCGCCCGGCACACCGCCGAGCTGGTGGCGGCGGCCCGGCGCGACGCCGGGCTGGGGCCGTCCCCGGACGCGACGACCACCGCGCTGGACGGCGCCCGCGGCGCGGACGTCGACGGGGTGCGGGTGCACGCGGTGCGCCTGCGCGGGCTCGTCGCCCACGAGGAGGTCCTCCTCGGCGGGGTGGGCGAGCAGCTGACGATCCGCCACGACTCGTTCGACCGGGTGTCGTTCATGACCGGCGTCCTGCTCGGGGTGCGCAAGGTCGGCGAGCACCCCGGCCTGACCGTCGGGCTCGACGGGTACCTGGACCTGTGAGCCGCCGGTGAGGGCGAAGTGGGTGGCGCTGGCGCTGACCGTCGCG
Source organism: Thalassiella azotivora (assembly GCF_054781695.1). NCBI lineage: Bacteria > Bacillati > Actinomycetota > Actinomycetes > Kineosporiales > Kineosporiaceae > Thalassiella > Thalassiella azotivora. The sequence continues at coordinate 24,246 of NZ_BAAGTX010000009.1, forward strand.
TTGCTGGCCTACCTGGTCCTGCTCGGCGCCCGTGGGGTCGTCCTCATCGGTACGGGGGAGTGGACCGCCGTCCTGCTCGGGGTCGGGGTGCTGGTGCTGCCGTTCGTGGCCGCCTGGGGTGCGTGGCGCGAGCTGCGCTTCGGTGCGGCGACGGAGCGCCTGGCCCGTGAGCTCGACGCGCAGGGCGGTCTGCCCGTCGACGACCTGCCCCGCACCCCCGGTGGCCGGGTCGTCCGCGGCGCCGCGGACGCCGCGTTCGAGCGGTACCTGGCCGAGACGCAGGCCGCCCCGCGGGACTGGCGGGCCTGGTTCCGGCTGTCCTGCGCCTACGACGCCGCCGGGGACCGCAAGCGCGCCCGAGCGGCGATGCGGCACGCGCTCGAGCTGCACGGCGGCCCGGGCGCGGGCGACCCCACCGCCTGACCCGCGGGCCCGGCCGCCCCGTCTGCCCGCCCGCTCCTGACCGCACGTTTCCACCAACCTGCGGCCCCACGCCCGCTCCTGACCGCACGTTTCCACCAACCTGCTGACCCACGCCCGCTCCTGACCGCACGTTTCCACCAACCTGCTGCCCCACGCCCGCTCCTGACCGCACGTTTCCACCAACCTGCTGCCCAGGGGCCGCGTTCGACCGCAGGTTGGTGGAAAGGTGCGGGGGCGGGGTGGAGTGAGGGCGGTGGTTCAGGAAGGGCGGTGGTTCAGGAAGGGCGGTGGTTCAGGAGGGGGCGGGGGAGCGTTCGTCGGCAGCGCGGCGGGCGGAGGCGCTGGCCTCGGCGGTGAGGGCCTCCAGGGGGCCGCGGTGGCCGGTGAGCTGCCACAGCGTCCCCACCGCGAGGGCGGTGACCGCGTGGACGGCCCAGACGCCGGTGGTGGCGGTCTCGGCGCTGGGGTCGGCGACGACCCGGGTGACGGCCAGAGCCAGCACGTGCGCCGTGTACAGCGTCAGCGTCATCGCGCCGGCGGAGGCGAGGGGCAGCAGCCCCAGCCGGACCCGGTCACCGGCCGCGGCGAGCAGCAGGCAGCCGCCGACCACGGCGAGGGAGGTCCCGGTCGTGTGCAGCAGGTCCGGCGGCGTGCCGGTGTGCGGGCCGGAGACGGCGAGCCACCACCACGTCGTCGTGGGCGTCGTCCCGTAGGCACCGGTCTGCAGCGCGGTGGCGAGGTCCTGGTAGGCGAGCACCGAGTCGGCGGGGACCGTCAGCCGGTCGAGCCCCCCGGCGGCGTCCAGCAGCAGCGACGACGCGACCTTCGCGGCGGCGGCGAGCAGGAGGCCCCCGAGCAGCAGGGCCGCCGCCGTCGCCGCCCGGCGCAGGGGGAGGCGGGCGACGGCCATCCCGACGAGCAGGTACCCGACCCACTGCAGCACCGGGTAGTACCCGGTGAGCAGCAGGGTCGTCACGAGCTCGGCGGGGTCCGCCAGCGTCAGCCACGACGTGACCGGTCCCGGGCCGGCGGGCAGCGGGTCGCGCAGGGCGTGGGCCACGACGGGCGAGACGACGAGCCAGGTCGCGGCGAGGGGGGCGAGCACCCGCAGCGGCAGCCCGAGGGCCAGGCTGCCCGCGGCGAACAGCAGTGCGTAGTGCACGAGGATGACGGCGACACCGGACTCCAGCATCCCCAGCGTCAGGCCGATGACGGCGATGATCCCCGCCCGGGCCAGCACGCCGCGCCTCGCGCCGGGCACCAGGAGGGTGCTGTCCGGCCCGGCCGAGGACCCGTCGCGGTGACGGCGGGCCCGGGTCGACAGCACCAGCGAGGCGCCGGCGAGGACGGCGAACAGCGCCGACGCGCGCCCCGACGCCACCGTGTACGCCCAGCTGACCGACCCGCCGAGCACGGGCGGCACGATGTGCGTGCCCATCATCCCGAGCAGGGCCAGGCCGCGGGCGACGTCCAGCCCGAGCAGCCGCGTGGGGGCCAGCAGCCGGTCGAAGGCCACGTCAGCCCACCGCCCGCAGCAGCGCCGCGGTGGCGGCGGCGAGGACGACGACGAGGACGAACGGCGCGCGCAGCCAGAGGGCGACGGCAGCCACCCCCAGGGCGGCGACGCGAGCGTCCACGACGACGGCGGCACCGTCGCCGACGGTCTGGACGGCGACGAGGGCCGCGAGCAGCGCCACGGTGACCAGTCCGGCGACGCGGGTGGCGCGCTCACCCTCCAGCAGGCGGTCGGGGACGACGTACCCGGCCGCCTTGAGGACCACGCACGCCGCGCACGCGACCAGGACGGCGACCCAGCCGGTCACGACGCGACCTGCGCGGGCGCGGGGCGCCGGGTCCGCCAGCCGAGCGCGAGGGCCGCGGCGGCCGCGGCGAGCACCGGGAGGCCCGCGGGTGCCACCGGCGTCAGCGCGGTCGCGACGACGACCGCCGCCGCGGCGACCGCCCGGGCCTGACCGTCGCGCAACCGCGGCCACAGCAGCGCCAGGAACGCCGCGGCGGCGGCAGCGTCCAGCCCCCAGGCGCGCGGGTCGCCCAGCGCGTTGCCGAGCAGGGCGCCGGCGAGGGTGGCGAGGTTCCAGAAGGTGAAGACGGCCAGGCCGGTGGCCCAGAACCCGAGCCGCTGCAGCCGGGGGGTGGGCTGCAGGCTCCCGACGGCGGTGGACTCGTCGATCGTCAGCCACGCCGCGGCGAGCCGCCGGGCACCGCGCACGCCGAGGACCCGCGACATCTGCAGCCCGTACAGCCCGTTGCGGGCGCCGAGCAGGGCCGCGGTCGCCGCGGCGGCGGCGCCGGACCCGCCGGCCCCGACGACGCCGACGAAGGCGAACTGCGACCCGCCGGTGAACATCAGCAGGCTCAGGGCGCACGTCTGCAGGACGCTCAAGCCGGCGGCGACGGACAGCGCGCCGAAGGAGACGCCGTAGGCGCCGGTGGCCAGGCCCACGGAGACGGCCTGCCGCAGGGTGGCCGCACGGCCGTGCGCCTCGTCGGGCTCCGTCCGCGCGGGGACGCCGGTGCTCACGTCCCGAGCGACGCCACCAGGCGCACCTCCCGCAGGCGCGCCCCGCCGTCAGCCTGCTCGTCGGCTCCACCGTCAGCGCCGCTCTCGGTTCCACCGTCCGGTGCGTCGTCGGTGGCCAGCTGTCGCCATGCGCCGTCCTCGCCGAACCCGGCGGACCGCAGGAAGGCGCGCCGCGGCTCGTCGGCGACCGGGACCCAGCAGGTCAGGTGGGTGGCGCCGTCCTCGCGCAGCAGGTCGACGCCGGCGGCGAGCAACCGGGAGGCGTGCCCGCGGCGGTGGTGCGTGGGGTCCACGAGCAGCGTGACGACCTCGGCGCCGTCGTCCCCCTCGGGTCCGAACGCCGCGAACCCGACGACCGTTGGCCCCGTGCACGCCACGATGAGGTGGTGCCGGGGCGCGCCGGCCGCGTCGAGGTGCGGTGCCCACGCCCCGGTCATCGCCTCGGGGGTGATCTGCGGCAGCACGCCGGCGGGGACGAGCTCGCGGTACGTCGTCGTCCAGGCTCGCGCGTGCACGCCGCCGATGGCCGGCAGGTCCGCGCGGGTCGCTGGGCGGACGGAGGCGTCCGCGGCGGCGGGGGACAGGACGTCGACGGTCTCCACGCGCCCATCCTCACCCAGGACGGGGCTGCCGTGGGCCGCGGGCCGCAGCCCGGCCCCGAACATGACACCTGAGTGACGTTCTTGCGCGAAGCTGTCACGCGGTGCGAGAGTGGGAGCGCCGACCGTCCGCGTCCGAGGAGGCCCCGTGTACGGCAACGACTTCTCCGCGCCCGGCACCCCCGACGAGCCGCTCAACGCGGCCGAGACCGGTGGTGTCGAGGCGGCCCTGGCCGCACCCGACCGGCGCCGCGAGGTGCTCGACGAGGCGGAGGTCGCCCGTCGCCAGGAGGAGTTCGACGCCCTCGTCGCGGCCGACCAGCGGATCGAGCCGCGGGACTGGATGCCCGAGGGGTACCGCAAGACCCTCGTGCGCCAGATCGCGCAGCACGCGCACTCCGAGATCATCGGCATGCAGCCGGAGGGCAACTGGATCACCCGTGCCCCCAGCCTGCGGCGCAAGGCGATCCTCATCGCCAAGTCCCAGGACGAGGCCGGGCACGGCCTGTACCTGTACTCCGCCGCCGAGACCCTCGGCACGTCCCGCGACGAGATGCTCGACCTGCTGCACGCCGGCCGGCAGAAGTACTCGACGATCTTCAACTACCCGACGCTGACCTGGGCGGACGTCGGCGCGATCGGCTGGCTCGTCGACGGCGCGGCGATCATGAACCAGGTCCCGCTGTGCCGCTGCTCCTACGGCCCGTACGCCCGGGCGATGATCCGCGTCTGCAAGGAGGAGTCCTTCCACCAGCGGCAGGGCTTCGAGATCCTGTGGGTGCTGGCCCGCGGCACCGACGCGCAGAGGGAGATGGCGCAGGACGCCGTCAACCGCTGGTGGTGGCCGTCGCTGATGATGTTCGGCCCGCCGGACGACCAGTCGCCGAACTCTGCGCAGTCGATGGCGTGGGGGATCAAGCGGTTCAGCAACGACGAGCTGCGGCAGCGGTTCGTGGACATGACCGTGCCGCAGGCCAACAAGCTCGGCATCACCCTGCCCGACCCCGACCTGACCTGGGACGAGGAGTCCGGTCACTGGCGGTTCGGCGAGATCGACTGGGACGAGTTCATGCGGGTCCTGTCCGGTGACGGCCCGTGCAACGCCCAGCGGATGGCGCACCGCCGCGCCGCCCACGAGGAGGGGGCGTGGGTGCGCGAGGCCGCGAACGCCTACGCCGACAAGCAGCGCGCCCGGCAGCGGGCGGAGCGAGAGGAGTCCGTCGCGTGAGCGAGCGTCCCTGGCCGCTGTGGGAGGTCTTCGTGCGCGGCAAGCGCGGCCTCAACCACACCCACGTCGGCTCGCTGCACGCGCCCGACGCCCAGCTGGCGCTGCGCAACGCCCGCGACCTCTACACCCGCCGCGGGGAGGGCGTGTCGATCTGGGTGGTGCCCGCCGCGCAGATCACCGCGTCCAGCCCGGACGAGCGGGACTCCTTCTTCGACCCGGCCGCCGACAAGGTGTACCGGCACCCGACGTTCTACGACGTCCCCGAGGACGTGGAGTACCTGTGAGCGAGCAGGCCACGGCCACCACCACCGCCACGGACCTCGAGCCGGACGTCGCGGCCGCGCTGTCGCGGTACTGCCTGGCACTGGGGGACGACGCGCTCGTCCTCGCCCAGCGGCTCGCGGAGTGGCTGAGCCGGGCGCCGCAGATCGAGGAGGACATGGCGCTGGGCAACCTGTCGCTGGACCTGCTCGGCCAGGCACGGGCGCTGCTCACCCACGCCGGGGCGCTGGAGGCGCGGGCGAGCGGCGGGCAGCCGCGGACCGAGGACGACCTGGCGTACCTGCGCGACGAGCGCGCCTTCCGCTGCGTCCACCTCGTCGAGCTGCCGCGCGGCGACTTCGCGCTGACCACCGCCCGCCAGCTCGTGTTCTCCACGTACCAGTGCGCGCTGTACGGGCGGCTGGCCGACAGCGCCGACCCGACGCTGGCCGCCCTGGCGCGCAAGGCCGCCAAGGAGGTCGACTACCACCGCGACCACGCCGAGCAGTGGGTGCTGCGCCTCGGTGACGGCACCGACGAGAGCCACCGTCGGATGCAGGCGGCGCTGGACGCCGTCTGGCCGTACGTCGCCGAGCTGTTCGACGACGACGAGACGCTGGACGACGAACCGGCGCGTGCGCTCGTGGGCGCCGGGTACGCCGTCCGCCCCTCGACGCTGCGCGAGGAGTGCGAGCGGCGCTGGGCGTCCGTCGTGGCCGAGTCCACGTGCACGCTGCCGGAGCCGAGGGGGCGTTCCCGCGGGGGACGGCGGGGCGTGCACACCGAGCACCTCGGGTACCTGCTCGCCGAGATGCAGCACATCGCCCGGTCCCACCCCGGAGCCACGTGGTGACGCCGATGGTGACCCTGCCCGCTCTCGACCTGGACGCCGTCCGGCGTGCCGTCGAGGGCGTCCCGGACCCGGAGGTCCCGGTGCTGACGCTCGGTGACCTCGGGATCGTGCGCGACGTGCGGCTGCGGGACGCCCAGGACCCTCCCGTCGTCGAGGTCGACCTGACGCCGACGTACTCCGGCTGCCCGGCGACCGAGGTGATCGCCGCCGCCGTGCGCCGCGAGGTGGAGCGCCACGGCGCGCGCGCCGACGTCCGGACCGTGCTGGACCCGGCGTGGACGACGGACTGGATGAGCGAGGCGGGACGCCGCAAGCTCGCCGCGTACGGCATCGCCCCGCCGACCGGGCGCGCACCCGCCGGGCCGGTCGCGGTGTCGCTGTCCCGGGGACGGGCCACGACCGGCCTGCCCTGCCCGCGCTGCGCGTCGACCGACACCCGCGAGCTCTCCCGCTTCGGCTCCACCGCGTGCAAGGCGCTGTGGCGCTGCAGCGCGTGCGGGGAGCCCTTCGAGCACTTCAAGGCGATCTGAGATGACGTACTCCTTCGGTGCCGCGCCCGCCCCTGCCCGCGGCGAGGACGACCCCGCCGCCGGCGACGAGCGGTCCGCCCGGCGGGCCCGGGCGACGTTCCACCCGCTGCCGGTGCGGGCGGTCGAGGCGCTCGCGGACGACGCGGTCACCGTGACGTTCGACGTCCCGGCCGAGCTGCGCGCGGCGTACGCGTTCACCGCCGGCCAGCACCTGACGTTCCGGGTCGAGGTCGACGGTCACCCCGTCCGGCGCAGCTACTCGATCTGCGACCCGGCGCCCGGCCCCGACGGTCCGCGGACGCTTCGGGTCGGCGTGAAGCGGCTGTCCGGCGGCGCGTTCTCCGGATGGGTGCACGAGTCGCTGCGGGCCGGGCAGGTCGTCGACGTGATGACGCCGCAGGGGCACTTCGGTGTGGTCCCCGACCCCACCGCCCGGCGCCACCACGTCGCCGTCGCGGCGGGCTCGGGCATCACCCCGGTGCTGTCGATCGTCGCGACCGTCCTGCGGGACGAGCCGCGCAGCGCGGTGACGCTGCTGTACGGCAACCGCCGGACGTCGTCCGTGATGTTCCTCGAGGAGCTCGCGGACCTGAAGAACACCTACCCCGACCGGCTGCAGGTCGTGCACGTCCTGAGCCGGGAGCCGCAGGACGCCGAGCTGCTCACCGGCCGCCTGGAGGCGGAGCGGGTGGAGCGGCTGCTCGACGCCTTCCTGTCCGTCGACGACGTCGACGCGTTCTACCTGTGCGGCCCGTTCGGGATGGTCACCGGCGTCCGCGACCTGCTCGCCCGGCGCGGGGTGCCGGCCGAGCGGGTGCACGCCGAGCTGTTCCACGTCGACGACGCGCCGCCGGTCGAGCGGTCCGCCGCCGAGCGGGAGCGCGACGCCGCCGAGGCCGAGGTCGTCGTCAGCCTCGACGGGCGGACCAGCACGATCCGGATGTCGAGCCGGTCGCAGACGATCCTCGCGGCGACCTTGCAGGTCCGCCCGGACGCACCGTTCTCCTGCACCGGCGGAGTCTGCGGCACCTGCCGGGCGCGGGTCGTGGAGGGCGAGGTGCGGATGGACCGCAACTTCGCCCTGGAGCCCGAGGAGGTCGACAACGGGATCGTGCTGGCGTGCCAGGCGCACCCCGTCACCGACCGCGTCGTCCTCGACTACGACGCCTGACCCGGCAACGCCCCACCCGCCAACACCCCACGCCACCTCGCGTGATCTTGCAGTTCTGCCCGCCCGCGTGCACTTCTGCATGATCACGGCGAGGGGATCCTCGGGACGCCGGGCTGCGGGGCCTACGATCGGCGGGTGCGCCAGTACCACGACCTGCTCCGCCACGTGCTGGAGAACGGCACCCCCAAGTCCGACCGCACCGGCACCGGGACGCTGAGCGTCTTCGGCTACCAGAACCGGTACGACCTGGCCGACGGCTTCCCGCTCGTCACCACGAAGAAGGTGCACGTGCGCTCCGTGGTCGGCGAGCTGATCTGGTTCCTCAAGGGGTCGACGAACATCCGTTGGCTGCAGGAGCGCGGCATCAGCATCTGGGACGAGTGGGCCGACGCCGACGGTGATCTCGGCCCGGTCTACGGGTACCAGTGGCGGTCCTGGCCGACGCCGGACGGCGGCTCGGTGGACCAGATCTCGAAGGTCGTCGAGTCGATCCGCACCAACCCCGACTCGCGGCGGCACCTCGTGACCGCCTGGAACCCCGCCGACGTCGACGACATGGCCCTGCCGCCGTGCCACACGATGTTCCAGTTCTACGTCTCCGACGGCCGGCTGTCGTGCCAGCTGTACCAGCGGTCCGCCGACGTCTTCCTCGGCGTGCCGTTCAACATCGCCTCGTACGCGCTGCTGACGCACATGGTCGCCCAGGTCTGCGACCTGCAGCCGGGCGAGTTCGTGCACACCTTCGGCGACACCCACCTGTACTCCAACCACCTCGACCAGGCCCGCGAGCAGCTCACCCGCGACCCGCGGCCGCTGCCGACGCTGCAGCTCAACCCCGACGTGCGCTCGCTCGACGCGTTCGAGCTCGAGGACGTCGAGGTCCACGGCTACGACCCGCACCCTGCGATCAAGGCGCCCGTGGCCGTATGAGCGTCACCCTGGTGGTGGCCGTGGCGCGGGGCGGCGTCATCGGCCGCGACGGCGGCATCCCCTGGCACCTGCCCGACGACCTCGCCCACTTCAAGGCCGTCACGCTCGGCGGGACCCTGGTGATGGGACGCCGCACGTACGAGTCGATCGGCCGGCCGCTGCCCGGCCGGCGCACCGTCGTCGTCACCCGCTCCGCCGACTGGGCCGCGGACGGCGTGGACGTCGCGCCGTCCGTCGAGCGCGCCGTGGCCGACGCCGTCGCCGCCGGCCAGGACGTCTACGTCGCCGGCGGCGCGCAGGTCTACGCGGACGCGCTGGCGCTCGCCGACCGGGCGGTCGTCAGCGAGGTGGACGCCGAGCCGGACGGCGACACGTTCTGGCCGGGCCTGGACCCGGCGGTGTGGCGCGAGGTGTCGCGGGTGCCGCGCGAGGGGTTCGAGGTGGTCACGTACGAGCGGGTGCCCGCCGGGGACAGGTGACCTGCCGCCGCGTGGCCGCCGCGGACTCCTGACGGACTCAGGAAGCGAGGACGAAGCGGTCCAGAGCGTCCGCGAAGCGGTCACGCTCCGCGGCGGGGATGCCGTTGCGCTCTGCGACGTCCCGCCACCCGGCGACGGCCCTGCGGACCTCGGTCCAGATCTGCTCGGCGCGTTCCGACGTCAGCCGGAACGCGTCGACGACGTCCCGGAGTGCCGCCCGGCACCCGGCCGGGTCGTTCACGAAACCGATCGAGGTGACGCGGCCCCGTGCCGGGTCCGGCTCTGGGTTGACGTCGAAGGCGGGTGACAGCACCCACCCGCCTCTCGCCCGGAGGAACCCGTGGTTGCGCAGGTGGTCGTCGGTGTTGTTGACGGCGACGGAGAAAGCCACACGGCGCCACAGCTGTGACAGGTCCGCACGCACTCGAGCGCCGTGCTCGCCGAGCGCCTCCGCGACTTCGAGGTAGTCCGCCGGGCCGCCGTCCTGGGCGCCCAGCAGCGTCATCGCGCTGACGTACCCGACGCGCGCACCACGGGCTCGGTCGAATCGGTCCAGGAGCAGCACCGAGCGGCCGCCGACATCCACGAGCCGGCGCTCCGGGACGTCGACGCCGCAGGCTGCGGCCAGGTCGAGGGCGGTCTTCTCCCAGGCCATGACGTCCCACTCGTCCGCGTGGTGCGGGAACTTGGCGATCATCAGCCGGCGGCCTGCGCGCACCGACGCCTTGGGTCGCGCCCCACCCAGGGAGCCGGAGCCGGCGTCCAGTAGCACCTGCACAGCGGCCATGTCCTCGCCACCTGCGGCCACCTCGTCCGCGGCGGCCAGGAGCCGTGGCAGCTCGAGGAGCTTGGGGACGTCAGCCTCGTCGGCGAGGTACGGCCCTCCGTCGGCGGTGGTGTACCTCAACGCACCCTGACGGGACAGGTCCGAGACGCCCAGAAGGTAGTCGACCTCGGCGACGGACCGTGGTGTGCCTCCGGCGGCGCGGGCCAGGGCCAGGAGCCGCTTCCGGATGAGGTTGCGCCCCCAGCGGTCCGGAGCCCCGTCCGCGAAGCCTCCGGGCAGGCCCGCGACGTGGTGGCGGCTCGCGTCGAGGGGCAGGTCGGGGCTGATGGGGTAGGCGTCCGGTCGGCGCTGGTAGTCCGTGTCGTAGTCGAAGGTCGTGCTGACCACTCCTCGACGCTCGGTGATGAACGCCCGGCCAGCGCGGACCGTGGCACCGTCGAGCTCGACGTGCACCCCGAGCTGCGCCGGGGCAGGTCGGTTCACCGACGCACCCTCGAGGGCAGCTGGGCGTCGGCGCGGGCTCGACCTAGGTCGGTCTCGTACGGGTCCAAGGCCTCGGTCACGCGGTCCAGCTGGCCCAGGGCCCACAGCACCTTCAGGAAGCTCTCCATCCCCACGCTGACGTCCCCGTGCTCGAGCTTGCGCAAGGTGGGGCGGGAGAGACCAGCGCGCTCCGCGACCTGCTCCGCGGTCAGGTTCTGGAGCTTCCGCCAGGTGGTGAGGTGCTCGCCCAGCTGGTTGGCGGAGTGGCGTACCTTCGCGGGCAGTGCTCGTTGCACCATGACGCCTCCTTAGGGCAGTCCCTTCGACCATTAGAGCAGATAACGGCAATCTCCGCTGCCATCGGACGCAGGCAAGGCGTGATGATTCGCGCCTCTCGTGACGGCAGGGTGGCCCGGACCTGCCCGTGAGCGGACCTGTTGGGCCCGCGCGGCCCGACCTACGCTCGGACGGACGTCGACGCGGACGGGGCCGCCACGCGGCCCACCGACCTGGGGAGCCGGTATGACGCTGCAGGAGCACGACGCACCGATCGACCTGCCGATCGCCACCGACACGTCGCTCTACCACCCCGCACCCGAGTTCGGTGCGCTGCGCGAGGAGCGGCCGGTGGCCCGCGTCCGGTTCCCGGACGGCGCAGAGGCGTACCTGGTCACCCGGTACGAGGACGTGCGCCTCGTGCTCCGCGACCCGCGGTTCAGCCGGGCCGCTGCGGCCGCCGCGCAGGCGTCGCAGGGAGGACTCGCCGGCATCCTGGGCGGGACGATCCTCGGGATGGACCCACCCGAGCACACCCGGTTGCGTCGCCTGGTCGCCGGGGCGTTCACCGCCCGCCGGGTGGAGGCCCTGCGGCCGCGCATCGCCGGTCTCGTGGACGACCTGCTCGACGACCTGCTGCGCCGGGAGCCGCCCGTGGACCTCGTGGAGGCCTTCTCGCTGCCCCTGCCGGTGCAGGTGATCTGCGAGCTCCTCGGTGTGCCGGCGTCCGACCAGCAGCTCTTCCACGGGTGGTCGGACGCGGCGATGGGGGCGTTGGAGAGCGACCCGGAGCGGGCCCGCGAGGCCGTGGTCAGCCTGAGCGCGTACTTCGCCACCCACATCGCCGGGAAGCGCGCCCACCCCGCCGACGACCTGGTGACCGCGCTGATCGCCGCCCGGGACGAGCAGGACAGGCTCACCGAGCAGGAGCTCGTCGTCCTCTGCTTCAGCCTGCTGGTCGCCGGGCACGAGACCACCGCGAACCAGATCACCATGGGTCTGCTGACCCTGCTGCACCACCCGGAGGAGCTCGACCGGCTGCGCGCCGACCCCGACCGGATCCCGGGGGCGGTCGAGGAGCTCATGCGGTTCGTGCAGCTCGGCAGCTCGGTGGCGGCGCTGGCGCGGGTGACGACCGAGGACGTCGAGCTCGGCGGGATCGTCGTCCCCGCCGGGGCGATGGTGCTGCCCGCCGCTGCCGTCGGGAACCGCGACCCGCGGGTCTTCGACGACCCCGACCGGCTCGACGTGCACCGCACCGACGTGCCGCACCTGTCGTTCGGTGCGGGCGTGCACCACTGCCTGGGGGCGCAGCTCGCCCGCGCGGAGCTCCAGGAGGCACTCAGAGGTCTGGTGACCCGGCTGCCCGGCCTGCGGCTCGCCGTCCCCGAGTCCGAGCTGGTGTTCAAGCCCGGGATGGTCGTGCGCAGCCTGCAGACGATGCCGGTGACGTGGTGACGGCGCCCGTGGGCGGCGCGTGGCGGGCGGAGGTCGGGCCGGAGTGCATCGGCTCGGGCAGCTGCGTGGCGCTGGCGCCGCACCGGTTCCAGCCCGCCGAGGGGAACCGCTCACGCGCGGTCGAGGGGACGTTCGCCCCCGACGAGTCCGTCCTGGACGCCGCCGCCTCCTGCCCGGCCGAGGCGATCACGGTGACGGACGTCGAGACCGGGCAGGTCGTGGAACCCTGACCGTGCCGCACGGGGACGACGTCAGCACGCGGGGACCAGGGAGTGCCGGCGGGTGAGTCGACCCGCCGGCAGGCAGCGGCCCGCGAGCGCGACCCCCGCACCCCAGCCGGGGGCGCGCCCGCCGCGTGGCGGCGCCAGGTCGGCGACGGGGTAACCGGCCCGGGCGAGCAGCCAGGCGACCACCGAGTTGCTGTTCCACATCTCGCCGGTGCGCGTCTCGTCCCGCCCCCACGTCAGCGCCGGCACGGTCGGCGCGAGGGCCAGCAACCGGCGGGCGCGGTCGGGGTCGTCGTCCAGGCGGACGGGTGGGCCGACCTGCGCGTCGAGGTCGGGGACCACGCCGTCCCGCCAGCACCGCACCTCGTAGCGGAACAGCACCGACCGGCCGAGCGAGCGGAAGCCGACGGGGCCGGTGACCACCGCGCCGCGGTCCACCCCGGCGACGACGGCCGACCCACCCCACGCCGGTGCCACCTCGAGGACGTGCGCGACGTCGTCCACGCGGGTCGTGAGCGCGCAGTGGTACAGGTCCGCCGGCGGGCGGTGCTCGCGCCGGGCGACGAGGCGCTCGTACGCGCGGCCGTTGCGGCGGACGACGTGCCCACCCGCGCCGAGCGGCAGCCAGTGCAGCAGGACCTCGGTCGTGTTCACCGGTCCAGTGGACCGCCGAACGGGACCCGGACCCAGAGGACCAAGGTCCCGCGCCACGTCGTCAGGTCGCGTCGTCCGCGACGAGCTCGACCTCGAACCCGGTGGGCTGGGGGGCTCACGAGCGCATCCTGCTCCGACCGCTGCGTGCTGTCACCGTCGGGTCGTAGCGTGCGGTCATGGCCGACGACGTCCCCGTGGTGACCGGACGGCAGGCGCTGACGCGCCGGTACCTGGTCCAGCAGCTCGACCGCGACACAGGGAGCCTCGACGACACGGCGGCCCTGTCGATCGGTGTCCAGGACACCGGCCCGGACGGCGCCCCGTGGGCGCTCGCCGTGCGCGGCGTCCCGGTGGAGGACATCCGTTCGGAGTCGCTGGTGACGGTGTGGACGCTGCGCGGGGCACCGCACGTGCACCGTCGCGCGGACCTGCCGGTGGTCGCAGGAGCGGTGCAGCCGTTCTCCGAGTCGGACGCCGCGAAGCGGGTCTTCGACGCGTCGAAGCCGTTGCGGGAGGCGGGGATCCCGGTGCTGGAGGCGCTGGACGTCATCGCCGGGCTGATGCGGGACCTCGTTCGCGAGCCGATGGTCAAGGGCGAGGTGTCGGGGCGGCTGGCCGAGGTGGTGCCCGAGCCGTACCTGCGCGACTGCAGGCCGTGCAGGGCCAGGCACCTGTACGAGCAGCCGTTCCGGTTCGCGGCCCTGCGCGCCGGGCTGGAGCTGCAGCCGCGGACGTCCCCACCGGTGCTGCAGCCGATGCGGGGTTTCCGTCCGGTCGACGAGGTGCCGGGGGAGTGGGACGTCGTCCGGCTGTACCTGCACCTGCTCGGTCCGGCGACGCCGAAGCAGGTCGCCGCCTACCTCGACGCACCGGTCGCGGAGGTCAAGCGCCGGTGGCCGCAGGAGGCGGTGCCCGTCGACGTGGTGCCGGACCACGACGGTGTGGCGGCCGAGCCCGACCGGCGTTGGGTGCTGGCGGACGACCTCGCTGCGCTCGTGGGCGCGGAGCCGTTCGACGCGCACCGGGTCCGGCTGGTCGGCCCGTACGACCTCTACCTGCAGGGGCGGGACCGGGACGTCATCGCGCCGGCGTCCCGGCACAAGGAGCTGTGGCCGGTGCTGGGCCGTCCGGGCGCCGTCCTCGCGGGTGAGCGGCTCGTCGGCACCTGGCGGCCACGGGCCTCGGGTCGCCGGCTGACGGTGGCCGTCTCACCGTGGGAACGGCTCACGGCAGTCGTCCGCGAGGGGGTTCAGGAGCCGGCGGTCCGGCTGGGCGAGCTGCGGGGCGTGCCGTCGGTCGACGTGGTCGTCGACGGCGAGTGAGTGAGTGACGGTGCTTGATCTCTCACCTGACGTGGGCACCTGCGGCACACTCGACGGCATGAGGGACCGACCGCCGAAGACCGCGCCGCACATCGGGCGGAGTGAGGTGGCGCTGACGTTCGGGGCGTTCCTGTGCGCCGTCGTGGGAGTGGTGCTCGTCGACCTGCTGTTCACGGGAATGGATCGGTTCCCGGTCGCGGTGGTCGCTGGTGTCGCGACGGCGTGCCCGGTGGCCCTGGGGTCGATCGGCTTCTGGTGCCGCCAGTACCTGTGGACCGCGGTCGACACCGAAGGGGTCCGGCAGGTCAGGAGGTGGGGCGGGAGCCGGCTGCTGCCGTGGGACGACGTCCTCGACGTCACCGTCGACCCGGCCGGTGGCCAGCGCACGGTCCGCCTGAAGATGCGGGACGGTCGGCAGGTACCGCTGACAGGACTGTCGGATGGCGACCACCGCCGCCTGCGAGCGGTTCTCGCCGAGAGGTGAGCGGCGGCGGCCCTGCCGTTACGGGGCCTCGCCGCCCGCCGGGACCCACCGTGCCACGGCACGTGCCAGGTCGTCCGGGCGGCTGTTGAAGGCGATGGCCGCCTGCGGTGCGTGGCGCCTGACCAGGTTGACGACCGCCTCGAAGAGCTCCAGCTGGTCGTCGTCCGTGCGCAGGCCACCGCCGACGACCACGCAGCTCCAGGGACGGGAGGTGAGCGCGGTGACCACCTCGGCGACGACGTCGGTGCCGCCGTCCAGCCCGACAAGGCAGGTCTCGGCGACGTAGCCGTCGTCGGCCAGCGTGCGCATGCCCGTCTCGATCGCCGCAGCGACGGGCTGCGGGTCCCAGGGGCCAGGCACCCGGAAGGGGTCGAGTCCGATGACGAGCACGAACGGACCCTCGGACGCTCCCACCGCGTCTGCCACGGGAGGCACCGATCAGGCGGGGTCGCCGCTGGAGCTGAACACGACGGTGCCTCGCCGCCACTGGCGGTCGCTGGTGTCGACCGCGTCCGGTGCGTGGTCGTACCGCTGACGCAGCATCGGCTCCGCCGAGTCGAAGGCCGGTCGGCTCCGCCAGGTCGTCACGCTGATGACGCGCGGTCCGTCGGCGAGCTCGACGACGCCGTACGTGAAGCCGGGTAGCGCCGCGGCGTCCTGCGAGACCTCCGTGGCCCAGCGCACCGCCTCGTCCTCCC
Organism: Thalassiella azotivora; assembly: GCF_054781695.1. Taxonomy (NCBI): domain Bacteria; kingdom Bacillati; phylum Actinomycetota; class Actinomycetes; order Kineosporiales; family Kineosporiaceae; genus Thalassiella; species Thalassiella azotivora. The sequence continues at coordinate 39,651 of NZ_BAAGTX010000009.1, forward strand.
GGCCCGCGTCGTAGGGGAACGACGCGGCGCTGACGACGAAGCCCGGCAGCGTCGCCCCGTGACGCAGGACGTGCCGGACGTCGTACCGGCTGCTGCTGACGACCACGCAGCCGTCGACCCCGCCGAGGACGGAGAGCCGCTGCTCGCCGACCCCACCCGGCGCGGCGGCGTCCGCGGACTCCCAGAAGCTGGTGACGGTGACGGCGTCCTCGCCGTCCATGCGGACGGCGGTCACCCAGCCGTGTCCAGGTACCTCGCGGCACGCGGGTGCGACGTCGTCGGAGAGCCGCTCCACGAGGCGGCCCAGCGCGTCGTCGCTCCCGGACCAGGCCATGCTGCGCGCGTACACGGGGCCTCCCTGACGAGTGGTTGTGGGACGGTGCCTAGCGGTGAACGGGGAGGACGTCGCGCCACGAGTGCTGCGGCGCGTACCCGAGGAGCTCTCGAGCCTTGTCGATGCAGTAGAAGGTCTCGTCACGGCCCATCGGACGACGCAGCTCCACGCCGTCGTAGAAGCGGTCCCGGACCTCCTCGCTCGTCAGGGCGACGGACGTGTCCGCGTTGGCGACGTTGAAGACCTCGTAGCCGAGGCCGTCGACCTCCAGGCAGCGTCGCACCAGCTGACCGAGGTCCCGGGTGTCGATGTAGCCGAACACGTTGCGGCGCCTCAGCGACGGGTCGGCGAGGAAGGCCGGGAACATCTCGGCGTACTCGTGCGGCTCGATGACGTTGTTGATCCGCAGGCCGTACACGTCGGCGCCGGTGCGCGCCTGGAACGACCGCGCCGTCACCTCGTTGGCCACCTTGGACATGGCGTAGGAGTCCTCGGGCACGGTCGGGTGGTCCTCGTCCACCGGCAGGTACCGCGGTCGCCGCTCGCCCTGGGCGAAGCAGATCCCGTACGTCGTCTCCGAGGACGCGAAGACGACCTTGCGGACGCCGAGCCGTGTCGCGGCCTCGAGCACGTTGTACGTGCTGAGCACGTTGGTCTCGTAGGTCCTGGCGTCGGACGTCAACAGGATCGCCGGCACCGCGGCGAAGTGCACGACGGCGTCGTACGCGGGCTTCGACTCCAGGTCGAGCTCCTCGAACCTCGCCAGCCCTGCCAGCGCCGAGTAGGTCTGGCCGGCGTCGGTGAGGTCGACCCGCAGGTCGGCGACGGCCGGGTGACCCAGGGGCACCAGGTCGGCGTTGGTGACCTGGTGGCCCTGCTCGGCCAGGTAGGTCGCGACGTGCCGGCCGGCCTTGCCGCTGGCCCCGGTGAAGAAGATCCGCATGGGTCGATCACACCACCGGTCGGGCGCGCGCGCAGCGGACGTGCCCGTCAGGCGGTGCGCCCGGATGGCGGGCGCCGCGAACCAGCGGGCCGTCGAGCCCCTAGGTTGCGGCCATGGGAAAGGTCCTCGACGGCATCGACGACACGCTCGGGCGCTGGATCGAGGCGCAACCGGTGTGGTTCGTCGCGACCGCACCGCTGGGCGCCGACGGCCACGTGAACGTGTCCGCGCGCGGCGGCGGCTGCTTGTCCGTCCTCGGACCGCGGCGGGTGGGGTGGGTGGACCTGACCGGCAGCGGCGTGGAGACGATCGCGCACCTGCGCGAGAACGGCCGGGTGTGCGTCATGTTCACGTCGTTCGACCGCCGTCCGCGCGTGGTGCGCCTGCACGGGCAGGGCCAGGTGCACCTGCCGGGGACGGCCGAGTTCACGGACGTCGCGGCACGGCACCCCGCGAACGTCGCCACCCGGGCCGTCGTCACCGTCGAGGTGGAGCGGGTGAGCGAGGCGTGCGGTTACGGCACGCCGGTGATGGACGTCGTCACCCAGGACCGCGACCTGCTGCGCCTGCACGCCGTGAAGAAGGGCCCGGACGGCATGGACGCCTACCGCGCGCAGAAGAACGCCCGCAGCATCGACGGGCTGCCCGGGCTGGACGTGGCCGGGCCCTGACTCCCCGGGCTCCGGTGAGGAGTCAGTCGACCAGGTCGGCCCAGCCCTTGGACCGTTGCACCGCCTCGCGCCACCGCCGGTACGCGGCGTCGTCCCGCTCACCGGGTTCGAACCGACGCTCCAGCTGCCACACCCCGGCGAGCTCCTCGCGGGAGGACCACAGGCCGCAGCCCAGGCCCGCGAGCATCGCCGCGCCCAGCCCGGTGGTCTCCTGGACCTCGGGCCGTTCCACCGGGACGCCGAGCTGGTCGGCCTGCAGCTGCATGAGGAAGTCGTTGTCGCACGCGCCGCCGTCCACGCGCAGCACCGGCACGTCCGTCTCGATCGAGGCGACGACGTCCCGCACCTCGTAGGCGATCGCCTCGAGCGTCGCGCGGACGATGTGCGCCCTGGTCGTCCCTCGGGTGATGCCGGCGATGAGCCCGCGGGCCTGCGGGTCCCACTCGGGGGCGCCCAACCCGGTGAGGGCGGGGACGAACACCACGCCGCCGGTGTCCGGCACCGTCCTGGCGATCGCCTCGGACTCGGCGGCGTTGCCGATCACCTGCAACCCGTCCCGCAGCCACTGCACCGCCGCACCGGTGACGAAGATCGACCCCTCCTGGGCGTACGTCAGCTCCCCGTCCGGCGCCATCCACGCGATCGTCGACAGCAGCCCGCCCGACGGGTCGCCCGGCCGTGACGGCACCACCTGGTCCCCGGTGTTCACGAGCACGAACGACCCCGTGCCGTACGTGCACTTGGTGTCGCCGACCGAGTAGCAGGCCTGGCCGAACAGCGCCGCCTGCTGGTCTCCCGCGATGCCGGCAACCGGCACGTCCAGCCCGAGGAACGACCGCGGGTCCGTGCGCGCCACCTCGCCCCAGCTCGGGACGACCTCCGGCAGCGCCGGCCGGGGGACGCCGAACAGCTCGCACATCTCGTCGGACCACTCGCCGGTCGTGATGTCGAGCAGCAGCGTGCGCGACGCATTCGAGGCGTCCGTGGCGTGCCGGGCCCCGCCGGACAGACGGGCGACCAGGTAGGCGTCGACGGTCCCGACGGCCACGGACCCGTCCTCCACGCCCGCCCAGGACCGGCGGTCGTTCTCCGCCAACCACCGCAGCTTCGTCGCCGTGAAGTACGGGTCGATCCGCAGGCCGGTGACCTCGGCCACCCGGTCCTCGTGGCCGGCGTCCCGGAGGTCGGTGCACATGCGCGCGGACCGGCGGTCCTGCCACACGACTGCCCGGCGTGGGGACGCCAGCGACTCGCGGTCCCACAGCACCGCGGTCTCGCGCTGGTCGGTGATCCCGACGGCCCTCACCTCGACGCCACCGTCGACCGCCGCGTCGGCGGCGTCCAGGGCGTCCCGGCAGGCGCTGAGCGTGGCCTGCCAGATCTCCTCCGGCTGGTGCTCGACCCACCCCGGCCGCGGGAAGTGCTGCGGGAACTCCTCGTACCCCTTGGCGACGACCCGCGCCTCGTCGTCCACGACCAGCGCCGTGACGCCGGTCGTGCCCTCGTCGATCGCCAGCACTGCCGCACGGGTCGCCATGGTCGCCGACCCTAACCAGGCACCCGTGGCGAAGGAAGGAGCGTCGCTGAGGACGGTCGACGCCACGTCATACTGCCCCACGTGAAGGTCAGCTTCGTGTCCTTGAAGTGCAGGCGCTGGCAGGAGTGCAGGGCGTTCTACGAGGCGCTCGGGCTGGTGTTCGAGGCGGAGGAGCACCCCGGCGTCCCCGAGCACTTCAGCGCGTCGGTGGGTGACGTGGTCATGGAGCTGCACGGTCCGGCGGGCTTCGGTGAGCCGAGCGGCGACGGGACGCGGATCGGGTTCGACGTGGACGACGTCCAGGCAGCAACGGACGCCGCCGTGGCTGCAGGTGGTGTCCTGCACCGTGCCCCCGCGGCGGGACCGTGGGGTTACCGCGCGGTCGTCCTCGATCCCGATGGTCGACGGGTGGAGCTGATGGCGGTGCATGGATCCGCCTCATCGCAGGAGGCTCCTCCCCGCTGAGACGGCTAGGGCACTCGGCCGGGGGCTATTCCGGGTCGACGCCCACCCGGCGCACCGTCGAACCCGTCAGTCAGCCGGGCGCGGCTGGCCGATCCCGTCGAGCAGCTCGCCGAACCACGCGACGCTCGTGTCGAACGGCTTGCCGCCGGCGACCCGGTCCAGCTCGATCGCCCGTAGCTCGCCGTCGCGGTCGTCGTCGTGGCCGATCAGCCCCGCCTCGCCGCGCAGGGCGCAGTCGACGGCCAGGTCGGTCATCGACCGGATCAGCGCCAGGTCCTCGTCGTTCGGGGCCGCCGACCTCGAGAAGTACCCGGACTTCTGCACCATCGTCTTGTCCGCTCCGAGCCGCTTCGCGAACTGCTTCGCGAACCACTTGCCCGGGTTGATGGTGTCGAGCTTGACGTGCCCGAACGGGTCGCGGGCGACCTCCTCGCCGGCGGCCTCCAGCTGGGCGACGATGTCGGACACCCCGGCGCCCTCGGACAGGAAGATGTTGACGCAGCCGACCTCGTCCATCACGGCGCGCAGGCGCTCCGCCTCGGCGTCCAGGTCGACGTGCAGCTCCGGCACGTACACGGCGTGCACGGCCCAGCGCTCGGGGGACAGGCCGATGCTCGGCACCCACTCCTGCTCGGCGTGCCAGGCGGTGTACCGGCGCGCGGCCTCCGCGGTCAGCCACCCGCACCCGCGGCCCATCACCTCGTGGACGATGAGCATCCGCGGGTTGGACCCGTTCTCCGCCAGCACGTTCTGCGCGAACAGCGACGCCTGCTCGGCCGCCGTCCACGCCCCGAGGCTCTGCCCGACCGGGACGATGTCGTTGTCGATCGTCTTCGGCAGCCCCACGACCGTCAGGCCGTAGCCGTGCTCCTGCAGGTACCGGGCCAGGTCGGCCGCGGTCGTGTTCGTGTCGTCGCCGCCGATGGTGTGCAGGACGTCGACGCCGTCCGCCTCGAGCCGCTCGGCGGCGACCTTCAGCGCGGTCTGGCCCTCGGAGATCAGCCCCCGCTTGCGGCAGTCCTCGTCGTTCGTGAGCTTCACGCGGCTGTTGCCGATCGGGGAGCCCCCGAAGCGGTGCAGCACGGACGCGCGGGCGCGCGCCTCGTCGTCCACGACGACCTTCGTCCCGGTCAGCAGGCCGTGGTAGCCGTGCCGGTAGGCGATGATCTCGACGTCGGGGGCGACCTCGGTGTAGCGCTCGATGAGGCCGCCGACGGCGGACGACAGGCAGGGGGCGAAACCCCCCGCGGTGAGCAGGGCGACGCGGCGGACGGTCATGGCGCCATCGTAGGGAGATCGGCAGGTGATCGGCACCGCTCGCGCGCCTGTCCGGCCAGCGGACGCGCGGGCACCAGGCCGCCGGACGGCGCTTACCCTGGATGGCGTGAGCACGCACCTCGACCACGACCTCGACGCCTGGCGGTCGCTGCCCGCGCAGCAGCAGCCGACCTGGCCCGACCGTGCCGTCCTGGACGAGGTGTATGCCGAGCTCGCCGCCCAGCCGCCGCTGGTGTTCGCCGGTGAGGCGGACAAGCTCCGCGACCGGCTCGCCGAGGCGGCCCAGGGCAAGGCGTTCCTGCTGCAGGGTGGGGACTGCGCCGAGACGTTCGCCGACGCCACCGCCGACCGGATCCGCAACCGGATCAAGACGGTCCTGCAGATGGCCGTCGTCCTCACCTACGGCGCGAGCATGCCGGTGATCAAGCTCGGGCGGATGGCCGGGCAGTTCGCCAAGCCCCGGTCCAGCGACCTCGAGACCCGCGACGGCGTGACGCTGCCCGCGTACCGGGGTGACGCCGTCAACGGCTACGACTTCACCGAGGCGTCCCGCGTCCCGGACCCGCGCCGGCTGCTGCGGATGTACCAGACGTCCGCGTCGACGCTGAACCTCATCCGCGCGTTCACCCAGGGTGGTTTCGCCGACCTGCGCCAGGTGCACGAGTGGAACCGCGGCTTCGTCGGCAACTCCGCGAACGCCCGCTACGAGGCGCTCGCCGCCGAGATCGACCGCGCCATGTCGTTCATGACCGCCTGCGGCGCCGACTTCGACGCGCTGCGGACGGTGGAGTTCTTCTCCAGCCACGAGGCGCTGCTGCTGGAGTACGAGCGCGCCCTGACCCGGATCGACTCGCGCACCGGCCTGCCGTACGACGTCAGCGCGCACTTCCTGTGGATCGGCGAGCGCACCCGCCAGCTCGACGGCGCGCACGTCGACTTCCTGTCCCGGGTCCGCAACCCGATCGGGGTCAAGCTCGGGCCGACGACGTCGCCGGACGACGCGCTCGCGCTCATCGACAAGCTCGACCCGACCCGCGAGCCGGGGCGGCTGACGTTCATCACGCGGATGGGCGCCGGCACGATCCGCGACGCCCTGCCCCCGCTGGTCGAGAAGGTCACGGCCTCCGGCGCGCAGGTCACCTGGGTGACCGACCCCATGCACGGCAACACGTTCTCCTCCCCGAGCGGGTACAAGACGCGCCGCTTCGACGACGTCATCGACGAGGTGCGCGGGTTCTTCGAGGTGCACCGCGGCCTGGGCACCGTGCCCGGTGGCGTGCACGTCGAGCTGACCGGGGACGACGTCACCGAGATCCTCGGCGGCGTCGAGAAGATCGACGACGCCCGGCTGGCGACGCGCTACGAGACCCTGTGCGACCCGCGGATGAACCACCAGCAGTCGCTGGAGCTGGCGTTCCTCGTCGCGGACATGCTCGGGAACCGCTGACGCGTGGCCGACTCGTTGCGGGGTACGGACGCCGGCGTGCCCGTCGACCTGCGCTCCGACACCGTCACCCGGCCCACCCCCGCGATGCGGGAGGCGATGGCGCAGGCGCCCGTCGGTGACGACGTCTTCGGTGAGGACCCCACCGTCAACGCCCTGGAGGAGCGCGTCGCCGCGCTGCTCGGGCACGAGGCGGCGCTGTTCACCCCCACCGGGTCGCTCGCCAACGTCCTCGGCGTCAGCCTGCACGTGGCGCCCGGGCGCGAGCTGCTGTGCGACGCGCTCGCGCACGTCGTGCGGGCCGAGCTCGGTGCCCACGCCGCGGTCGCGGGGGTGACGACGCGGACGTGGCCGGCCGTCGTCCCCGGCCGCCCGACCGGCCGGCTCGACGCGGACGTCGTCGCCCTGATGCTCGTGCCCGACGCCGGTCCGTACCAGGTGTCCACTGCAGCCGTGGCTGTCGAGAACACCCACAACTTCGGTGGCGGGGTCGTGCAGCCGCTGGAGGAGCTGCAGCGGCTGCGCAAGCTCACCGCGAACGCGGGGGTCGCCGTCCACCTCGACGGCGCCCGGCTGTGGAACGCGCACGTGGCGACCGGGACGCCCCTGGTGGAGTACGGGGCCTGCGCGGACACGGTGTCGGTGTGCCTGAGCAAGGGACTGGGTGCCCCGGTCGGGTCGGTGCTGACCGGCTCCCGGGAGCAGGTCGCCGAGGCCCGCGTGCGCCGCAAGCGGCTCGGCGGCGGAATGCGCCAGGTCGGGATCCTCGCCGCCGCCGGCCACCACGCCCTCGACCACCACGTCGAGCGCCTCGCCGACGACCACCGCCGCGCCCGTGACCTCGCCACGGCCTGCGCGACCGCCCGTCCGGGCTGCGTGGACGCCGACGCCGTCGAGACCAACATCGTCGTGCTGGACGTCGACGACGCCGCCGGGCTCGCCCGCCGCGCGGGGGAGCGCGGGGTGCTGGTCAGCGTCCTGGGTCGCCGCGTCGCGCGGCTGGTCACCCACCTCGACGTCGACGACGAGGCCGTCGCCTACGCTGCGTCGGTCATGAGCGAGATCCTGCAGGACGAGCAGCCGGCGGACGACGGTCGATGACGGGACCGCGGACGGTGCCCGACGGGCTCCCACGCGTCCTGCCACCCGGTCAGCGCCGGGCCGACCGGCTGACGGTCCAGCACTACGGGCGCGTGCCCCGGTTCCGGCCCGAGACGTGGACGCTCGCCGTCACCGGTGCGACCCGTGACGGTCGCGACGCCCGGTTCGGGCTGGAGGAGTTCCTCGCCCTGCCCCGCGCCACCGTCCTCGGGGACGTGCACTGCGTGACCAAGTGGTCGGTCCTCGACCGGCGCTGGGAGGGCGTGCTGGTGCGGACGCTGCTGGACCTCGTCCCGCCGGCCGACACGGTGACCCACGTCCTCGCCTGGGCCGAGTACGGGTACTCCGCGCTGCTGCGGATGGAGGACGTCCTCAGTCCCCGGGCCGTCATCGCGACGCACGTGGACGGGGCGGAGCTGTCACCCGAGCACGGCCGGCCCGCGCGCCTCGTCGTCCCGCACCTCTACGCGTGGAAGGGCCCCAAGTGGCTGCGTGGCCTGGAGTACCTCAGCGGGCCGGTGCGCGGGTTCTGGGAGCAGCGCGGCTACCACGCCGTCGGCGACCCGTGGCGCGAGGAGCGGTACTCCTACCAGGAGTGAGCCTTCCACCGCCGCCCTCCCGCAAGATCGTCAGACGTTCGTGGTCGTGATAGCAGCCGATCCTGTCTGACGATCTTGCAGCTCGAGTGATCAGGTGCTCGGGGTAACCCCCGCGGAGAGGTGGCGCTCGGTGGTGGGGCGGCCGGCGACGGCGGTGACGTGCGACGGTACTTCGACGGTCGTGTCGTCGTCCGGGACCGGGTCGCCGAACACCGTCGCGACCGGCAGGACGCCGGCCCACGCGGCGTCGGGCCCGTGGTCCTCCGGCTCGTCCACCGGGGGACCGCTGCGCGTCTTCATCGACGCCTCGACCAGGTCGAGCGCCAGCACGGCCGTCCCGGCGAGCTCCTTGCGGTTCGGTGCGCGCACGGCGTCCCAGCGGCCCGGCACCACGTGGTCGGTGATGACGCGCAACGCCCGCTCCACCTCCTCCGGCTCCGTGACCGCGCGCGCCCGGCCCAGGACGACGACGCTGCGGTAGTTCATCGAGTGGTGGAATCCGGATCGGGCCAGCACCACCCCGTCGACGACGGTGGCGGTCAGGCACACGTCGGTCCCGGCGGCGTCGAACCAGCGCGCGGCGACCGACCCGTGCAGGTACACGGTGTCACCCTCGCGGCCGTGGACGGTCGGCAGCACCAGCGGGCCGTGCGGTGCGGTGACGCCGACGTGGCAGACCAGCGCCGCGTCCAGGACGGCGTGGACGGCGTCGCGCTCGAAGGTCCCGCGGTGGCGGCTGCGGCCCAGCCGCGTGCGCTCGGTCTCCAGGGACGAGGGCGGCTGCGAGAAGGTCGTGGTGGGAACGGCGGTGTCGGTCACGAGCAGGACGGTACGGTCGTAGTGGACTGGGCGACAGGTCCATTCCGGTGTGATCCGATCAGGCCACTTGGGGGCGGTGTGGACGTCGACCTGCCACTGGTCCTCGACGACGGGTCGGACGTGCCGCTGTGGCGTCAGGTCGCCGACGGCGTGCGAGCCGCCGTGGACGACGGCCGGCTCGCCCCCGGCCAGCGGGTGCCGTCGTCCCGGAGGCTCGCCGCCGCGCTCGGTACCAGCCGGATCGTCGTCTCCACCGGCTACGACCAGCTGCACGCCGAGGGCTACCTCGTCGGCCGGCACGGCTCGGGCACCTACGTGGCCGAGGGGTCGCCGCTGCGATCCGCGCCACCGGTCGACGTCGTCGCGCCGGCCGCGACGAGCCGGGGTCGGGACGCCTTCGACCTCGGCGTGCGCAGGCCGTCCCCGGCGGGGGAGCGGGCGTGGCGCCGGGCTCTGGCCGCCGCATCGCGTGAGGACCCGCTCACCGCCTTCCCCGCGGCCGGTCCCGAACCGGCTCGCGCCGCGGTGGCCGAGCACCTGCGTCGCACGCGGGGCCTGGCCGTCGGTGCGGGCCAGGTGCTGCTCACCGCCGGGACGACGGCGGCGCTCGGACTGGTCGGTCGGGTCCTGCTCGGCGGCGCCCGTCAGCGCCCACGGGTGGCCGTCGAGAACCCGGGGTACGGGCGAGGTCGTTCGGCCCTCGCCGATGCCGGTGCCACCTGCGTGCCCGTCGCGGTGGACGGCGGCGGGCTGGTGGTCGAGACGGTCCCGGAGGGCGTGAGCGCGGTGCTCTGCTCACCCGCCCACCAGTTCCCGCTCGGTGGGCGGATGCGCCTCGACCGTCGACGTGAGCTGCTCGAACGCGCTGCCGCAGAACGCTTCTGGGTGGTCGAGGACGAGTACGACGGCGAGTTCCGGTACGACGTCGGGCCGCTGCCGCCGTTGGCGTCACTCGCCGCGGACCGGGTGGTGCACCTCGGCACGACCAGCCAGGTGCTGGGCCACGGCAGCAGGCTGGGTTGGCTGGTCGCCCCGACCGACGTCGTGTCCACGCTGGCCGCTGGAGCCCGCGCGCACGAGGTCGCGCACCCGCTGCTCGCCGCTGCCCTGGGCCGCTTCGTGCGCTCCGGCGAGCTGGACCGCGAGGTGCGCCGCGCCCGTCGGGTGCACGCCGCCGCGCGAGGCGCCCTGGTGGGCGTGCTGTCGGCGCACGGTCTGCTCGTGCGTGGCGACGAGGCCGGCGCCCACCTCGTCGTCGACCTCCCCACCGGGGTCAGCGAGGACGACGCGCGGGCCGCCGCCGCCGGCTGCGGCATCACCGTCCGGACCATCGGGGACTACACCTGGTCGCAGGAGAGCCGACGTCACGCACCAGCGCTGGTCCTCGGCTACGCGACGCGCGACCTCAGCGTCCTCGTCGAGGACGCTGAGGCTCTGTGTGAGGTCCTTCGAGGGATGAGTTCCGCTGGACGGGTCAGTGCTCGGTGAGCAGGTCTGCGCAGGCGAACCGCCGGCCCCCGTCGCCTGGCGAACGCTGTTCGGGTTCAGTGGCGCGGTCGCGCCGACGACCAGGCACGCGAGTGCGGTACGACGACGGCAGGTCTTGCGAGGCCTCGTCCGGCAGAACGGAGCGACGCGGCGTCACCGTGGCGGCCGCCCGTCCACTCTGCCGCAGCCGCAGCCGCAGCCGCAGCCGCATCCCGTCCAAGGCCGAGGCGGCTCCGCGCTGTCGACCACCCGCTCACCAGCCCGCCCGGCGTGCGGCTCGGGGCACCTACGCTGGTCGACCGTGACGACTTCGCTGACGCGTCTCGACCCGGACGGCGCCGACCGCCCCGCGCTCGTGGACTTCATGACGCGCAACGAGTTCCCGTTCCACGTCCGGACCCGGCCGACCGCGCAGGACGTCGAGCGGGCCATCCACGACGGCGCTTACCGATCCGAGGACAACGAGGCCTACTGGGTCGAGCACCCTGACCTGGGCCGGATCGGGGTGCTCAGGCTCGAGGACCTCACGGACCGGGCACCGCTGTTCGACCTCAGGCTGGACGGCCCGGTGCGCGGTCGAGGTCTGGGGCTCGACGCGCTGCGGGTAGCGACGGCGTTGGTCTTCGAGACCATGGCGGACGTCAACCGGTTCGAGGGCCAGACCCGTGAAGACAACATCGCGATGCGTAAGACGTTCGTGCGGTGCGGCTGGCTGAAGGAGGCGCACTACCGGGAGGGTTGGCCCGTCGAGGGGGGCGAGCCGGTCGCCTCGGTGGCCTACGGCATCCTGCGGCGGGACTGGGAGTCCGGGGTGACGACACCACTCGTCTGGGAGGACCTGATGGTCTGACGGTCCGAGCCACCGCGCGTGGCCGTGGTGAACCCCGCCTGCGGGCGGTAGCGCAACGAGCCGTCGGGCTCGATGAGCCGATCCAGCTCGGCGTCGACGTCCCGGCGCAGCGCCTCGAAGTCAGCGGCCGCCTCCCACGCGCGCCGCTGGCCGTGCGACCAGGTCCATCGCCACCAGGCGTCGACGTCGGCGAACACCGTCTCGTGCGCGTCCACCGCCGTCCTGACGCCCGTCCACCCTGCGCTGGCGACGAGTGCGTCGGTGGCTGCGACGTCACCGGCGAAGGGCCGAGCGGTACGGGCCCGCGAGGGCACGTGCCGGAGGACCGCGGCCTCGAGGTCCGAGAACCGCTCGTCCTCGCTCACCCACCAGCTCAGCCCCAGTCGACCACCGGACCGGACCAGGGCGGCCCACGAGCGAAGCGCCGCCTCCGGCTCCGGCAGGAACTGGGCGACGCTGCCTCCGAGGACCGCGTCGAAGCCGCTGGCGACCGGCGGGTAGACGGCGTCGGCGACGACCACGGCCGCGGGGGTGCTCACCGGCTCCGTCACCAGCTGGGCCGAGGTCCTGGCGGCCATCTCCCGCGACAGGTCGATCCCGACGACGAGCCCGCTCGGTCCGACGGCGTCGGAGGCGGCTCGCAGGACCGCACCCCTGCCGGTCCCGATGTCGAGCACGCGGCCCCCGGGCGCCGGCTGCACGTGCTCGACGAGCCGGACGGCGAGTGGGCCGAACCACGGTGTGCCGGTCGCGTCGTACGTCGCAGCGGCGTCGTCGAAGACCGCCGCGGTCGCCCGCGGCGGTCCTCGACGTCCGTCGTCCACACCCGCCACGGTAGCGACGCGACGCCACGCGACGCGGCCGGGCGCGGACAGGTCGGTCCGACGCTCAGCCGTAGTACGGCACGATGCAACGCACCGACAGCTCGTTCGACACGTCCCGCGGTGCGCCCGGGACGCCCCAGTGGACGTTCACCTCGGCCGGGTTGATCCCGAGGATCCAGTGGTCGTACCCCTCGCCGCTGGAGACCTCCGCGCCACCGGGGTTCACCCCGAACACGGTGCTCTCGTCGGGGCGGGCGGCGTCGCCCTTGCAGTTCAGCCGCCCGTAGAGGTACTTGACGGTCTCCCCAGGCGCGAACGTGACGTACCCGGTGCCGTCGCCGAGGTAGCTGTCGCCCATCCGGTTGAGGAAGTCCCCGTTCGACAGGGAGCCGTCGCGCTCCCACAGCCAGAACGGCCCGAGCGTGACGGGTCCCGTGCCGGAGGTGCGGCGGATCTCGATGCGGGCGGAGTAGGTCTGCGCGTACCCGTAGGCACCCTGGATGTAGATCGACCGCTGACCGTTCAGCTGCACACCGACCAGCTCGGCCCTCGTGACGGGCGTCGGTGTCGGCGAGGGGCTGGGGTCCGGCTCGGGGTCGGGGAAGGGGTCGCAGACCGGCGGCGGCTCGGGGACGTCGCACAGGGGGATCGCGGTCGCCGGAGCGGCCGTCGTCCCCGCCGCCACCAGCGCCAGCCCGGTCATCCCCGCGGCGGCCAGCCCCAGCCGTCGCCGCGTGCCCACGAACGCGTTCCTCATGTCCGCTCCCTCGGCCGTGCCACCCACGGGCACGCTGCCGGGGCAGATGAGCAGCGAACGCGTGCCCCTGATACGCCGACGCTGCCCCCACGGCATGTCAGGGCTCGTGGTGCAGCGCCTCCGACGGCGGGTCCTCGACGGCCAGCGGCTCGCGGGCGCGCCGTCCGGCCCGTCTGGCGGCGAGCCGTGGCCCGAGCTCGGCGACGTACATCGCCAGCAGGACCAGGCTGCCGCCCGCCAGGAGCCGCGCCGTGAGGGACTCCCCACCCAGCAGCACGGCGAACACGGCCGCGAACACCGGCTCGGTCGTCATGACGATCGCGGCCCTGGTCGCGGTCAGGTGCGCCTGCGCCCACGTCTGCACGATGAGCGCGCCGGCACCGGCCACCAGCGCCATGTAGAGCACCGCCGCCCAGGACGCGCCGTCCGGGGGCAGGACGACGCCGCCCGGCGCCGCGCCGGCGACGCACACCGCGGCGATGGCGAGCATCTGCACGGTCGACAGGCCGAGGGCGTCGCGCTGCGTCGACCACGCGCCGAGACCGACGATGTGCAGTGCGTACACCAGCGCCGACGCGAGGGTGACGAGCTCACCGGTCCCGACGGCGAGGCCGCGCAGGCTCAAGACGGCCAACCCGGTGGTGGCCAGCGCCACCGCCACCCACGTCGTCGCGGGCGTCCGCTGCCGCAGCAGCACCGCCCCCAGGACGGGGGTCAGGACGACGTACATGCCGGTGATGAAGCCGGACACGGACGCGTCGGTGGTCTCCAGCCCCCACGTCTGCAGGATCTGCGCGACGCCGTACACGACCCCGAGGGCGGCGCCGCGCCGCCAGGCGCGGCCGTCCAGCGCCCGCAGCGGCCGCCAGAACACCACGACCATGACCGCGGCGGCGACGACGAACCGGACGGCGAGGAAGTCCAGCACCGGCAGGACGACCAGGACGTCCTTGATGAGGAAGAACGTGGACCCCCAGACGGCGGTGACGAGGGTCAGGCCCAGCGTCGCCGACGTCGTCGTGGAGGGCCGGAGCCCGGTGGTCACCTCAGGGTCCGCCTCAGACGACCCGCAGGACGACGGTGCTGCCCTTCGGGGCCTGCTCGCCGGCGCCGGGCGAGCTGCCCAGCACGGTGTCGAAGCCGCCGGTCACCAGCCGCTGGACCTCGACGACGAAGCCCTCGGCCTCGAGGATGCGCGTGGCCTCCTCGGACTGCTTGCCGCGCACCTGCGGGATCTCGACCAGCGGGGGGCCGGCGGAGACCACGAGCTCCACCGGGTCACCGCGGAAGAGCGTCCCGCCCTCGGGGTCCTGACTGATCACCGTGCCGCGCTCGACGGTCTCGGAGAACTCCTCGCGCACCGTGGTGGTCAGCCCCGCGTCGGTGACCGCCCGCTCGGCGTCGGCCCGCGGCTGGCCGGTGACGGTCGGCACGTCGATGGGCTCGCGCCCCCGGGACACCTGCAGGTCGATCTCGAGGGTGCGACGGACGGTCTCGCCGGCCGGCACCGACTGGGCGACGACGGAACCCTGCGGAACGTCCTCGCTCCAGTCCTCGGTGACCTCGCCGACCGCGAGGTCGTTCTCCTCCAGCACGGCCACGGCGTCCTCGCGGGTGCTGCCCACGAGGTCGGGCATCGCCGTGAACGCCGACCCCTGGGAGACGACGAGCTCGACGCCGCCGCCCTTGCGGACGTCGCCGCCGGGCCCCGGCCGGGTCTGGATGACCGTCCCGGCGGGGATCTCCTCGTGGTACTGCGGCACCTGCTCGGGCTCCAGCCCGGAGGTGCGCAGCACCTGCTCGGCCTGGGCGACCGGCTGGCCGACGACGTCCGGTGTCGTGGTGTACGCGCCGGGGCCGGCGGTGAAGAACCAGGCGGTGACGCCGGCCAGCAGGGCGGTGAGGAGCACCGCGACGAGCGCCACCAGGCCACGCCGGCGACGGTGGCCGCCGGGCCCGTAGCCCCAGTCACCGGGCGCCACACCGCCGTCCACCCCGCCGTCGTCCTCCTCGTCGACCGGCAGCGCCAGAGCACGCCGCTCGCGGGGGATCGCGATGGTCGCGCCCGCACCGGGCACGTCGTCGCCGGCTCCGACCGCCGGGACGTCCTGCGGGTCGGGGTCGCGGTCGAGCACCGACTCGGGCAGCCCGCGGCGCAGCGCCCGGACCTCGCCGAGCAGCGCGCCGGCGTCCGCGGGGCGCTCGTCGGGGTCGCGGGCGGTCGCCCAGAGCACCAGGTCGTCCAGCTCGCGCGGCAGGCCCGGGTCGACACCGGACGGCGCTGGCACGCCGGAGTTCACGTGCTGGTAGGCGACCTGGATGGGCACGTCGCCGGTGATCGGCTGCCGGCCCGTGAGCACCTCGTAGAGCAGGATCCCGGCCGCGTACACGTCGCTGCGGGCGTCGGCCACACCCCGGGTCACCAGCTCGGGGGACAGGTAGGCCACCGTGCCCATCAGCATCCCGGTGGTGGCACCGCTGGTGGAGGTGGTCGCCGCGCGGGCGAGCCCGAAGTCGGCGACCTTGATCCGCCCGTCGTCGGTGACGAGCACGTTCTCGGGCTTGACGTCGCGGTGCACGATCCCGGCGCGGTGGGCGGCGGCCAGGGCGTCCAGGACGGCGTCGAGGACCTCCAGCGCCTGCCCGGGGGACAGCGGCCCGTGCCGGGTCAGGTGGTCGCGCAGGGTCCGGCCGTCGACCATCTCCATCGCGAGGTAGACGGCGCCGCCGTCCTCGCCCTGGTCGAACACGGCGACGACGTTCGGGTGGGAGAGCCGGGCCGCGGACTTGGCCTCGCGGTGGAAGCGGGCGACGAACTGGTCGTCGTCGGCGAGGTGCGGGTGCATGACCTTGAGCGCCACCTCGCGCTCCAGCCGCGTGTCGGTGGCCAGGTACACCGTGGCCATCCCGCCACGGGCGATCTTGGACGTGACGGCGTACCGCCCGTCGACCACCCGGCCGACGAGGGGGTCCGCGATCGTGCTGTCCACGCCGGCGAGTGTACGGCGACGCGGCGCCGCCTCCGGGGAGGCGGCGCCGCGCGCGGTGTCCGAGGAGCCGCCGGGCGCCGTGTCAGAGGGGCGCCCCCTGCCGGGGGAGGTCAGCGGTAGCGGGCCGCGAGCGTCTGGACGTTCGCGACGTACCGGCGGGTGTCGGGGTACATCCCGTTCTTCCGCACCCCGGCGAGGCCCTGGTAGTACGCGGCGATGCCCTGCGCCTCGTCGTCGGCGGCCCGCAGGTTCGCCCGCAGGATGAGGACGCCGGCCAGGGCGTTGTCGTGCGGGTCGAGCAGGTCGAGCCGCCGTCCCGCCATCTGCGAGGCCCAGGTGCCGGAGGAGGGGATCACCTGCATCGCCCCCACGGCGTTGGCGGGCGAGACGGCCCGCTGGTTGAAGCCGGACTCCTGGAAGCCGATGGCCTGGGCCAGGGCCGGGTCGACCCCGTACCGCCGGGCCGTGTCGGCGATGATCTGCCGCATCTGCTCCCGGCTGGGCACGGACCGGGACGCCAGCGCGTCGCGGTTGGCCGTGGCCGCCGCGACGGTGGAGTCGGGGTAGGTCCGCCCGGCGAAGCTGTTCGCCATCGGCGCGGCCGTGCCGGACGGCAGCGAGATCGTCTGGCCGACGCGGATGGTGCCGCGGGCGTCGAGCTGCGGGTTGGCGCCGCGGATCGCCGCGACGGTGGTGCCGGTGCGGGCCGCGATGTGGCTGAGGGTGTCCCCGCTGCGGACCGTGTAGCGCGACGTCGGGGTGGCCGCGGGGGCGGACGCCGGTGCGGAGGCGCCCGATCCGCCCGGCACCGTGAGGCGCTGGCCGACGCGGATCGTGCCGCGTGCGTCCAACCCGGGGTTCGCGGCGCGAAGCGCCGCGACGGTGGTGCCGGAGCGGACGGCGATGTGGCTCAGCGTGTCCCCGGCGCGGACGGTGTACCCGCCCGACGCCGACGTCGACGCCGGTGCCGGCGCCGCGGCCGGCGAGCCGCCGGGCAGCGTCAGGACCTGGCCGGCGCGGATGAACCCGCGCCGGTCCAGCCCGTTGGCGGCGATGATCGCGGCCGACGACACCCCGGTGCGGGCGGCGATGTGGCTGACGGTCTCGCCGGCCCGCACCGTGTGCCGGGTGCCGCTGCTCGCCGGGGCGGCGGGTGCCGAGCCGGCGGCGCCGGGCAGCGTCAGGACCTGGCCGGCGCGGATGAAGCCGCGCCGGTCCAGCCCGTTGGCGGCGATGATCGCGGCCGACGAGACGCCGCTGCGGGCCGCGATGTGGCTGACCGTGTCGCCCGGCCGCACGGTGTACGTGGGACCGGCGGCGCGGACGGGGGCCGCGGCGGTCAGCGTCCGGACCGCCGGGGCGGACGGCGTCGCGGCCTGCGGGTCCTGGGGGCCGGTCACGGGCCGGGTGCCCTCGGCGTCCGTGGTAGCGGGCTCGGCCTGTGCCGGCGCGGCGAGCACGCACGAGCCGAGGACGGCGGCCAGGGCGAGCGGGGCGCCCGGGGTGGGGGAGCGTCGGTGGGTGCGTGCGCTGCCGGCGCCGACGGTGACGCGGCCTGCGGTCGCGTGCTGCGGCATGCGGCCTCCTCGGAACGGTGGGGCGGACCCCGGGTGCTGTGGTCACTGCTGTGCGGTCACTGCTGTGGTCGGAGCGGCCCGTGGTGCTGCTGGGCCGTGGGTGGTCACCGTGCCGTGTGGCGACTCTCGGTGCTCGTGTGACTACGGTGACCGATGGGGAACGTACAGCAACTCCACCCCGGCACGGAACGACAGCGATGTCATTCGTACGCCCGTGTGAACGGCTCTCTCCAAGGTCCACCCGAGCACGCCCCCGAGCGGTCCCGACCCGGCCGGCGGGCGCCCCCACGGCGAGGCCGCCGCCCCGTCACTACCCTCGGTCGCGTGGAGCAGCAGGAGACGCGGCGCGACCCGCAGGACGAGCAGCACGACCCGGCGGCCCGGCTGGAGGAGCTCGTCGACGAGTGGATGACCCTGCCGGACGTCGCCGAGCACCTGGGGGTGGACCTGCGCCGGGTCCGCCGGATGCTCGACGACCACGTGCTGGCCGCCGTCCGGCGGGGGCACCCGCGGGTGCTGAGCGTCCCCCGTGCGCTCGTGGACCCCGAGCCCATGCCGGAGCTGCCGGGCACGCTGAGCGTGCTGGCCGACTCCGGCTACGGCACCGCGGAGGCGCTCGTGTGGCTGTTCACGCCGGACGAGACACTGCCGGGGACGCCGGTGGAGAACCTGAGGGCGGGCCGCAAGACGGAGATCCGCCGCAGGGCGCAGGCGCTCGCGTTCTGATCGTCAGCGCCAGGCGCGCGAGCGGTAGGACCGGTCCCGGCCGGTCACCCGCTCGGCGGCGAGCCGACCGGAGACGAGCACCATCGGCACCCCCACACCCGGCTGGGTGCCCGAGCCGGTGAGCACCACGTTGCGCCCCCACAGGTTGCCCGGCCGGAACGGGCCGGTCTGGCGGAACGTGTGGGCCGCCGCGAACGGCGCGCCGGCCTCCATCCCCCGGGCCTCCCAGTCCGCCGGGGTCGTCACGTCCTCGACCTCGATCCCGTCCGCGAAACCGGGGAAGCCGCGCTGCTCCAGCGTCGCGAGGGCGTGCTCGCGGTACCGCGGGCCCACCCGCCCCCAGTCGATGCCCGCCGTCGTGTTCGGCGTCGGGAACAGCACGTAGTAGCTGTGCCGCCCGTCCGGGGCCAGCGACGGGTCCGACACCGACGGGGCGCTGACCAGCACGCTCGGGTCCGACATCAGCCGGCCCGAGGTCAGCTCGTCGAACACGCCCTTCCAGGCGTGGCCGAACGAGATCGTGTGGTGCGCCAGGCCCGGGTACCCGGTCGAGGACCCGGCCAGCATCAGCCAGCACGAGGGGGAGTACCGCAGCCGACGGCGCACCGGCGCCCCCAGCAGGTCGCGGCGCGCCACCGGCAGGTCCGGGCTGAGGACGACGACGTCGCAGGGCACGCGCTCGCCGTCCGCCGTCCGCACCGCCGTCGCCCGGTCGCCGCAGCGCTCCACGGACTCCACCGTCACGCCGTACCGGATGTCGACACCGTGCGCCTGCGCGGCGGCGGCCATCGCCCGGGGGACGGCGTTCATCCCGCCCCGCGGGAAGAACACGCCCGCGACCGAGTCCATGTACGCGATCACCGCGTACAGCGCGAGCGCGTCGTACGGGGAGACGCCGGCGTACATCGCCTGGAACGAGTAGACCCGCTGGGTCCGCTCGTCCTTCAGGTACCGGGCCACCTCGCCGGCCAGGCTGCGGAAGCCGCCCGCCGCGGCCAGCCGCACGAGGTTGGGGGTGAGCAGGTCCGCCGGGGTGTCGATGTTGCGGTCGATGAAGTCCCGCATCTCGTAGCGGTAGTAGCGGCTGACCAGGTCGACGAACCGGCGGTACCCCTCCGCCTCGGCCGGACCGCACAGCGCCGCCACCTCGGCCGCCATCGCCTCCGGGTCGGCGTGCACGTCCAGGCCCGAGCCGTCGGCGAAGCGCGCCCGGTACAGGGGGGCGACCGGGTCCAGGGTGAGGTGGTCCTCCATCCGCTCGCCCAGCGCGTCGAAGCAGTCGGCGATCAGGTCGGGCATCGTCAGGACCGTCGGCCCCGTGTCGAAGCGGTACGTCCCGGTCGGGCCCTCGCGCACCAGCACCCCGGCGCGCCCGCCGGGGCCGTCCTCGCGCTCCAGCACCGTGACGCGCCGTCCTGCCCCGGCCAGGCGCATCGCGGCGCTCAGCCCCGACAGCCCGGCGCCCACCACGACGACGTGGTCGGTGGGGCCCTGGACGGTCCGCACCCGGCCGGGGACGAGCGCGTCGGCGAGCCGGCGGGCCCGGGTCGGCCCGCTCACGCCGTGCGCTCCGTCGCGGTGCCGACGAGGTCGAGCAGCACCGTCCGCGCCGGCTCGGCGACCTGGGCGCCGTCCAGGGCCCGGCGCGCCGCGGCGACCTGGGAGGCGATCATCCGCTCCGTCTCCTCCAGCGCGCCGCTGCCGCGCAGCACGTCGCGCACGCGCTGCACGCCGTCCTCGTCCAGGTCGCGGCGGCCCAGGTGCTCCTCGAGCAGCGAGCGGCCCCGCGCGTCCGCCGCCCGGGACGCGAGCGCCACGAGCACCGTCCGCTTGCCCTCGCGCAGGTCGTCCCCGGCCGGCTTGCCGGTCGCCTCGGGGTCGCCGAAGACGCCGAGGACGTCGTCGCGCAGCTGGAAGGCCTCACCGAGGGCCAGGCCGTACGCGCTGTACGCGGCCCGCAGCGCCGGGGAGGCGCCGGCCAGGGCAGCGCCGACGAGCAGCGGGTGCTCGATCGTGTACTTCGCGGACTTGAAGCGGATCACCTCCCGCGCCACGGCCACCGGGTCGTCCCCGGACGAACCCCCCGACTGCGCGAGGACGTCGAGGTACTGACCGGCCATCAGCTCGGTGCGCATCCGGTCGAACTCGCGCCGGGTCGCCTCGACCCGCGCGGGCGCACCGGGCAGGCCGTGGCCGCCGTCGGCCAGGTGCTCGCGCAGGGCCCGGGACAGCAGCTCGTCGTTCCAGGACAGGCACAGGTCACCGGCGAGGACGGCGGCACCGTCGCCGAACTGCTCGGGGTCGCCGAGCCACCCGCGCTCACGGTGACGGGCGGCGAACGCCCGGTGCATGGCCGGCCTGCCGCGGCGCGTGTCGGAGCGGTCCATCACGTCGTCGTGCAGCAGCGCGGCGGCCTGGAACAGCTCCAGCGACGCGGCGACCCGCACCGCGACGTCCGCCGCGACCGGGTCGGGGCCGCCCGCGCCGCGCCACCCCCAGAAGCAGAACGCCGGACGCAGCCTCTTGCCGCCGACCAGCAGGTCCTGGACCGCGTCCAGGAGCGGCAGGGTGTCCACCGACACGGCCGCGAGCACGGCGCGCTGCTCCTCCAGGAAGGCGTCCAGCACCCCCTGCACGCGCCGGCGCAGGTGCGCCGCGTCCAGCGGGTGGCGAGCGGGTCCGCCCTCGGCAGCGGCCTCGACCCCGGCGTCGACGGGTGCGGGCGGGGTCGGGGTGGGACGCGTCACGTGCTCTCCTGCCTCGGCGGGTCTGCCGCGCGGTGCGCGGTGCTGTCGACCGTACTTCGGGCCGGACCGCTCCGGCGGATGCGAGCGTAGGCGGCCGGCCCCCCGCACGCTGCCTCTAGGCTGGCCCCATGGCCCTGGGGAACCTGACGACGAGCCGACCGACCGCGACGCTCGTGGACACGATCAGCGACCTGCTCGCCTCGGGGCGGCGGTCCTTCTCCTTCGAGTTCTTCCCGCCCAAGGACGACGCCGGCGAGGCCGTCCTGTGGGCGTCGATCCGGCGGCTGGAGGGGCTGGCCCCGACGTTCGTGTCCGTGACCTACGGGGCCGGCGGGTCGACCCGCGACCGGACGGTGCGGATCACCGGCCGCATCGCCAGCGAGACCACCCTCACCCCGGTCGGCCACCTGACCTGCGTCTCGGCCTCCAGGGACGAGCTGCGCCGCGTCGTCGGCGAGTACGCCGCGGCCGGGGTGCGTAACGTCCTGGCCCTGCGCGGCGACCCGCCGGGCGGGCCCGGCGCCCCGTGGGTCCAGCACCCGCAGGGCCTGCAGCACGCCGTCGAGCTGGTCGAGCTCGTCCGCGGGCTCGGCCGGTTCGACGTCGGCGTCGCGGCCTTCCCGTACCGCCACCCCGAGTCGCCCGACCTGGAGCACGACGCCCGCGTCCTGGCGATGAAGGCCGACGCCGGCGCCGCGTTCGCCGTCACCCAGCTGTTCTTCGAGCCCACCGCGTACCTCGAGCTCGTCGAGCGGGCCCGGCGGCACGGGTGCACCATCCCGATCATCCCCGGGCTGATGCCGATCACCACGATCGGGCAGATCGAGCGCTTCGGCGTGCTCGGCGGCAACCCCGTCCCGCCCGCGCTCGTGGAGCGGCTCACCGCTGTCGCCGACGACCCCGCCGCCGTCCGGGCCGTGGGCCTGGAGGC
Source organism: Thalassiella azotivora (assembly GCF_054781695.1). Lineage (NCBI taxonomy): Bacteria > Bacillati > Actinomycetota > Actinomycetes > Kineosporiales > Kineosporiaceae > Thalassiella > Thalassiella azotivora. The sequence goes on from NZ_BAAGTX010000009.1 coordinate 61,732, forward strand.
CGCCGCCCGCCTCGCGCAGGACCTGCTCGACGGCGGCGCGCCGGGCCTGCACTTCTACACGCTGAACCGGTCCACGGCGACGCTGGAGATCTACCGCTCGTTGGGCCTGGACACCCCCGCGTCGCGGCAGCGCCCCGCTGTCACCGGGGTCGCCGGCGCGCGGGCGTGACCGGGGTCCGACCATGACCGGTCCCGCCCCGAGGGCCGAGACCGACGGCGGCGACGAGGTCGTCGTCACCGGGACGGGGAGCGCGGCCACGGCACCCGACGTCGTCACCGTCGCGCTGACCGCCACCTGCCGCCGCGACGACGCCGCCGCCGCGGTCGCGGCCGTCGACGCCGTCGTCCGGGCGGTCGGTGACGTCGTCGCGGCGGCGAACCCGGTGTGGGCTGCGGCTCCCGCCACGACCGCCCTGGCCGTCCACGCCGAGCACCGGCACGACCCCGAGGTCGGCAGCCGCCGCACCGGCGTGCGGGCCGTGCACGGCCTGCGGCTGGGTGTGGACGACGTCGACCGGCTGGGCGAGGCCCTGGCCACCGTGCTGGCGGCCGGCGGCGACGACCTCGAGCTCGACGCCGTCGCCGCGGGTGTCCGCGACGACACCGACCTGCTGGACCGCGCCCGCCGCGCGGCCTTCGCCGACGCGCGGCACCGGGCGGAGGCGCTGGCCGCACTGGCCGGGCGCACCCTCGGGCCGGTGCGCGCCGTCACCGAGGAGCCCGCTGGCCCCCCGCCGGGCGGTCCCCGCCCGTTCGCGGCCCGCGGGGCCCTGGAGGCCGTGGCGGTCGCCCCCTCGGAGGTCGAGCGGACCGTCGTCCTGACCGTGCGCTGGCAGCTTCGATGAGCGGCGCCGGGCCCGGCGACGACGAGGCCCGCTGGCGCACGGAGCACCACCTCGACGCCGGGGCCGGCGGGCCGCTCGTCGGTCCGTGGCTGCGGCTCGTCACCGCCGCGGCCCGGCCGCTCGCCCGCCGCGGCGTCGCCCCCGACCTGCTGACGGCCGCCGGCGTGGTGGCCGCGCTCGCCGCCGTCCCCGTCGCCCTCGCCGGCGGCCGGTGGACGCTGCTCGTCGCCGCGCTCGTGCTCCTCACCGCGGCGATGGACGGGCTCGACGGAGCCGTGGCCCGGCTGCGGGAGCACCGCAGCCGCTGGGGCGGCGTCGTCGACGCCACCGCGGACCGGTTCTCCGAGGCCGCGTTCGGCCTGGTGCTCTGGGTGCTCGGCGCCCCGGCCGCCCTCGTCGTCGCCGCCGTGGCGGGGACGACGGTGCTCGAGTACGCCCGGGAGCGCGCGGCGGCCACCGGAGCCGCCGACGCCGTCGTCCTCACCGTGGCCGAGCGGCCCACCCGGGTGATCGTGACGCTGATGTTCGCGCTCGCCGCCGGTGTCCTGCCCCACCAGGCGGCGGCGCTCGCGACCACCGGGGCGTTCGTCTGGCTCGCCACGGCGCTGGTCGGGGCCGTGCAGCTCGTCGTGGGGTGGGGCAGGCTGCCCCGGTGAGCGCGCTCGAGGCCCTGGACGCCGTCCCGGAGGAGCCGCCGCCGCGCACGCGCACCGCCTGGATGGACCCCGCCCGGGTCCTGGCGATCGTGGCCGTCGTGCTGGTGCACGTGCTCGCTCCCACCGTCGAGGGGCGGGGGGTCACGACCGGGGACGCCGGGTGGTGGCTGGCGAACGGGCTGAACTCGGCGGCGCGCTGGTGCGTCCCCGTCTTCCTGATGATCAGCGGTGCGCTGGCGCTCGACCCGGCGAAGGTGGTCCGGCCCCGCGACTTCTACCGTCGTCGCTGGCAGCGCATCGGCGTCCCACTGGTGTTCTGGACCGGGGTGTACCTGCTCTTCCGGTGGATGGTCCTGGACCCGGACCTGACGCCGGGCGAGGCGGCGACGGACGTGGCCCGCGGCGCGCCGTTCCTCCAGCTGTACTTCCTCTACGTGCTCGCCGGGCTGGTGCTCGTCACGCCGTTCCTCAAGGTCGTCACCCGGCACGCCACGTGGCGGATGCAGCTCGGTTTCGCCGTGGTGCTGCTGCTGCTCGGCGTCACCGACCAGCTCCTCGGCTGGCTGGGCGGGGTCGGTGAGCTGAACGCCGCCACCCGGTTCCTGCCGTTCGCCGGGTACTACGTGCTGGGGTGGTGCCTGCGGGACGTCGTCCTGACCGGTCGCCGGCTGCTGTGGTGCGCCGCGACGTGGGGCGCGTCCGTCGCCGTCACCGCCGTGCTGGCCGCCGCGCAGGACTTCGGGGCGCTCGGCCGGTGGGCGTACGGGTTCCTGTCCCCGGGGGTGGTGACCATGTCGGTGACCGCGTTCCTGCTGCTGCACGCGCTGCTGCGCACCAGCGAGGGCCGGGCGCAGCGGTGGCTGCGACCGGTCGCCCCCCTCGCCTTCGGCGTCTTCCTCGTGCACGCGGCGCTGGTCTTCGGCCTGCGGCGCGTGACCGGTGTCGCCGACGACCTCGGCGGGGTGCTGCTGTCCGCGGTGGGCCTGACGCTGCTGCACCTGGTGGCGTCGGCTGCGGTCACCTGGGTGGTCCTGCGGGTGCCGTACCTGCGCGCCGTCCTCGGTGAGCCCGCACGGCCGCAGTCCGCCTGAGCGGGGCGACGCTCAGGCGGACGTCGCGGGTCCGACGAGGTCGGCGACGATGTTCGCCGACATCCCCACCAGCGGCAGGCCCCCGCCGGGGTGCGCCGAGCCGCCCACCAGGTACAGGCCCGGCAGGCCGGAGGCGTTCGCGGGCCGCAGGAACGCCGAGCGCGCGCCGTTCGACGAGCTGCCGTAGATCGAGCCGCCGACGCTGCCGGTCCCGCGCTCGAGGTCAGCCGGCGTGCGCACCTCCCGCCACAGCACCCGCTCGCGCACGTCCAGGCCGCGCTCGGCCATGACGTCGAGCACCCGGTCGGCGTACGACTCGGCCAGCGGCCGACCGTCGTCGCCCGCACCGTCCCAGTCCACCCCGGCGCCCCGGTGCCCGGGCGTGTGCCGGGGGGCGTTGACCAGGACGAACCACGCCTCGTGGTCGTCGTCCGGTCGCAGGGCCGGGTCGTCCGGTGCGCTCACGTAGACCGTCGGGTCGGGCACCGGCACCGGCTGCCCCCGGTGGCGGCCCACGCCGAACACCGCGTCGAACTCCGCGTCGTAGTCGGCCGGGAACAGCACCGTGTGGTGGCGCAGGTCCGGCGTGCGCCCCCGCAGCGCCAGCAGCAGCACGAAGCCCGAGAGGGACGGCGTCGCGCGGCGCAGCCCCGGGGCGACGGCACGGGTGCTGCGCGTGCGCGGCAGCAGCGTCCCCACCAGGCGGGCCACGTCGACACCGGAGACCACCACGTCCGCCGGGACCCGCTCGCCGTCGGCCAGCTGGACCCCGGCCGCCCGGCCGCCGTCCACCAGCACGCGGACCACCTCCGCGCCGGTACGCACCGTCGCCCCGTGCAGCTCGGCGCGTTCGCGGACGGCGTCCCCGAGGCGGCGCAGCCCCCCGCGCACGTACCAGGACCCGAACGTCTGCTCCACGTACGGCACCGTCGCCAGCGCCGCCGGGGCACGGCGCGGGTCCGACCCGGTGTACGTGGCGTACCGGTCCAGCAGCGTCCGCAGGTGCGGGTGGGTCAGGTACCGGCCGCCCAGCGCGCGCAGCGAGTGCCACGGCGCGATGGTGCGCAGGTCGTCGAGCCGGCGGCTGTACCCCGCCAGCGTGCGGGCGCCCTGCAGGGGCGAGGCCAGGAACGGGTCGCGGGTGGCGTCCCAGATCCGCCCGGCGCGGGTGAGGAAGTCGAGCCACTGCTGCCCGGCGCCGTCGCCGAGGGCGTCGTCGAGGGCCCGCTTCAGCCGGGCGCGGCCGCCGTTCGGGACGTCCAGCTCCGTGCCGTCGGCGAAGCGGTAGTGGCAGGCCGGGTCGACCTCGACGAGGTCGACGTGCTCCTCCAGCGGCGTCCCGGTGTTCGCGAACAGGTCCCGGTACACCGCCGGCAGCGTCAGCAGGCTCGGGCCGGTGTCGAACGAGAAGCCGTCCCGGCTGAACCACCCCAGCTTGCCGCCGGTCGCGGGCTCCTTCTCCAGCACGGTGACGTCGTGCCCGGCAGCGGCCAACCGGACCGCGCACGCCAGACCACCCAGGCCGGCACCGACGACGACGACGCGCGACACCGCACCAGCTCCTGTCGTGAGTGAGGGGCGTCAGGCTACGCCCGCACCGCCGGTGCGGACCGCGCGGCCCTTCCACGACAGCGCACCCCGCCGGTGCTGCACCACCGACCGCGCGGTCAGGTACGCCAGCGCCGCCACGGACAGCGGGTGGGCGGCGGCGTCGGGGACCACCCGCGCGCCGGTCCGCCGTCCCGTCAGCACCCGGCCCGCGACCCCCGCCGCGTACCCGACCAGACCGACCCTGCTGCCCGTCAGCGCCGCCACCGCCGGCAGCACGTACGCCGCCGACAGCAGTCCGGTGACGGCAGCCGCGCCCGCCGGTGAGCCGAACGCCGACCACAGCGACTTGCTGTACCCGTCGCGGACCTGCCCCCAGCCCTCGTACATCCGGCAGGACGCCACGTCGGTGCCGTCGGTCACCACGCCGTGCCCACCGGCCGCCTTCACGGCCCGCAGCAGCGCCAGGTCGTCCAGCACGTCACCGGCCACCGCCTCGTGCCCCCCGCAGCGCCGGTACACCCCGGCGTCGACGCACAGCAGCTGGCCGTTGGCCGCGCCCAGGGACGGCCGGCTGGTCCGCTCCGCCACGCGCAGCGGGACGGTCGTCAGCCACGACCACTGCAGCAGCGGCTGGACCAGCCGCTCGCCCGGGGTGACGGCGACCTGGCGGGGGTAGGGGCACACCAGGTCCAGGCCGGTGCGCCGCAGCTGGGTGACCGTCGCCGCCACCGCGTCCGGCGCGAGCAGCACGTCCGCGTCGACGAAGACCAGCACCGACCCGCTCGCCGCGCGGGCGAGCTGCGCGCAGGCGTGCGGCTTGCCCAACCACCCCGCGGGCAGCGGTGCGCCCGTCAGCACCTGCACCCGGGCGTCGCCCCCGGCCGCCCGGCGGGCGACGTCGGCGGTGCCGTCGCCGCTGCCGTCGTCCAGGACCAGCAGCTCGAGGTCGGGGACGCCGCGCTGCGCCAGCACGGAGCGGACGCACGCGCCGATCCGCGTCGCCTCGTCCCGGGCGGGCACGAGGACGCTGACGCGCTCGCGGACGCCGTCCGGGTCCGCGGTCGGGGTGCGCAGGAGCCGGGCGTTCACGGCGGAGTGCGCGGTCAGCGCCAGGGCCGTGGCGGTGCCTGCCCAGGTGAGGGCCCGGCCCACCACCCGGAGCCGGGTCACCGGTGGGAGGCCGGGACGGCCCGCACGCCGGCTCGAGCCGGGCGCCACGTCACCCACAGGGCCGGGCCGGCCACCAGCCCCATCGCCAGGACCCCGAGAACCGCCACCGCGGGTCGGTCGAAGAACACCGCGTTCGCCAGGCCCGAGCCGAGCCACGTCCACGCCAGCAGGAGCGCGGGGACCGACGGCATCGCGCCCGGGGCGGTCGCCCCGCGGGGCGCCGCCAGGTGCAGCCCCGTCTGGATGAGCGCCGAGACCAGCAGCCAGCCGGCGTAGTTGGTCAGCGGGATCCCCTCGACGCCGGGGAGCGTGGGGGAGGGGAAGGCCCACACCCAGTGACCGGCGTCCACCATCTGCGGGTCGAGGTAGACGTCCCAGGCCGTCAGCAGCCACGTCGCGGCCGGCACCGCCAGCCAGGGCGCGCGCACCCGGTGCGCCACGGCCCGTCCCGCCAGCAGGCACGGGTAGCTCATCATCACCCAGGCGAGCGGGACCAGGACCGGGACGTCGAGCAGCTCCGGCCCGAGCGTCCCGGTGTAGTCGTAGCGGCCGAACGGGTAGCCGGTGGCCACCCCGGTGGCCTCGGAGACCAGCCCCACGCCACCGGCGACCGCGACCAGCGCGACCGCGCCGCGGGCGCCCCACCACGCGGCGGCGTGCGCCACGCTCGCCGCGCTGAACAGCAGCACGCTCGCGGCCGTGACGGCCACCAGCGTCGGGTTCGTCGCAGCCCGCGGGTCGCCGTCCACGAGAGGGTAGGCGACCTGTGCCAGGACCGCGCCGGCGGCCAGCACGGCCGACGCGCGCACGAGGCCCTCGCGGCCACGGGCCGTCGGCGGTGCCGTCGGGACGCCCGCGTCCCCGGGGCGGGTCGTCGCGCTCACCGGGAGCCCGCTCCGTGGCTCGAACCGTGCGCCGTCGGGGCGCCGGGTGGTGCGCCGCGTGCCGCCCTGCGCTCGCGCCGACGTCGGCGGTAGGCGCGGATCCGGGACAGCAGCAGCACCACGAGGACCACGCCGACCATGAGCAGCGTCGCCGCGATCGTCGCCGCCAGCCACGGGGCGACGACGGCCAGGCTGATCACGCCGGCCACGGCGGTGTCCTCCGCGACGCTGACGCCGACGTTGGACGCCGGCTCCGGCGACGTGTTCACCGCCGCGCGCAGACCCGCCTTGACCGCGTGGGAGGCCAGCGCGGTGACGCCGCCGGCCGTCGCGGCCAGGGCCTGCTCGACGCTGCCGGCCTCGCCCGCCAGGAGCGCGCCGAGGGCGGCGCCGATCGCCGGTCGGATGGCCGTGTGGACGGCGTCCCACACCGAGTCGACGTACGGGATCTTGTCGGCCACCAGGTCGACGAGGAAGAGCGCGCCGGCCGCGACGAGCACGTCGGTGCGGGCCAGGACGTCGGGCACCTGGTCGACGGCCACGAAGCGTTCCAGCAGCCCGAGCATGAGCACCACGAGGTAGCCGTTGATGCCGCTCGCCCACCCGGACGTGAAGACCCACGCGATCAGCTCCATGCGGGTCCCCTCTCGTGGTCGACGGCCGGGTGACGGGCCCGGCTCACGGCTGCCGCCCAGCGTAGGTGCCCTCGATCGAGAGCACCTCGAAGCGGGCGAACAGCTCCTCGGCGTACCAGTCGCGCTCGGTGGTCTGACGGACGGCGGTCGCGTGCGGGTTCCGCCGGTGGGCGAACTCCCGCAGCGCCTCACCGTCCCGCCACAGGCTGAACGTGCCCTGCAGCCCCACGGGAGCCTCGCCGACGCCGAGCGCGAGCCGCAGGCCGGGGACCTGGCGGAGGTCCGCGGCGACCGGGGGCACCGCCCGGTGGAACGTCAGCAGCTCGCGGGGTCGGATCCGCGCCCGGGTGACGCTCGCGACGGGCCCGGTCGTGCGACGCGGCTGCGGTCGACCGAACGGCTCACGGCGCGACCACCTGCCGCGGGACGCCAACGGGCGCAGGTGGACGCGCAGCTCCTCGTCGGCGATCCGCCGCCACGCCCGCGCCGTGGGGGAGCGCTCGAGCGCCTCGGCGTCCGCCGCGTCCTGCCAGCAGGCCAGCAGCGCCCAGTGCCCCGGGTCGGCGTCGCCGAGCGTGAACGTGCGCCCTCGGCCGGTGCCGAGCAGCTTGGTGAAGGTGGCCGGCAGCCGGCGGACGAGCAGCTGGTCGAGCGCCATCCGGCCGAGGGCCGCGGGGACGCCGGCCGGGGGGACGCCCCAGAGGTGGACCGTGACCAGGGCCGGCGGTTCCCCCGGTGCCGGTGCCCCGGGGGCGCGCCGGGACGCCGCACCGAGGACACCGGCCGGGCCGTTCCCGGGGTGCGACGTCGTCACGGGCCGACCTTAGGTCGTGGTCGTCGGCGCTGCCCGTCGCCCCCGTCGCGCCCGTCGGCTCTCGACGGTCGGCAGCCGGACGTCGCCCGCCGGACGTCGCCCGCCCACGTGGGGCCGTTACCTGATCGTGACCGGAACGGTGGTCGGCACGGCGTCACGGTGGGTGGGGAACCCGGTCTCCGCTGTGTACGGGGGTCGGGTGCTCACCCACCCCGCCGGGCCTCCCCGTGGTCCGGTCGGGCACCCGCCCCCGTGCTCGTGGCGGCACCCGCCGGCCGGCGGTCCTGGTTCCAGGGGGGAACCCAGGAACGTAGCGGCCGGCGGGGTGCCGCCGCCGACCCCGCGACCTCCTGCGCCCTCGACCCCGTGCCGCCTGGACCCGGTGGCCTGGACCCGGTGGCCTGGACCCGGTGGCCTGGACCCGGTGGCCTGGACCCGGTGGCCTCGACTCAGTCCACCTCGACGGGGTGCCCCGCGGTGATGCGCAGGAGCTCGTCGTAGCGCGTGCGGAACACCGCGCGGGGGTGGCCCGCGGCCGCCCACACCTCGTCGTAGCCGGCCAGTGCGACGTCCACCAGGGTCTGGACGGGGGTCAGGTGCCCCACGGGGGCGACCCCGCCGATGACGAACCCGGTGCGGGCGCGGACGAACTCGGGGTCGGCCCGGTCGAGCCGGTCGACCTCCAGCAGGGCGGCGACGTGGTCGGTGTCCACGCGGTGGGCACCAGACGTCAGCACGAGGACCGCCCGGCGGCCGTCGTGGGAGCCGTCGTCCGTGACCGAGAAGATCAGCGAGCTGGCGATCTGCCCGACCTCGACGCCCAGCTGCGCGGCAGCCTGCGCCGCCGTCCGGGCGTGGTCGTCGAGCACGACGACCTCGCCCGTGGCCTGCAGGTCGCGCAGTGCCTGCCGGACGCGGCTCACGCCCGGGTGGTCGGCGAGCTCCTCGCCGGTCGCGCTCGTCATGGGCAGACGGTAGCGACGAGGTCGCGTTCCGCGCGCGTCGTGCGGGCGGCCATCGCGGGTGAGGTCAGCCCGGAGCAGAGGGGCGTGCGGCCGGTCGGGCCGCCGAGCCGAGCGGGCCACTGGCGCGGGCGAGGTCGAACGGGACGGTGAGGAGACCCTCGCGGGTCCGCACGTGGTACCGCGTCCGGGCCACCTTCTCCACCAGGCCGCGGGTCCCTGCGTGCCGACCGGTGCCGCCCACGGTGACGAGCGCACCGACGGGGAGCAGCGCGGGGCGGCGACGCGGCCGGTCCGCCGCCGGGGCGTCGGCGGTCGGGGGCGGTCCGGCGCGTTCCAGGCGGCGCAGCTCGGCGGCGTAGCGGGGGTGCATCGGCACGACCTCGCCGAGCCGGGTCCACCGCAGCAGGTGCCGAGGGTCGAAGGAGGGCGAGCACCGGCGACAGGACTGCACCCGCTGGGGGACGCGGTAGCGGTGCGCCACGTGACCGGCGGGGCAGGTGCCCTGCCACGGCGCGTCAGGGCGGGGGGACCCTCGGTCGACGCAGCGGCGACCCGAGCAGCCGATCGCGACGGCGGCGCGCCGCCACACCTCGTCGTGGCCGTGGTCGGTGCCGACCAGCGCGTGCGCGATCTCGTGCAGCACCGTGTCGCGCACCTCCTCCGGGGGGTGCAACGCGGTGAGGGCTCGGCTCAGCCCGATCTCGCGACGGGCGGGCCGGCAGATCCCGGCCCGGGTGCGCGCGCGGTCGTAGACGAGCGTCCAGTCGTCCAGGCCGTGCCCGCGCATCAGGGCCGTGGCCATCCGCCGTGCCTCCTCGAGGTCCACGCCGCGCCCTCCTCCCTCGTCCGACCTCGCACCGGGGTCGCCTCCCAGCCGGCTGTCACCGGCGGGGTGAACGCTAGGGCAGGTGGCCGACAGCCGGTCCTCGACGGGGCCGGTGGCCGGACCTCGACGGTTCCGCTTGACGGCCTGTCCGACGGCGGACGTATAGTCGAACACGTGTTCGAACGAAGGTTCGGACGCGTCGCCGGTGGGGAGTCGCGAACCCACCGGTGGCACCGAGCGGGTGGGCGACCTCGACCCCGTCCTCCGGCCCGGTGCCGCGGGGCGGCGCAGGGGTGGCCCGGGTGGGGAAGCCCGGGCCACCCGCGCCGCCCTCGGTGACGACGGGTGCGGTGCGGCAGCGCTCGGGCAGGGTTCGGCAGGGTCGGGTGGCGGGTCGAGTGACCTCGGGACGGCGGTGGCGCCGTCCCCCGCTGGTGGCGCCCGCGGACGCGGGCCAGGTGCCGGGTGAGCGACCCGGCGGCAGGAGGTGGAACCCGTGCGCAGCTACGAGGACGCGGTCCAGGTGCAGGCGGTCCAGGTGAAGGAGGCCCCGTCCGGCGGGGTCGCGACGAGGGTGCGGCCAGGGGAGCCCGACGCGCCGGTGGCACCCACCGCCTTCCTGTGGCGGGGGCGGCTCTACGTCGTGCGGGACGTCCTGGCCCACTGGTACGAACGACGTGCCTGGTGGTCCGAGGGAGCCGCTCGTGCGGTGCGCGGCGAGTCGCCCGCCGGCGACGGTGACGGACTCGGTGGCGACCGGGAGATCTGGCGCGTCGAGGCCAGTGCGGGGCGTCAGGCCGGCACGGGCGTCTACGACCTGTGCCGCAACGCGTCCGGTCCGGAGGGCTGGACCCTGCTTCGGGTGGTCGACTGACGTGAGCGCCTCCACGGTCACGGTCCTCGCCCTGCCGCTGACGGTCCCGGGCCCCGCGACGCCCCGTGCCGGATCGGGCGGGGCCCGTTCGTCCGCCGGTCACTCGACCACGGCCACGTCGGGTGGCCCCGCGTCGCCGCCCGCGGTCTCGTCGCGTCCGGCTCCCGCGCCCGCGGTCTCGTCGCGTCCGGCTCCCGCGTCCGGCGGACGTTCGCGCGGTGACCGCGGTCCGCACCCGCGGAGGGCGCCGACCCCGACGGCGGCCATGGACCTGCTGGACCGCGCCTGCGACGGGCTGGCCGGCGCCCGGTTGGAGCCCGCGCCCGGCGACAGGTACGTCACGGCGCACCTCGCGGCCCTGCGCGCCGCGGCCGCGGTCCTCGCCGTCCGCGGGCGGCCCACCCGCACCTCGGGTGCGCTGAACGTCTGGGTGGTCCTCCCGCGCGTCGCCCCCGAGCTGGGGGAGTGGGCCGCCTTCTTCGCTGCCGGCGCCTCGCGGCGCGCCGCGGTCGAGGCCGGACGGGACGGTGTGGTCACCGCTCGCGACGCGGACGACCTGGTGCGCGACGCGGAGGCGTTCACCCACCTCGTCGCCCACCTGCTCGGCGTCCCCCTGCCGGTGGCCGGCCTGCGCTGACCCGCGCGCCGCAGTCGAGCATGGTCCTGCAGGCGGGGCCGAGGGAGGGCGGAAGATCCGGAGGCCTCCAGGAGGCCGGACCCTCCGCGTTCGCCTGGCCGCCCCTGCGCCCAGGCGAATACCGTGTCAGGAGACGAGACCTCACCGGCCGCGTGGTTGAAGGTGATGTCCATGAGGCGAGTGCCCGCCGTGACGTTGGTGCTGGTCATGACCTCGTGGGTGCTGGCTATGTCCGGCGGGGACTCTCGCGCACAGACCCCGTCCGGGTACGTGGCCATCGAGCTGCCCGAGCCTCCTGGTCACGACTACACGCCCGTAGTCGCCGTCGATGACCGGGGGGTGGCGGTGGGGTCGTCGCGTCACGCGGCCACCTGGGCGACCACGCCGCTGCTGTGGCGAGACGGCCAGGTCGAGACGCTGCCGGTCCCGCAGGGTTCGACCGTGGCCCGTCCGTCGGACATCAACGACAGGGGCGTGGTGGTCGGGACCGCGTACGTCCAGGGTTGGGCCCGTCCGGTGATGTGGGCCGGGGGCGTCGTCCGGGTGCTTCCGCTGCCTGAGGGCGTCACCGGCTACGCGAACGGTGTCAACGACGTGGGTGAGGTCGTGGGCTGGGCCAGTCGGCCGGGGGAGTACGGCCGGGCTGTCCTGTGGCGGCGCGGCGAGCTCGTCCCGTTGACCGGGCCGGCCGAGGCGGGGCCCACGTACGCGTCGGCGATCAACAACCGCGGGCAGGTCGGTGGGCACGGCGCTGTCCGTGAGGGAGGGCCGCCACTGGTGATCCGCTGGGACCGGGGACCGGGGACGACGACCGTGCCGCACGCCGTGGCCTTCCCTGCCGACGAGGTCGCGATCACCGGCGTCAGCGAACGTGGCCTGGTCGTCGGTTTCCTGTGGGAAGGCGTGGCGATCACCTGGCAGGGGGGAGCCGTCCAGCACCTACCGAGTCCGTCGATGGCCGCCGTGTTCACGGGAGGCGTGAACCGGCTCGGTGCGGTCGTGGGTAGCGGCTACGACGTGGAGAGGCAAAGCCGGACCGCCCTGGTCTGGCACGACCGGGTCATGACCGAGCTCGTCCTTCCGGAGCGCCTGACCGGCGGGTGGGCCAGCGACGTCAACGACGCCGGTGTGATCGTGGGCCACGCTGATCGGGTGGACGGCAGCGGCAGCCGCGGAGTGATGTGGGCGCCGGCATCCTGACGGCCGGCTGCGGCGGACGCGTGGTACCGGACGCCGACGCGGTTCCGGTGCCTGAGAGGGACCGGAACTGCGTCGGTGGGAGGACCGGGACCGGCCGCACTGCGCCGAGTGGGTGACCGGCGTCGGCCACCTGCCGGGCGGGTGCGCGGGCCCCACGGCGCCGAGGTATCGTCGGGACGTGGGTCGAACACGCGTTCGAGAGTGATCCCTTCCCCGGTCCTCTCGGCACCACCTGCGGACCGCAGGTGACGTCGGTGAGAGGTCGGCAACGCGGTGTCCTTCACCCACCTGCACGTGGCGTCCGGGTACTCCCTGCGCCACGGGGCGTCCAGCCCCGCCACGCTCGTCGGGCGGGCCGCCGAGCTGGGCCTGCCCGCCCTGGCGCTGACCGACCGGGACGGCCTCTACGGCTCCGTCAAGCACGTCACCGCCTGCGCCTCCGCCGGCCTGGCGCCCCTCCTCGGGGTCGACCTCGCCGTCGAGCCCAGCGGCCTGCTACCGGCCCCCGCCGGCCGTCGCACCGCTCGCCGCACCCCCGCCCGCGGTGGCGCCGAGGTGGACCGGCGGCTGCCCCGGGTCACCGTCCTCGCCCGCGCCGGCGGGGTCGAGGGCCTGCCCGCGGCCGCCGGCTGGGGCCGGCTCTGCCGGCTGGTGTCCGCCACCCACCTGCGCGGCGAGCGCGGCCGGCCGGTGACCACCACCGCCCTCGTCGGCGAGCACGCCACCGACCCCACGACGGGGTCTCCCGCGCTGACCGTCCTGCTCGGCCCGGACTCCGAGATCGGCCGGGCCGTGCTGGCCCGGCGCGCCGACCTCGCGCGGGCGCTGCTCGCGCGCTGGTACGACGCCGTCCCCCTCGGCGCCCTGGCCGTCGAGGTGGTCTGCCACCTCGGCCCGCAGGGCACCCCCGCCAGCCTCGCGCACGCCGCCGGGATGCTCGCCCTGGCCCGCGAGGCGGGACTGCCCGCCGTCCTGACGAACGCCGTCCGCTACGCGACGCCGGACGGCGCCCCGACCGCCGACGTCCTGGACGCCGCCCGGCGGCTGGTCCCGCTGTCGGCCCGCAGCACCGACCGGACCACCGCCCGCGCCCACCTCGCCGGCGCCGACGAGATGAGCGCCGTCGCCCGCAGGGTCGCCGAGGCAGCCGGCGACGCGGGTGCCGCCGCGACGCTGCTGCGCGAGACCGAGCGCGTCGCCGGGCGCTCCCACCTCGACCCGGCCGCCGACCTCGGCATCGGCCGGGTGCACCTGCCCGAGCCGCAGGTCGTCGTCCCCGGCTTCGACCCCGCCCGCGACGACGCGAACCAGGTCCTGCGCGAGCGCTGCCTGGCCGGGATCGGACGCCGGTACCCCGGCCTGTCCGGCGCCCGCGAGGCGCAGGTCGCCACCCGCCTCGACGACGAGCTCGCGACCGTCGCGGCCCTCGGCTACCCCACGTACTTCCTCACCGTCGCCGAGGTGTGCGACCTGATCCGGTCCATGGACGTGCGCGTCGCCGCCCGCGGCTCCGGCGCCGGCAGCCTCGTCAACTACCTGCTCGGGGTCTCCGGCGTCGACCCGCTCGCCCACGGCCTGCTGATGGAGCGGTTCTGCACCCCCTTGCGCGCCGAGCTGCCCGACATCGACGTCGACGTCGAGTCCGCCCGCCGCACCGAGGTCTACGAGCGGGTGCTGGAGCGGTTCGGCGGTGAGCGCGTCGGCTGCGTGTCGATGATGGACACCTACCGGGTCCGGCACGCCGTCCGGGACGTCGGCGCCGCGCTCGGGATGCCACCCGGCGAGGTCGACGCCATCGCCAAGTCGTTCCCGCACATCCGCGCCCGCGACGTCCGGCACGCCGTCGCCGAGCTGCCCGAGCTGCGCGCCTCCGGCCTCGGCCAGGCACGGCTCGACCTGCTGTTCGACCTCGTCGAGCGGCTCGACGGCCTGCCCCGTCACGTCGCGCTGCACCCGTGCGGGGTGCTGCTGTCCGACGCCACGCTCGGGGACCGCACCCCGGTCGAGGCGAGCTGGCTGGGCTTCCCGATGAGCCAGCTCGACAAGGACGACGTCGAGGTGATGGGCCTGCTCAAGCTCGACGTCCTCGGGATCCGGATGCAGTCCGCGATGGCGTACGCGGTGCAGGAGGTCCGGCGGGTCGACGGCACCGGCGCCGTCGGGGCCGGCGGGCACCACCCCGACGCGCCCTACCTGGACGCCGCCACCGGGACGATCGACCTGGACGCCGTCCCGCTGGACGACGAGGCGACGTTCCGGCTGGTCCGCTCCACCCGCACCCTCGGCTGCTTCCAGATCGAGTCGCCCGGCCAGCGCGAGCTCGTCGGCAAGTTCGCCCCGCAGACGTTCGCCGACCTCATCACCGACATCTCCCTGTTCCGGCCCGGCCCGGTGAAGAGCGACATGGTCACCCCGTTCCTGCGGGCCCGGCAGGGCTGGGACCCACCGGACTACCTGCACCCCCTGCTGCGCGAGCCGCTGGAGCAGACCTACGGCGTCGTGGTGTTCCACGAGCAGGTCATCGACATCGTCGCGATCACCGCGGGGGTGTCCCGGGCCGAGGCCGACGAGGTGCGCCGCGCGCTCGGGTCCCGCGACGGCCAGGCCGAGGTGGAGGCGTGGTGGCGGCCCCGGGCGCTGGAGCGCGGCTTCGACGAGGCGGACGCCGACCGCGTCTGGGAGGTGCTCAAGGCGTTCGCCTCGTTCGGGTTCTGCAAGGCCCACGCCGCCGCGTTCGCGCTCCCCACCTACCAGTCCGCGTGGCTGAAGGCCCACCACCCGGCGGCGTTCCTGGCCGGCGTCCTCACCCACGACCCCGGGATGTACCCCAAGCGGCTCATCCTCGACGACGCCCGCAACCTCGGGATCGCCGTCCTCGGCCTGGACGTCAACGCCTCCGGGGACACCTACCGGGTCGAGAAGGTCGCGCCCTGGGACGAGCCCCCGCCGGCCGTCCTCGACCAGGTGGACGCCGGCCCCCTGCGTCCCGACGCCGGCCCGCGGCGGCCGCCCGAGCAGCCCGACGACCTACCAGCCGCCGGGACCACCTCGGACGGCGCCCCGCTGCGGCTGGACGCCGCCGTCCCCGACGCCCGCGGGTACGGCATCCGGCTCTCGCTGTCCGACGTCAAGGGCATCAGCGAGGCCGAGGTCGCCCGGGTCGTGGCCGGCCAGCCGTACCACTCGCTCGCCGACTTCTGGCACCGTGCGCGGGTCAGCCGGCCCGTCGCCGAGCGGCTCGTGCTGGCCGGGGGGTTCGACTCCCTGTACGGGCTCGGGTCGACCGTGCCGGTACGTCGCCGCGGGCAGGTGACCCGGCGCGACCTGCTGCTCCAGCTCGCCGAGCTGGACCGGTGGACCCGCAGCCAGGAGCGGTCCGCCCGCGCGGTGTCCGCTCGCCGCGGCCGGACCGCTCCTCCCGGCTCGACCGCCCCGACGACCGGTGGGGCGGGTCCGTCGGGTGGGGCGGGTGGGGCCGGTTCGCCGGTGGAGCGCCACCTCGACGTCAGGACCGCCGCGGCCCGCCAGTCCCAGGCCGCTCGGCCCGTGCAGGCCGCGCAGGACCAGCCCGTGCAGATGGCCCTCGACCTCGGGGACCGGCCGGACGAGACCGTCCCCAGCGGCCTGCCGGAGATGACGAGCAGCGAGCGGGTCCGCGCCGAGCTGGAGGTCCTCGGGCTGGACGCGAGCCGCCACGTCGTCGACTTCTACGCCCCGCTGCTCGGCGCGCTGGGGGTGACCCGCTCGCCGGACCTGGTGCGCCGGCGCAGCCGCAGCGAGCTGCTCGTCGCCGGGGTGAAGGTCGCCACCCAGACCCCGCCCATCCGCTCCGGGAGGCGCGTCGTCTTCCTCACCCTCGACGACTCCCACGGCCCGGTCGACGCGACCTTCTTCGAGGACGTCCAGGGCCCGTACGCCGCGACGGTCTTCGGGTCCTGGCTGCTGCTGGTCCGCGGGGAGCTGCGGCGCACCGGACCGCGGGGGGTGTCCCTGCGCGCGACCGGCGCCTGGTCGCTGCCCGAGCTGTGGGACGCCTGGACCGACGGCGGCCTGCCCGCCGTCCACGCCGTCCTCACCGACACCACGGGCTACGACGAGCGGGCCGTGCAGGGTGGGGCGGCCAGCCGCTCCAGCCGGCCCGTGATGGCCCGCCCGCCGCTGGGGGAGAGCCGCGACGACGGCGACCTCGTCCGGTTCGGCGGTGCCCTGCCCGACCCGGACCGGCAGGCCGCGGTGCTGCGCCGGTCCGCCGCCGCCGCTGCCGCGGCCCCCGCGGCGGCGACCGTGAAGTACGGCGGCACCAACCCACCCAGCCACCCGACAGCCGAGCCGGACCCCACCCGGCAGGGCACCGGGGCCGCCGGCGACGGCGCGGCCGGCGGTCAGGAGGAGCACTCCGCCGGCGGGATGGGCGGCGGGACCCGGCACCGCCGGGTCCTGGTGCACGCCAGCGGGTTCCGGCAGTCCCCCTACGCCGACGTCAAGCCGTCGGGGGACGACGTCCGCGACACCCGCGGTGCCGCCGGCCGGACCGAGCAGGACGCCGAGCGGCGGCGGCGCAGCGAGGCTCCGCGCAAGCTCTGGCACTCCAGCCCCGGCAGCAGCGGGCGGTGACCTCGTGACCTCCCGTCCGGCCGTCCACCCGCCGCACCCGCGTCGGGCTCCGTCGACGGGTGCACCGGGTTCCCCCAGCCACCGGGTGAGCGGGGGAGCGCCGTCCCGGTCACTAGGCTGGTGCGTGGACAGGCCGTGCCCGCGCACCCGGAGGTGGACCCCGTGGCTCCTGATCGTCGTGGCGGCACGGTGCTCGCCGACGCCGTCGACCGGCTGGTGCGGCAGGCCGTCCCCGACGGTGCCGCGAGGGTGCTCGACCTCGGTGGCGGGACCGGCGGGCAGGCCGTCCGGCTCGCCGGCGCCGGCCACGACGTCACCGTCGTCGACCCCAGTCCCGACGCGCTGGCGGCGCTCGGCCGCCGCGCCGCCGAGGCCGGCGTCGCCGACCGCGTCCACGCCGTCCAGGGCGACGCCGAGGGGCTCGGCGACGTGCTCGAGGACGCCAGCGTGGACGTGGTCCTGTGCCACGGGGTGCTCGAGGTCGTCGACGACCCGGACGTCGCGCTCAGCGCGGTGCGCCGGGTCCTGCGCCCCTCCGGCCGGCTGTCGCTGCTCGTCGCCCAGCGCGACGCGGCCGTGCTGCACCGGGTCGGCACCGGCCACCTGCGCCAGGCACTGCGGATCGCCTCCGACCCCGCCGGCCGCTGGGGGGCCGACGACCCGCTGCAGCGGCGCTTCGACGCCGACCAGGTCGCCGGGCTGCTGTCCGGCCACGGGCTGCGCGTCGAGGACGTCACCGGCGTCCGGGTGCTGGCCGACCTGGTCCCGCGCAGCAGCCTCGACGGCGACCCCGCCGCCGAGGAGACCCTCACCGCGCTGGAGGCCCGCGCCGCCACCACCCCCGCGCTGCGGGCCGTCGCCGCGCAGCTGCACGTGCACGCCGTCCCCGCCGGGGACTGAGCGCCGCCGGTCCGTGGGCGACGAGACCACCCCGGGCGGTGTACCGGGCCGGACCCGACGAACCGGCGCCGGGGCGGCGACGAGCGAGGTGAGGTCGTGAGCAGGGCGCAGCTCGACCGGGCCGACGGCCCCGACGAGGGCCGGGGCCTGTCCGGCGACGACACCGGCTGCACCGTCCTGCACGTCGACATGGACGCCTTCTACGCCTCCGTCGAGCTCATCGACCGTCCGCACCTGCGCGGGCTGCCCGTCGTCGTCGGGGGCGGGGGCAGCCGGGGGGTCGTGCTGTCCGCGACGTACGAGGCCCGCCGGCTGGGTGTGCACTCGGCGATGCCGATGTCCCGGGCCCGCCGGCTCGCCCCCCAGGCGCACGTGATCGAACCGGACCACCGCCGGTACTCGGCGGTGTCCCGCGGGGTGATGGAGGTCTTCCGGTCGATCACCCCGGCGGTGGAGCCCCTCAGCCTGGACGAGGCGTTCCTCGACGTGTCCGGCTCGGTCCGCCGGCTCGGGTCACCGACCCGGATCGCCCAGCTCGTGCGCGACCGGGTCGCCGACGAGCAGCGCATCACCTGCTCGGTCGGGGTGGCGGCGACGAAGTTCGTCGCCAAGCTCGCCTCGGCGCGGTGCAAGCCCGACGGCCTGCTGGTCGTCCCCGCCGACGAGACCGTCCAGTACCTGCACCCGCTGCCGGTCTCCGCGCTGTGGGGTGTGGGGGACAAGACCGCCGAGCAGCTCGCCCGGCTCGGCCTGCGCACCGTCGGTGACGTCGCCCACACCCCGGTCGACACCCTCCGGCGGGCGCTGGGACCGGCCGCCGGGCAGCACCTGCACGAGCTGTCCTGGGGGCGCGACCCCCGCCACGTCCTCCCCGAGTCGACCGAGAAGAGCATCGGCGCGGAGGAGACGTTCGGGACGGACGTCGACGACCACGACGTGGTGCTGCGGGAGGTGCTGCGCCTGTCCGAGCGCACCGCGGCCCGGCTGCGGGCGTCCGGGTCGGTGGGCCGCACCGTCGTCCTCAAGGTCCGCTTCGCCGACTTCACGACCATCACCCGCTCGCGCACGCTCTCCGAGCCCACGGACGTGGCCAAGGAGGTCTACGGGTGCGCGCGGGCGCTGTGGGACGCGCTGGGGCTCCAGCGTGCCCGGATCCGGCTCGTCGGCGTCCGGGTCGAGGGCCTGCGGCCCGCGGCGCAGCAGCACCGCCAGCTCCAGCTCGACCAGCGGGAGGTCGGGTGGCGGGAGGCCGAGCGGGCCGCCGACCGCGCCACCGCCAGGTTCGGGACGGACGTGGTGCGTCCCGCGAGCCTCCTCGACCCCAGCCGCGGGGCGACGCTGCACCCCGCCCGGGACGAGGGCGGCGGACCGTCCGACGGTCCCGCCGGCGGGACCGTCGGCACCCCCCGGCGACCGGGTCGCGGTGGTCGCCGGGGAACTCGGTGACCCGTTCGGTCGTCGAGCAGGGAGTCCGGGTTTCGCGCCGTGCGACGCGGACCTATCCTGAGGTGGTTCCCGGGTGGTGTCGGGTCGTTCCCGGTCGTCGTACCGGGCCGAAGGAGACCGAGGAGGCCGCGGTGCCGCTGTCTGAGCACGAGCAGCGTCTGCTGTCGCAGATGGAAGAGCAGCTGCTCGCCGACGACCCACGTTTCGCCTCCACCATGCGCGGGACCCCCCGCGCGGGTGGCACCGGGCGCAGGATGGCCATCGGCGCGACGGCGCTCGTGGTCGGCCTCGTGCTCCTCGTGCTGGCCGTCGCCTCGCAGGTGGGGCTCTGGCTCGGTATCCCGGCCTTCCTGCTCATGCTCGCGGGCGCCGGGTACGCGTTCACCCCGCCGCGCAAGCCGAGCGGCCCGGTCGGGGTCGTCGGCACCGACGGGCAGACGCGGGCACGACCGCAGTCCAGGCGCGGGGGCGGCGCCTCCTCCGGGGGCTTCATGCAGCGCATGGAGCAGCGCTGGCAGAACCGCCGCGACCAGCGCTACTGACCGTCCCGCCCCGAGGGCGCCACCCGGCAGCACCCCGGCAGCACCGCCACCTGGTCAGGACCGCGCGACGTCCCGCCGACGCGCGACCCGCGACCACCCGGAGGCGACCCTCGCCGCCGTCCGGCGCTCCCACCGGTCCACGGCCAGCCCGGCGTCGACCAGGGCACCACGCAGGTGCTCCACCCCGCTGCGCGGGACGACGCGTGCGCGCCAGGTCGCCGCGGTCGGGCGCCGGTCCCGGACCGCGTGGACGACGGCGCGGACGTCGGTGCGCAGGCCACGGGTGGCCTCGGGGGGCGCGGGCGCGTAACGGCAGCGCTCGACCGCCCGCGCGAGCCGGTGCAGGGCCTGCCGGCCGTCCTCGTCGAGACCCTCTGCCACGGCCGTCTCCGCCTGGCGGGGTGTCGCCGACCGTGGCCACCCGGCGCCGAGGTCGTCGAGGCGCTCGCCGAGCGTCCGCCACGCCGCCTCCACCCGGGCGGCGCTCCCGTCCGCCCGGCGCCAGCGCGCCCTGCGCACGAGCACCGACGTCGCCCACGGGGCGGTGAGGACCGCGAGCACGACGGCCAGCGCGGCGACGAGCCGCCAGGGCACCTCGGCCAGCGCCGCCCGCAGGTCGAAGGCGTCCGCCTCCTGCTGCGCGCCGTCCTGGGCCAGCGACCCGGGGTCGACGGGCACGGGCGCGCTCGCCGACGGGGCGGGGGCGGGGGCGCCCGCGGGCTCCTCGGCGGGTGGCAGCGTCCAGCCGGGCACGGAACCGGTGCGCGTCGCCGGGGTCGGCTCGAACCGCACCCAGCCGACGTCCCCGAAGTACAGCTCCGGCCACGCGTGGGCGTCCTGGAGGCTGACCCGGTAGGTCCCCTCCTCGACCTCCTCGCCGGGCAGGAAGCCGACGGCCACACGGGCCGGGATGCCCAGGGAGCGGGCCATCACGGCCATGGTGGCGGAGAAGTGCACGCAGAAGCCGCTGCGCCGCTCGAGGAAGTCGGCGATGGCCGAGGTGCCGGTGCCGTCGGGCGCCTCCTCGTCGTAGCTGAAGCCGCCGCCGCTGCGGAACCACGACTGCAGCGCGCTGGCCTGCGCGAACGGCGTGGGCTGGCCGTCGACGACCTCGCGAGCGGTCGCGACCACCGTCTCCGGGACGCTGGGCGGCAGGGTGGTCCACCGCTCGGTGACGGCCGGCGGCGGGGCGGGCGCGGCGGCCAGCGTGGCGGGGTCCGGTGCCACCTGGAGGTGCTCGACGGTGTACTGCAGGCCCTGCGCGGTGCTGACCCCGTCGCCGATGACGTTGAGGGTCGTCGTCTCGTAGAGCCAGCTGCCCTCGACGTCCAGGGCGGTGGGCGGGTAGACCAGCGGCAGGTACGCGGACTGCGTGAGCCGGTCGATCGTCACCGTGGTCGTGCGCTCCGCCGCGACCGACCGGTCCGTCAGGCCCGGTGGTTCGGGCAGGCCGTCGGACGCCTGCTGCTCCCGGGGGATGGCGCCGGACGTCGGACCCCAGGTGTTGCCGTCGTAGGAGTCGGCGACGACCCAGCGGACCGGTTCGGGGGAGGGCTGGTCCGTGGTGTAGGTCAGGACGGTGACGTCCTCGCGGGCGGCCAGGTTCTCGCGCAGGTCGAACAGCGGGTTGCTCACCTCGATCCGCCCGCCGGGGCCGTCGCCGCCGGCGCCGGTGCCGGGCAGCAGGCCCTCGGACAGGCCGGGCACCAGCGTCGGGACGAGGACCGCGGCGGCCAGGGCCACGGCACCCACCCGGCGGCCCGCCGCGGCCAGCGGCGCCTGTTCACCGCCTTGTCCCCGCAGCACCCGGCCCCAACGGGCCACCCTCGTGGTCGAGTCCGACGCGAGCAGCGCCAGGAACCCGCCGGCGCCCAGGACGAACCAGTACCAGTCCAGTCCGCCGCGGGCCAGGGCGGCGGGGACGCAGTACACGGCGAGCAGCGGCAGACCGGCGACCGCGGGCTGCCGCCAGCCGGCGGCGGCGGCGTCGACGGCGACGGCGACCAGCCCCAGGCCCGCCGTGAGCAGCAGCCGGAGGCCGGCCTCGGCGGGCGCCGGTGGGGCCTCGTCCCGCGCGAGCGCCAGGCCGACGTCGGCCAGGTCGACGAGCCGCTGCCACGACGCGGGCGTGGGCAGCAGCCCGGCCCACGCCTCGGGCAGCGCGTACAACCAGGTGAGGACCAGCAGGACCGCGACGAGCTGGACGGCCACGACGAGCTCGGCGCGACGCAGCAGCCGGGCGGTGACGTTCCCGGTGAGCACCACCGCGACCAGGACGGCCAGCAGCTCGACGAACCAGCGGGTGCCCTCGACCAGGGTGCTCATCCCGGTCGCGACCAGGGCCGTGGCCAGCGCGGCGAGCCAGCCGGCCCGCACCCCGCGGCTCACCGTCCCGCTCCGGCGGCCGGAGCCGAGGAGCCGGCCGCCACGCGGGCGACCGCCCGCGACCAGGCCGCGGTGACGGTGGTGCGGGCCGGGACGGTCACCACGGCCCACCCGGCGCCGTCCAGCGCGCGCACGGCGGCCTGCCGGTCGGCCGTGATCTCGGACGCGCGACGAGGGGGCAGGGCCGCCCACGTCGTCGTCTCGAGCACCAGCGCGACACCCGTCACGCCTCGGCGGGCCAGGCCCGCGAGGGCGTGCACGTCCCGGCTGCCGACCTCGCCCAGCACGGCGACGACGAGACCGTCGCCCCCGGCGCGCACCAGGTTGCCGACCGCTGCGCCCAGCTCGTGCGGCCCCCCGGTGGTCACCATCGCCAGCTGGTCGAGGACCTGCCCGACGCCGGTGGCGTGCTCGCGCCCGGTCCAGGTGGTGTCGACGTCGTCGGTGAGGACCCGCACGCCGTACCCGCCGTCCACGAGCAGGGCCGCGACCGAGGCGACGGCGCTGACCGCCCACTCGAACGAGGACGCCGGTCCGTCCCCGCGGTGGCCGACGGTGCGCCGGTCGAGCAGGACGGTGGCCCGCATCTGGTGCGGCTGCTCGTCGCGGCGGACCATCAGCTCGCCGCGACGGGCGGTGGAGCGCCAGTGCACCCGGCGCAGGTCGTCGCCGTGGCGGTACTCGCGGGTGGCGAGGTCGTGCTCGCCGGCGGCGGCCGCCGTCCGGGCGGTCGAGTCCCCGGAGCCCATCCAGCTCCCCTGGGCGTGCAGCGGCACCAGGGGGTGCACCGTGGGCACGACGACCAGCGGGTCGGTCGCCGTGAAGGAGCGGGTGACCTCGCACATCCCGAACGGGTCGGTGAGCCGCAGCCGCAGCGGGCCCACGTCCCACCGACCGCGGACGTCGCTGCGCAGGGTGTAGCCGACGGCGGCCCCGGCGCCGCCGTCGAGGCGGTCGACGACGAACCGCGGCCGTGAGCCGAGCGCGTAGGGCACGTGGTCCTCGGCGAGCAGGACCCCGGTGGGGAGGCGGGACAGGTTCTGCATCTCCAGCCGCACGGAGGCGGACCGACCGGCCTGGACGCGGGCCGGGGTGACGGTCCGCTGGAGCTGGATGCGGTGCCTGGCACGGGCCACGACCAGCACGCTGGCCAGGGGCAGGGCGACGAGGAGGACGGCCACCCGCAGCAGGTCCCGCTGCCCCAGGACGACGGCGCACGCCGCGGCGGCGGCGCCCGCGGCCAGGAACGCCCGCCCTCGGGTGGTGAGCCCGGTGAGCGCGGCCGACAGGGGGGCGGTGGAGGCGGGCACGGGTGGTCCGGTCAGCCGGTGGGGGGCAGCGGGACGCGGCGGGCACCGGAGGGTACGGCGACGGTCGACAGCACGTCGTGCAGGACGTCGGCCACCGTGCGCCGCGCGAGCTGGGCGTCCGTGGTCAGCAGGAGCCGGTGCGCCAGCACCGGGTGGGCCAGGTCCTGCACGTCGTCGGGCAGGACGTGGTCGCGACCGGCCAGCGCGGCCCAGGCCCGTGACGCGCGCAGCAGGTGCAGGCTCGCGCGCGGGGAGGCCCCGAGCCGCAGCTCCGGGTGGCGTCGCGTGGCCTCGACGACGTCCACGACGTACTGCTTCACGGCCGCGGCCGCGTGCACGGTGCGGACGGTGGCGACGAGCCGCCGCACGTGGGTGGCGTCGGCGACAGGGCGCAGCTCGGCGAGAGGGTCGTGCGCGCCGTGCAGGTCCAGCATCTCCAGCTCCGAGGCGGTGGACGGGTAGCCCATCGAGACCCGGGCCATGAAGCGGTCGCGCTGGGCCTCCGGCAGCGGGTACGTGCCCTCCATCTCGACCGGGTTCTGGGTGGCGACGACGATGAACGGCGGCTCGAGGGCGTACGTCACGCCGTCGACGGTGACCTGGCGCTCCTCCATGCACTCCAGCAGGGCGGACTGGGTCTTGGGGGAGGCCCGGTTGATCTCGTCGCCCACGACGACGTTGGCGAAGACGGGGCCGGGCTTGAACTCGAAGTCCCGCGCCTCCTGGTTGTAGATGCTCACGCCGGTGATGTCGCTGGGCAGCAGGTCCGGGGTGAACTGGATCCGCCGCACCGTGCCGTCGACCGACCGGCCCAGCGCCTTGGCGAGCATGGTCTTGCCGACACCGGGGACGTCCTCGACGAGGAGGTGGCCCTCGGCGAGCAGGACCGCCAGGGCGGTGCTGACGACGGCCTGCTTGCCCTCGATCACCGACTCCACGGCACGCCGGATGTCGGCGGTGGTGCGGGCGAGGTCGTCCAGGGCCGCGGGTTCGAGGCCGGCTGTGGTCACGCGTGCTCCTTCGACGTGTTGGGGGAACGGTACGTGACGGGCAGCGTCCGTGGGACCGGCTCCGGTGAGCGGCCC
Source organism: Thalassiella azotivora (assembly GCF_054781695.1). Classification (NCBI taxonomy): domain Bacteria; kingdom Bacillati; phylum Actinomycetota; class Actinomycetes; order Kineosporiales; family Kineosporiaceae; genus Thalassiella; species Thalassiella azotivora. The sequence goes on from NZ_BAAGTX010000009.1 coordinate 86,162, forward strand.
GTCCGAGGCGCCGCGCAGGAGCCCTCCACTTCCCCCCACGGCCCGCGCCCCGGCCCACCGCGTCCGTGTCCTCTGCGCGGTCGGCCGGTGCGCGTCCGGACGGTGCACGCCGCCTTCGCCCGACGCGCCGCGGCGTGAGGCGCCGGCCTCCTCCACCTCCCTCCACCGCTCCGACCTGCGGTGATGCGATCACGCTGCGTGGCGATCGGGTGATTCACGGTTGCAGGGGGAGTGAAGTGGAGTAATGTGGAGGGCGTCGGAGCGGAGCGGGGTCTCCGACGGCGTCCAGGGGAGGTGGGGCCGTGTTCCTCGGAACCCACTCGCCGCGCCTGGACGACAAGGGCCGGCTGATCCTGCCCGCCAAGTTCCGGGAGCAGCTCGCGTCGGGACTGGTCGTCACCCGCGGTCAGGAGCGGTGCCTGTACGTCTTCCCGGTCCGGGAGTTCGAGCGCATCCACGAGCAGCTCCGCCAGGCCCCGGTCACCAGCAAGCAGGCCCGCGACTACCTGCGCGTGCTGCTGTCCGGAGCCTTCGACGAGGTCCCCGACAAGCAGGGGCGGGTCACCGTCCCGCCGGCGTTGCGCAGCTACGCCGGGCTCGACCGGGACTGCGCCGTGATCGGCGCGGGCTCGCGGGTCGAGATCTGGGACGCCACCGCCTGGGAGTCGTACCTGGCCGAGCAGGAGACGGCGTTCTCCGAGACGGCCGAGGAGGTGGTCCCGGGCCTGTTCTGACGCCCCGCAGCCAGCACGACGAGCCAGCACGACCAGCCAGCACGACGAGACAGCACGACACGACACAGCGAGACGACGAGAGCACACCGCCCGCGACCGGGCGAGGTCTCCAGCCGCTTCCCGCGTCCTGACGCACTTCCCCGGTGTCAGGCCGCGACGGCGGACTCCTTCACCGAGGGAGCGGATGGAGACCTGGGCCGGCCGAGGGCGAGACCGATCCACCCGCAGGGGTACGCGACACCCCTGACGCACCACCAGAGGGGTCGAGATGACCGACGACGGCGCGCAGCCGGCGGACCACGACGACGTGGCCGCGCGGCACGTCCCCGTGCTGCTCGAGCGCTGCGTCGCCCTGCTCGGCCCGGCGCTCGACGAGCCCGGTTCGGTCGTCGTCGACGCGACCCTGGGGATGGGCGGGCACAGCGAGGCGCTGCTGCGGTCGTGCCCCGGGGCCCGGCTCGTCGGCATCGACCGCGACCCCCAGGCGCTGGAGCTGGCGGGCCGGCGGCTCGCCCCCTACACGGACCGCGTGACGCTCGTGCACGCCGTGTACGACCGCATCCCGCAGGTGCTGGCCGACCTCGGCCTGGACGGCGTCCAGGGGGTGCTGCTGGACCTCGGGGTCTCCTCGCTCCAGCTGGACGAGACCGGTCGCGGTTTCTCCTACGCCCACGACGCGCCGCTGGACATGCGGATGGACCCCACCTCGGGGCCCACCGCCGCCGACGTGCTCAACGAGTACGACGTCCACGACCTCACCAGGGTGCTGCGCGAGTACGGCGAGGAGCGGTTCGCCCGCCGGATCGCCGAGGCGGTCGTGCGGGAACGGCGGACGGAGCCGTTCCGCACCAGCGCCCGGCTCGTCGACCTGGTCCGCGCCTGCGTGCCGGCAGCCACCCGCAGGACCGGCGGCAACCCGGCCAAGCGCACGTTCCAGGCGCTGCGGATCGAGGTCAACGGCGAGCTCGAGGTGCTCGAGCGCGCCCTGCCCGCTGCCGTCGACGCCCTGGCGCTGCACGGGCGGGTCGTCGTCATGAGCTACCACTCGCTCGAGGACCGGCTCGCCAAGCGCGTGCTGGCCGCGGGTGCTCGCAGCACCGCGCCGCCGGACCTGCCCGTCGAGCTGCCCGAGCACGCGCCGCGGCTCAGGCTCCTGACCCGCGGTGCCGAGAAGGCCTCCGAGCAGGAGGTGGCGGACAACCCGCGCGCGGCGTCCGTGCGCCTGCGCGCCGCCGAGAGGATCAGGACCACCGAGGGGAGAGCGGCATGAGCCAGGTCGCCACCGCCGCACGCGCGGCCAGGCCGGGGACCGCGCGACCCCCGGCGCGGACGACGGAGCGCCCCCGGCCGCCCCGGCTGACGGTCGTCACCCCGCCACCGCGCCAGCGCGGCAGGCTGCCCTTCGCGCTCGGCTGCACCGCCCTGCTGGTGCTCAGCCTGCTCGGGCTGCTCATGCTCAACATCAGCCTGTCCCGGGGCGCGTACCAGATGCACGAGCTGCAGGCCGAGGCAACGCGGCTGGCCGAGCGTGAGCAGGCGCTGTCGGAGGACCTCGCCGCCCGGGCCGCGCCCGCGCAGCTGGCCGTCAGCGCCCGCGAGCTGGGGATGGTCCCCAGCACGAGCCCCGGCTTCATCCGCCTGTCCGACGGCGCCGTCCTCGGTGAGCCGGCCCCCGCCGAGCCGGGGACGGCCCCGGCCGACGTCGTGGGGGCCCGCCCGGCGTCCACGCCGCCGTCCGTCCCGGCGTCCGGGCAGCCCGCCCCCACGGCCGGCGGCGCCACGCCGGGGGCGGACGGCCTGGCCACGCCGCCGCTCGACGGCCCGACGTCACCCGATCGCGCCGACCGCGCGTCGCGCACCGGTTCGGCGGGCGGCGGCGGGCAGACTGGCACGGACGGCGCGGCCGCGACCGGCGAGCAGCGACCGTCCGCGTCCACCGGTGACGGGGCCGTGCTCGTCGTCCCCTGACCGTCCCCGGCACCGCGTCCACGGGGCGACAACGGGCCATCCGTCGACGGGATCCCACCCACACCACCGGAACCGACGTCCACCACACGAGTCACACCAGCACCTTCAGACCACAGCACCACCTTCAGGTCACAGCAGCACCACCGGTCGCACGCAGGAGAGGGGACAGACGTGGCAGCCACCGCGACCTCCGCGCGCCCCGCCGGCCAGCGACGCGACCGGCGACCGGGGCAGGGGTCGGGCGCCGGCACGCGGGGGGAGCTGCGTCCGCCGCAGCCGGCCCGCCGGTCCGGGCGGCCACCCGGCTCCGCGGGTCGGCTCGCCTCCCCGGACCGCCGGCTGCGGGTCGCCGCCACGGGGGTCCTCGTCGTGCTCAGCCTGTTCGTCGGGCGCCTGGTGCAGCTGCAGGCGCTGGACGCGGAGGCCCTGGCCGCGGACGCACTCGGCCGGCGGATGGTCGAGACCACCCTGCAGGCCCCGCGCGGTGACGTCACCGACGCGAACGGGGTGGTCCTGGCGACGTCGGTCGAGCGGCGCACGGTCACCGTCGACCAGACCCTCGTCCCGCTGTACGAGAAGGAGGTCGCCGGCACCACGCAGGTGGTCGGGGTGGAGGGTGCCGCCGCCGACCTCGCGCCGCTGCTCGGAGCCGACCTCGACGACGTGCGCGCCGCGCTCGGGGCCGGGGTCGCGGAGCAGGACCTCAAGCGGTACGCCGTCGTGGCGCGCGACGTCACCCCGCAGGCTTGGCGCCGCATCCAGGACCTGCGGGTCCCCGGGCTGCTCAGCGAGACCACGTCCGAGCGCGTGTACCCGGCAGGCGCCGTCGGGGGCAACCTCCTCGGCTTCGTCGGCGCCGACGGGGAGCCGCTCGCGGGCCTGGAGATGACCCACGACGGGGTGCTGTCCGGCCAGGACGGGATGCGCCGTTACGAGAAGGGCCGTCAGGGCCAGATGATCCCGACCGGCGACCGGGCCGAGGTGGCCCCGACCGCCGGCTCGGACCTGGTGCTGACCATCGACCGGGACCTGCAGTGGTACGCCCAGCAGCGCGTCGCCCGTGCGGTCGAGGAGTCGGGCGCCGAGTGGGGCACCGTGACGGTCGTCGACCCCGAGACGGGTGACGTCAAGGCGATCGCCGAGGCGCCCTCGGTGGACCCGAACGACCCGGGGGCGTCCGAGCCGGAGGACCGCGGCAGCCGGGCGCTGTCCGGGGTGATCGAGCCGGGGTCGACGGCCAAGGTGGTCACGGCCGCCGCCGTCATCGAGGAGGGCCTGTACGACCCGACCACCCCGATGACCGTCCCGGACCGGTACACGACGTCGAATGGCCAGACGTTCAAGGACTCGCACTCCCACCCCGTCCTGCCCCTGACGTTCGCCGGGGTGCTGGCCCAGTCGTCCAACACCGGCACGGTGATGGCCGGTGAGCGGCTGACGCGCGACCAGCGGTACGACTACCTCACCCGGTTCGGCATCGGCCAGCCGACGGGCCTGGACTTCCCCGGCGAGACGCGCGGGATCCTCGCCGAGCCGGGGGACTGGGACGGCCGTCAGCAGTACACCGTGCTGTTCGGCCAGGGGCTGTCCACCAACGCGCTGCAGTCCGCCCAGGTGTTCTCCACGATCGCCAACGACGGTGTGCGGGTCACGCCGCGCCTCGTGGCGGGCACCCGCTCGCCCGACGGGACGTTCACCGCCGAGCCCACCGCAGGGTCCACCCAGGTGGTCAGCCCCGAGACCGCCAGCCAGGTCCGGGTGATGCTCGAGGCGGCCGTCGCCGAGGGCACCGGGGACAACGCGGCGATCCCCGGGTACCGGGTGGCCGGCAAGACGGGGACCGCCCAGGCCCCCGGGAACGGCCGGTACGAGGGGTACACCTCCTCGTTCATCGGCATGGCGCCGGCGGAGGACCCGAAGCTCGTCGTGTCGGTGACCCTGCAGCGCCCCACCAACGGGTTCTACGGCGGGACCGTCGCCGCCCCGGTGTTCCGGGACGTCATGTCCTACGCGCTCCAGACGTTCCGCATCCCGCCGTCGGGTGAGCCCGCCGAGCTGTACCCGCTGACCCACGGAGGATGACCACGGTGCCCTCCGGGGACGCAGCGCGACCGTGCCGTGACGACGGGTGGACCACCCTCGCCGGGGCCGTCACGGGTCCGGCGACCCGCCCGGTGGCCGGCGTCGCGGCGGCCCCGGCCCCCGGTAACCTCACCGGGTGCCGACGCCCTCCCCGGACCCGAAGGCCGTGACCGCGCCGTCGCCCCCAGCGCCCCAGGCCGGTGCGCCGCGACCGCGGCGCGTCGACGGCCGGCCGCTGAGCCAGGTCGCCACCCGTGCCGGGGCCTCGCTCCCGGCCGACGCCGCCGGTGGGCCCGTCGACCCTGTCGTCACCGGCGTGACGCTGGACTCGCGGGCCGTGCGGCCGGGGGACCTGTACGCCGCGCTGCCCGGCCAGCGCGCGCACGGCGCCCAGTTCGTCGACCAGGCCGTCGCGGCCGGGGCGGTGGCCGTGCTCACCGACCCCGCCGGGGCCGAGCTGGCCGGCGCCCGTGCCGGTACGGCCGGGTCCGCCACCCCGCCGCTGCTCGTCGTCCCCGACCCCCGCTCGGTGCTGGGGGACGTCGCCGCCCTCGTCTACGGCGAGCCGGCCGCCGACCTGCTGATGCTCGGCGTCACCGGCACGAACGGCAAGACGACCACGTGCTTCCTGCTGGACGCCGCGCTGCGCGCCGCGGGCCGCACCACCGGGCTGGTCGGCACCGTCGAGACCCGGGTCGGTGACGAGCGGCTGCCCAGCGTGCGCACGACACCGGAGTCGCCCGACGTGCACGCCCTGCTGGCCCTCATGCGCGAGCGCGGCGCCACGGCCTGCTCGATGGAGGTCTCCAGCCACGCCCTGACGCTGCACCGGGTCGACGGCGTGCGCTACGACGTGGTCGGGTTCACCAACCTCTCCCAGGACCACCTGGACTTCCACCCCGACATCGAGCACTACTTCGCCGCGAAGGCGTCGCTGTTCACCCCGGGGCGCGCCGAGCGCGGGGTCGTCTGCGTGGACGACGCGTGGGGCCGCCGGCTCGCGGCGACGGCCGCCGTCCCGGTGGTCACGGTGGCCACGACCGACCCCGTGGACGACGACGCACCCGACGCCCTCGGCCACGAGCCGGACTGGCGGGTCGTCGGCGAGCACGTCGAGGCCGACGCCCGCACGACCTTCACCCTGCGCTCCCGGCACGGTGAGAGCCTGCGGGTGACCTGCCCGCTGCCCGGCCGGTTCAACGTGGCGAACACCGCCCTGGCCCTGGTGATGACCATCGAGGCCGGGGTGGACCCGCACGCCGCCGTCCTCGGGCTGGGCATGGCCGGCGGCGTCCCCGGGCGGATGGAGCGGGTCTCCCCGCCGATCGCCGCCGGGCCGCACCCGCTCGGCGTCGTCGACTACGCGCACACCCCGGACGCGGTCGCGGCGGCCTGCGCGGCGCTGCGCCCCGCCACGACGGGCCGGCTGCTCGTCGTCCTCGGCGCGGGCGGCGACCGTGACCCGGGCAAGCGCCGCGCCATGGGCGCGGCGGCCGCGCGCTGGGCCGACGTCGTGGTCGTCACGGACGACAACCCCCGGTCCGAGGACCCGGCCGCGATCCGCGCGGAGGTCCTGGCCGGGGCCCGGGCCCACGCCGCGACCCACCCGGACCAGCAGGACGGCCAGCCGGACGGTCACCCGGGAGGGCGTCCGGTCGAGGTGCTCGAGGTCGCCGACCGCCGGGAGGCCGTCGCCCGGGCCGTGCGGCTCGCCGCGGCCACCGACACGGTGCTGGTGGCGGGCAAGGGGCACGAGCAGGGGCAGGAGGTCGCCGGGACGGTGCACCCCTTCGACGACCGGGACGAGCTGTCCGGTGCGCTCGCCACCTGGGAGGCCCCGCGGTGACCCCGATGACCCTCCAGGAGGTCGCCGACGTCACCGGCGGCCGCCTGGCCGGCGGCGCGGACCCGGCGGCCCGCGTGGACGCCGCGCCCGTGCTGGACTCGCGGGCCGTCGTCCCCGGCTGCCTCTTCGCCGCGGTCCCGGGCACGAATGTCGATGGTCACGACTACGCCGCCGACGCCCTGGCGGCCGGCGCCGTCGCCGCCCTCGCCGAGCGCGAGCTCGACGTCCCGTGCGTGGTCACGGCCTCGACGACCGCGGCCCTGGGCGACCTGGCCGCGCACGTGCTGGGCGGCCTTCCCGACCTGGCCGTCGTGGGGGTCACCGGCTCCTCGGGCAAGACGAGCACGAAGGACCTGCTCGCCGCCGTCCTGGCCGCGCAGGGGCCGACCGTCGCGCCGCAGGGGTCGTTCAACAACGAGCTCGGTGTCCCGCTGACCGCCCTTCGCTGCGACGCCGGCACCGCCCACCTCGTCGCCGAGATGGGCGCCCGCGGCCCGGGCCACATCGCCCACCTGTGCCGCATCGCGCCGCCGCGGGTCGGTGTCGTCCTCAACGTCGGGATGGCGCACGCCGGCGAGTTCGGCGGGCTGGACGCCGTCGAGGCCACCAAGGGCGAGCTGGTCGAGGCGCTGCCGGCGGAGCAGGACGGCGGGGTCGCCGTGCTGACCGCCGACGACGAGCGGGTGGCCAGGATGGCCACCCGCACCCGGGCCCGCGTGGTCCTCGTGGGCCGGACCTCCACGGCGGACGTCAGCGCACGGGACGTCACGCTCGACGGGGCGGGCCGGGCGTCCTTCACGCTCGTGTCCCGACTGCCCGGGGCCGAGGGCGAGGCGCGGGTCGACCTCGGCGTCGTGGGCGAGCACCACGTCGGCAACGCGCTGTCGGCCGCCGCCGTGGCGCTGGTGCTCGGCGGGCGACCGGACGGCGTCGCCGCGGCGCTGACCGCCGCGCGGCCCGTGAGCCGGTGGCGGATGGAGGTCACCGAGCGCGCCGACGGCGTCACGGTCGTCAACGACGCCTACAACGCGAACCCGGACTCCGTGCGCGCGGCGCTCAAGGCGCTCGTCGCCATGGCCGGCCCCGGCGAGGAGCACCCGCGGGGACGGCGCACGTGGGCGGTGCTGGGGGAGATGCTCGAGCTCGGGGACGCCACCGTCGCGGAGCACGACGCGGTCGGGCGGCTGGCCGTGCGGCTCAACGTGTCGCGGCTGGTCGCCGTCGGCGCCGGCGCCCGCCCGGTGCACACCGGCGCGTACCAGGAGGGTTCGTGGGGTGAGGAGTCCGTCTGGGTGCCGGACGCCGACGCGGCCTTCGACCTGCTGCGGCGCGAGCTGCGCCCCGGGGACGTGGTGCTGGTGAAGTCGAGCAACGGCATCGGCCTGCGCTTCCTGGGGGACCGGCTCGCGGCCGACCCGGACGTCGACCCGGACGTCGACCCGGGGGTGGCCGACGCGTGAGGGCCGTGCTGGCGGCCTCGGCCGTCTCCCTGCTGCTGTCCCTGCTCGGGACCCCGCTGTTCATCCGCTTCCTGGTCCGGCGCAGCTACGGGCAGTTCGTCCGCGACGACGGCCCGACCTCGCACCACACCAAGCGCGGGACGCCGACGATGGGCGGCGCCGTCATCATCGGCGCGACCGTCGCGGCCTACGCCGCGGCGCACCTGCTGACCTGGACGCCACCGAGCATGTCGGCCGTCCTGGTCCTGTCGCTGATGGTGGGACTGGGGCTGGTCGGCTTCCTCGACGACTTCATCAAGATCTCCAAGCAGCGGAGCCTGGGGCTGCGCTCCGTCCCCAAGCTCGTCGGCCAGTCCGCCGTCGCCGTCCTCTTCGCCGTGGCGGCGCTGCAGTTCCCCAACGAGCGGTTCCGCACCCCGGCGTCGACCGCGATCTCGTTCATCCGCGACACGAACATCGACCTGGCGTTCGCCGGGGCGGCCGTCGGCCTGGTGCTGTTCGTGGTGTGGGCCCAGATCATGATCGCTGCCACCAGCAACGGCGTGAACCTCACCGACGGACTGGACGGGCTCGCGACCGGCACCACCTCGCTCGTCGCCGCCGCGTACGTGCTCATCGGCATCTGGCAGTCCAACCAGTCGTGCCAGCGCCTCGACAGCGTCGGCCCCAACTGCTACGAGGTGCGCGACCCCCTCGACCTGGCGGTCGTGGCCGCCGCGCTGATGGGCGCGTGCTTCGGGTTCCTGTGGTGGAACGCCTCGCCGGCCAAGATCTTCATGGGCGACACCGGCTCGCTCGCCCTCGGCGGGGCCCTGGCCGGCCTGGCCATCACGACCCGCACCGAGATCCTCCTGGTCCTGCTCGGCGGGCTGTTCGTGCTCATCACCCTGTCGGTCGTGATCCAGGTCGGGTCGTTCAAGCTCACCGGCAAGCGGGTCTTCCGGATGGCCCCGCTGCAGCACCACTTCGAGCTGGCCGGGTGGGCCGAGGTCACCATCGTCATCCGGTTCTGGATCATCGCCGGCCTGTTCGTGGCCCTCGGGCTGGGCATCTTCTACGCCGAGTGGGTGGCGGGCGCGTGAGCGGCGGAGCGGACGGCGGCCTGCCCGCCTCGCTGACTGCTGCCGACCTGACCGGGCGCCGGGTCGTCGTCGCGGGCCTCGGCGTGTCCGGGATGGCCGCCGCCGACGTCCTGGCCGAGCGGGGCGCCCAGGTCGTCGCCGTCGACGGCCGCGACGGGCCCGCGGAGCGCGAGAAGGCCGCGGTCCTCGACGTCCTGGGGGTCCGCGCCCTGCTCGGCCCGGACGCCGCCACGGCCCTGCCGGACGTCGGCGGGCAGGCTCCCGACCTCGTCGTCACGTCCCCGGGCTGGCGGCCCGACGCGCCGCTGCTCGCGGCCGCCGCGGGGGCGGGCGTCCCGGTCTGGGGCGAGGTCGAGCTCGCGTGGCGCCTGCGCCGGCCCGGGGCGGCCCCCTGGCTGTGCCTGACCGGCACCAACGGCAAGACCACCACGGTGCGGATGCTGGCCGCGGTGCTGCGTGCCGCCGGGCTGCGCACGGAGGCCGTCGGCAACGTGGGCACCCCGCTGCTGCACGCGGTGACCGGGCCGCAGCCGCTGGACGTGCTGGCCGTCGAGCTGTCCAGCTTCCAGCTGCACTGGTCGTCGTCCCTGGCCCCGCAGGCCAGCGCCGTCCTCAACGTCGCACCCGACCACGTCGACTGGCACGGCTCCTACGAGGAGTACCGGCGGGTCAAGGGCACGGTGTACGAGCGCACCGAGGTCGCCTGCGTGTACAACGTGGCCGACCCCGCCACCGAGCAGCTGGTCCGGGACGCCGACGTCGTCGAGGGCTGCCGCGCGGTCGGCTTCACGCTCGGGGTGCCCGATGTGTCGATGCTCGGCGTGGTGGACGACGTCCTGGCCGACCGCGCGTTCGTCGCCGAGCGGGCCACGTCCGCCGCCGAGCTCGCCACCCTCGAGGACGTCGCGGCAGCCGCCGGCGGCGTCGCCGCCCCCCACGTGGTGGCCAACGCCCTGGCCGCCGCGGCGCTGGCCCGGGCGCACGGCGTGCCGGCCGCCGCCGTCCGCGACGGCCTGCGGGGCACCGTGCCCGAGCCGCACCGGATCCAGGTCGTCGGGGAGGGCGGGGGCGTCCGCTGGGTGGACGACTCCAAGGCCACGAACGCCCACGCCGCCGCGGCCTCCCTGACGGCGTTCCGCGACGTGGTGTGGGTGGCCGGCGGCCTGGCCAAGGGCGCCCGGTTCGACGACCTGGTCAGCGCGCACGCCGACCGGCTGCGGGGCGTCGTCCTGATCGGCGTCGACCGCGCGCCGCTGCGCGACGCGCTCGCGCGACACGCGCCCGACGTCCCCGTCGTCGAGGTCCCCGCGGCGGAGACTGGTCACGTGGTCATGGAGCACGCCGTCGACGTCGCCGCCGGTCTCGCCCGCCCCGGCGACACCGTGCTGCTGGCGCCGGCGTGCGCGTCGATGGACCAGTTCACCTCCTACGGGCACCGGGGCGACGTCTTCGCCGCCTGCGTCGCGGCCCGGCTGGGTGGGGCGGCGTGAGCGCGCTGGCCGGCGACCGCCGGCACGAGGGCACCGCCCGGGGCCGGGCCGTCGAGCGGCTCGTCGGCTGGGAGACGCCGGCGACGAGCTACTACCTGCTGCTCGGGGCGACGTCCCTGCTCGTCGCCTTCGGCCTGGTGATGGTGCTGTCCAGCTCCAGCGTCGAGTCGATCGCCGCCGGCGGCTCCCCGTACGCCGTCTTCGCGCGGCAGGCGTTCTTCGCGGCCCTCGGGGTGCCGTTGATGTGGGTCGCCTCCCGGCTGCCCGTGACCGCGTGGAAGCGGCTCGCGTGGCCGCTGGTCGTCGCCGCGGTGCTCGGGCAGCTGCTCGTGTTCACCCCGCTCGGCGTGGGCGTGAAGGGCAACACGAACTGGATCGAGATCGCGGGCGTGCGCGCCCAGCCGTCCGAGGCGGCCAAGGTCGCGCTGGTCGTCTGGTGCGCGGCCGTGCTGGCGACCAAGCGCTCCCTGCTGCACCGCTGGCAGCACGTGGTCGTCCCCGTCGGACCCGTCGCCGGGCTGGTGCTGGCCCTGGTGCTGGCGGGCCACGACCTCGGGACCGGTCTGGTGCTCATGCTCATCGTCGTCGGGGCCCTGTTCGTGGCCGGAGTGCCGTGGCGGGTGTTCGCCGTCGCCGGTGCCGCTGCCGCCGCCGTCGCCGCGTTCCTCGTCGTGACGAGCCCGAACCGGGTGGCCCGGTTGACGACGTGGGCGTCCGGCAGCTGCGACTACTACGGCGACTGCTGGCAGACCACGCACGGCAAGTGGGCCCTGGCCTCGGGCGGCTGGTGGGGTGTCGGCCTGGGCGCCAGCGCCGAGAAGTGGTCCTACCTGCCCGAGGCCCACAACGACTACATCTACGCGATCATCGGCGAGGAGCTCGGCCTGCCCGGCACCCTCGCGGTGCTGCTGCTCTTCACGGCGGTCGGCGTGGCGTGCGTGCGCGTCGTCAGCCGCCACGACGACCTGTTCGTCAAGATCGCGACCGGCGCCGTGGCGGCGTGGGTCCTCGGCCAGGCGATGATCAACGTCGCCGTCGTGCTCGGTCTGCTCCCCGTCATCGGCGTGCCGCTGCCGCTGGTCTCCAGCGGCGGCTCCGCCCTGATCTGCACCATGGTGGCCCTCGGGATGGTCCTGTCCTTCGCCCGCTCCGAACCCGGCGCCCGCGACGTGCTCGCGGCGCGCGCCGACGTCGTCCGACGGTCCCTGACGGTCGTCCCCCGCGCCGTGCCGCGCGGGGTCGGCGACCGCGTCCCCGACCGGGTGCGGCGGCGGCTGCGCCGCGGCGGCGCGTCGTGAGCCCGGCGGTGCCGCCGGTCCTGCTGGCCGGAGGGGGCAGCGCCGGCCACGTCAGCCCGATGCTCGCCCTCGCCGACGCGCTGCGCCGACGCGACCCCGACGTCCCGCTGCTCGCGCTGGGGACCGCCGAGGGCCTCGAGGCGAGGCTCGTCCCCGCGCGCGGCTACGAGCTGGCGCTCGTGCCGAAGGTGCCGCTGCCGCGCCGGCCGTCGCCGGCGCTGCTGCGGCTCCCCGGCGCCCTGGGCGACGCGGTGCGCGCCGCCGAGGAGGCCATCGACCGGGTCGGCGCCCGCGTGGTGGTCGGGATGGGCGGGTACGTCTCGGCCCCCGCCTACCTGGCCGCCCGGCGTCGCGGCGTCCCGGTCGTCGTGCACGAGCAGAACGCCCGCCCGGGCGTGGCCAACCGGCTGGGCGCCCGGCTGACCCGGCACGTGGCCACCACGTTCGAGCAGACCCGCCTGCCCCACGCCGTCCGGGTGGGCATGCCGCTGCGCCGTGAGATCAGCACCCTGGACCGGGCGGCGGTGCGCAAGCAGGCGCGAGCCGACCTCGGTCTGGACCCCGACCGGACGACGCTGCTCGTCACCGGCGGGTCCCTGGGCGCCCAGCGGCTGAACCGGACGATGGCGGCGTTCGCGGCGGACCTGCGCGACGCGGGCGTGCAGGTCCTGCACCTGGCCGGCGCCGGCAAGTCCGGTGACCTGCTCGACGTCGCCACGGCGGTGCGCACCGTGGACGACGACGCACCCCGGGCGACCGACCTCGGCCAGTCGTCTGCGGGCCACCCGGCCTACACGGTGCTGGAGTACCTCGACCGGATGGAGCTCGCGTACGCCGCGGCGGACCTGGTGCTGTGCCGCGCGGGCGCGAACACGGTGTGCGAGCTGACCACCGTCGGGCTGCCGGCGGTGTACGTGCCGCTGCCGGTCGGCAACGGCGAGCAGCGGCTGAACGCCGAGCCGCTCGTGCGTGCCGGGGGCGGCCTGCTCGTCGACGACGCCGACCTGGACGCCGCGTGGCTGCGCCGGCAGGTGCTGCCGCTGCTGGAGGACCCCGACCGGCTGGCCGCGATGGCGGCCGTGGCCGCGGGTCAGGGCGTCCGGGACGCCGACGACCGGCTCGCCGACATGGTCGTCCTGGCCGCGTCGGAGGGACGGTGAGCACGGCACCGCAGGACGCGTCCCCCGCCGGCGTCCCCCGGTTCGACGTCGACCTGAGGGTGCCACCGGCAGCGGACCTGTCCCCGGTGCACTTCGTCGGCGTCGGCGGCGTGGGCATGTCCGCCGTGGCCCGCGTCATGCTGCAGCGCGGTCTGGTCGTCAGCGGCAGCGACGCCAAGGACGTGCCGGTCCTCGCCGAGCTGCGCGCGGCGGGCGGGCGGGTCGACGTCGGCTTCGACGCCGGCCGCCTCGACGGCGTGCGGACGGTGGTGGCGGGTTCGGCGATCCGCCCGGACAACCCGGAGCTCGTGCGGGCCCGCCGCGACGGCCAGCTGGTCCTGCACCGCTCGCAGGCGCTGCAGGCGGTGATGCAGGGCCGGCGGGGCGTCGCCGTCGCCGGGACGAACGGCAAGACGACGACGTCCTCGATGCTCACCGCGGTCCTCCTGCACGCGGGTCTCGACCCGTCGTTCGCCATCGGCGGCGAGCTGGTCGGCGAGGGGACGAACGCCCGCGACGGCCGCGGGGACGTCTTCGTCGCCGAGGCCGACGAGAGCGACTCCTCGTTCCTGGTGTACCGGCCGGCGGTGTCGGTCGTGACGAACGTCCAGCCGGACCACCTCGACCACTACGGCACGGCGGAGCGGGTCGCGGAGGCGTTCGGTCGCTTCGCCGACCGGCTGGGACCCGACGGCGTCCTCGTCGCCTGCGCCGACGACCCGGGGGCGGCCGCGCTCGCCGCCCGCGTCCGCAGCGGCGGCCGGGCGGTGCGCACGTACGGCACCTCGGCCCAGGCGCAGGTGCGCGCCGGGTCGGTCGCCCTGGACGCCGAGGGCGTGTCGTTCGACCTTGTCGACGACGGCCGCCCGGTGGGCCGGGTCCGGCTGCGGGTCCCCGGGCACCACAACGTGCTGAACGCGCTCGGGGCCTACGCCGCGGCCACCGCCCTCGGCGTCCCCGAGGCCACGGCGGCCCAGGGCCTGACGACGTTCGCCGGGACCCGTCGGCGGTTCGAGCCGCGGGGCACGGCAGGCGGGGTGCGGGTCTTCGACGACTACGCCCACAACCCGCCGAAGGTGGCCGCGGCCGTCGCCACCGGCCGGCAGGTCGCGGGCACGGGCCGACTGCACGTGGTCTTCCAGCCGCACCTGTACAGCCGCACCCGGGACTTCGCCGCCGAGCTGGGGGCGGCGCTGTCCGCGGCGGACGAGGTGCTCGTGATGGACGTCTACGCCGCCCGCGAGGACCCGGTCCCGGGCGTCACCGGGGCGCTGGTGGCCGACGCCGTCCCCCTGCCGGGCGACCGGGTCCGCTTCGTCGCCGACGCCGGCCAGGTGCCGCGGGCGGTGGTGGACCGGGTGGTCCCCGGGGACGTCGTGCTCACGGTCGGGGCGGGTGACGTGACGGACGTCGGCCCCCGGGTCCTGGACCTGCTGGGGCGGCCGTGAGCCGGCGGCCCACCGCACCGGCGCGGCGACCGAGCCCGCCGGGCCGTCCACCCGCGGGGTCGGCGGGGGCGCGCGCGGGCGCGGGCGGGGCCCGCAGGCGCCCCGCGGCACGACCGTCCGCCCCTGACCGCGACGACGCGGCTGCCGTGGCGGCTGCGGAGGCGGAGCAGGACCGGCGGCAGGGGGAGCGGCGCGGGCAGGACCGGCGCCGGTCACCGAAGAGGCTGGGCCGCGAGCTCGCCGAGGACCGTCGCCGGGGTGACCGCAGGCAGGACCGCGTCGCCGCCGCGGGCACGGCCGTGCGGGACACGGCCCGGTCGGTGGTGTCCCGCACCAGCGTGCGTCGTTTCGCGGAGCGGGCGCGCGAGGAACGACGCCGGGTGCTGCGCCGGGTCGGGTGGGTGCTCGCCGCGTCGGTGGTGCTGGCCGCCGCGGCGTGGGTCCTCCTGTGGTCGCCGTGGCTCGCCGTCGACGAGGTGAGCGTGCAGGGCACGGAGCGGGTGGCGCCGGCCGAGGTGCAGCAGGCCGCGTCGTCGGCCGTCGGCGTCCCCCTCGCCAGGGTGGACCTGGGTGCCGTCGAGGACGACGTCCGCGGGCTCGTGCGGGTGCTGGACGCGACCGTCGAGCGGGACTGGCCCTCCGGTCTGCGGGTGCGGGTGGTGGAGCGCCGTCCCGTCGCCGTCGTCCCGGCCGGCGAGGGGGCGCTGGACGTCGTGGACGGCGAGGGCGTGGTGCTGGAGAGCGTGAACGAGCCACCGGCCGGGCTGCCGCTGGTCCAGGTGGACGTCGCGACCGCGGGACCGCGGACCGTCGTCGAGGCGGTCGCGGTCCTGACCGCGATGCCGCCCGCGCTGCGGGGCCGGGTGACCACGCTGTCGGCGGCGTCCCGGGACTCGGTCACCCTCGAGCTGGCCGACGGCTCGCAGGTCGTGTGGGGGAGCGCCGAGGACTCCGAGCTCAAGGCGATGGTCCTCGAGGTCCTGCTCCAGCGTCCGGCGGAGGTCTACGACGTCAGCGCACCGGACACCCCGGTCACACGGGACCGCGGGTGACGTCCGGACGAAATCACCCGACACGCGGCGTGGTGCGTTGGACGCCCGGGGCCGGGCACCTAGCGTCAGCACCACGCAGCAAGTTGACATAACTATAACCCTCTACTTGAGGGTGAGGGTCTGGGGAAGGACCCGCACCCGGGGGGCACCACAGCACCTGACGGTGCCGGCCGCAGCGGCCGGCGGCCCGTCACCAACCACCAGCGAGAGGCTCACCGACGTGGCAGCACCGCAGAACTACCTCGCGGTCATCAAGGTCGTCGGCATCGGCGGCGGCGGCGTGAACGCGGTCAACCGCATGATCGAGGTCGGTCTGAAGGGCGTGGAGTTCATCGCCATCAACACCGACGCCCAGGCGCTGCTGATGAGCGACGCCGACGTCAAGCTCGACGTCGGCCGCGAGCTCACCCGCGGGCTGGGCGCCGGGGCGGACCCCGAGGTCGGCCGCAAGGCCGCGGAGGACCACGCCGAGGAGATCGAGGAGGTCCTCAAGGGGGCCGACATGGTCTTCGTCACCGCCGGGGAGGGCGGCGGCACCGGGACCGGCGGCGCGCCGGTCGTGGCGCGGATCGCCCGGTCGCTCGGGGCGCTGACGATCGGCGTCGTGACCCGCCCGTTCACCTTCGAGGGCCGGCGTCGCGCCAACCAGGCGGACTCGGGCATCGACAGCCTGCGCGAGGAGGTCGACACCCTCATCGTCATCCCGAACGACCGCCTGCTGTCGATCAGCGACCGGGCCGTCAGCGTCCTCGACGCGTTCAAGTCGGCCGACCAGGTGCTCCTGTCCGGCGTCCAGGGCATCACCGACCTCATCACCACGCCGGGTCTGATCAACCTGGACTTCGCCGACGTGAAGTCCGTGATGCAGAACGCCGGCAGCGCGCTGATGGGGATCGGCTCGGCGCGCGGCGAGGACCGGGCCGTGCAGGCGGCCGAGCTGGCGATCTCCTCGCCGCTGCTCGAGGCGAGCATCGACGGCGCGCACGGCGTCCTGCTGTCCGTCCAGGGCGGCAGCGACCTCGGCCTGTTCGAGATCAACGAGGCGGCGCGGCTGGTCCAGGAGGCCGCTCACCCGGAGGCGAACATCATCTTCGGTGCCGTCATCGACGACGCGCTCGGGGACGAGGTGCGCGTCACCGTCATCGCCGCGGGCTTCGACGGCGGCCACCCCAACCACCGCCGCAACGACCGCGCGCTGGGGCAGGTCTCCGGCCGCCAGCAGGGCGGTGCCCAGGGCGCCGGCACGAACGGTGGGGCGCACGCCGCGCCGGCCCCGACCACGGTGCGTCGCGAGCACGGACGCCCCGACGCCGACCGCCCGGCGACCGCCACCCCGCAGCCCGTGGGGCGCGAGGGGCTGACCCCCGTGGGGGCCGCGACCGGGTCCAACGGCGGGTCGGGTGGCACCGCCGGCCCGGCCAGCACCGCCGGGTCGTGGGGTCAGACCACCAACGGCTTCGCCGACGGCAGCGCCACGCCGGGGCACCGCGAGGGCGCCCAGACCGCCGCGCCGTCGTCCTGGGCGCCCCCCGGTGCGAGCGACACCCGGGCGTCCACCGAGCGGCCCGAGCACGAGGGGCGCGGCGGCGAGCAGGGCCGTCCCGCCGTGGAGCCCGCCCCGCGCGTGGTCGAGACGGAGTACCAGCGCCAGCGCCCCGGTCGCCCGGTCGCCGTGGAGGCCGACGAGGACCTCGACGTCCCGGACTTCCTCAAGTGACCTGACGTCCGGCGCCGGCGCCGGCGCCGGCGCCGGCGCCGCGCGACGGCCACCCCGCACGCTCCTCGGAGCGTCTGGCAGGGTGGCCGTCGTGCTGTGGTGGCGGGAGGACTCGGGCGGCGTGGGGCTCGCCGTCAGCGACCGCGTCGGCGGCGTGAGCGCCGGCCCGTACGACGGCCTGAACCTCGGTGGCCACGTGGGGGACGACCCGACGGCCGTCGCCGCCAACCGCAGGGCGCTCGCCGCCCGGCTCGGGGTCGGCGCCGACCGGCTCGTCAGCGCCTCGCAGGTGCACGGCTCGTCCGTGGTGCACGTCACCGGACCCTGGCCCGGGCCCGTCCCCGAGGCCGACGCGCTCGTCACCGACGCGCCGGGCACCGTGCTCGCCGTCCTCGTCGCCGACTGCGTGCCCGTGCTGCTCAGCGCGCCACGCGAGCGCCTGGTCGGCGTCGCCCACGCCGGTCGGCGCGGGATGGTGGACGGGGTCGCGGTCGCCGCCGTGGAGGCGCTGCGTGACCTGGGGGCGACGCAGGTCGAGGCCACGCTCGGTCCGTCGGTCTGCCCCCGCTGCTACGAGGTCCCCGCCGCGCTGCGCGACGAGGTCGCCGCCCGTGCGCCCCTTGCCGCGTCCGTCACCTGGCGAGGCACCCCCGCCGTCGACGTGGCCGCGGGCGTGCTCGCCCAGCTGGCGCCGCTGTGCGCCAGGGTCCGGCAGCTGCCCGGCTGCACGGTGGAGGACCGGTCGCTGTTCTCCCACCGCCGCGACGGCAGGACGGGACGCTTCGCCGGCCTCGCGTGGCTGGAGGCCCCGTGAGCGCGGACCGCCGCCCGCCGGACGACGGTCGACGGGCGGAGCTGGCCGACAACCTCGCCGTCCTCGAATCCCGGGTGCGCGGGGCCTGCGCGGCCGCCGGTCGCGACCCCGCGGGGCTGACCACCGTCGTCGTCACCAAGACCTTCCCCGTGACCGACGTCGAGACGCTCGCGGAGCTCGGCGTCAGGGACGTCGGCGAGAGCCGCGACCAGGAGGCCAGGGACAAGGTGGCCGCCTGCGCCCGGGCCGCGCACGGCACCGCGCCGACCCTGCTGCGCTGGCACTTCGTGGGGCGGCTGCAGACGAACAAGGCGGGTTCGGTGGCCCGGTACGCCGACGTCGTGCACTCGGTCGACCGCACCCGGCTGGTCGCCGCGTTGTCCCGGGGCGCCCAGGCCGCCGGCCGCACGGTGCGCTGCCTGCTCCAGGTGAGCCTGGACGACGACCCGGCGCGCGGGGGAGCGCTGGTGCCGGACCTGCCCCGCCTCGCCGACGCCGTCGCCGAGGCGCCCGGGCTCGAGCTGGCCGGTGTGATGGCCGTCGCGCCCCGCGACGTCGACCCCCGGCCGGCGTTCGACCGGCTGGTCCAGGTGTCGGCGGAGATGCGCCTGCGGCACCCCGACGCCACCTGGGTCTCGGCGGGGATGAGCGGTGACCTGGAGGAGGCGGTCGCCGCGGGGGCGACACACCTGCGTGTCGGCGGCGCGGTCCTCGGTTCGCGGCCCCCGCTCGGCTAGCGTCGTCGTGGACGCGGGACCTCCGGCACCACGGCGGCGTCGACGGGGGGCCCGGTCCGGTGGACCCGCCGGGTCCGCCCGGCACCGCGGAACGGACTGGAGTCACTGACATGGCTGGGGCGCTGCGCAAGACCATGGTCTACCTCGGCCTCGCCGAGGAGGACGACCGCTACGACGCCTACGACGACGTCGAGGAGGCGCCGGTGGCCCGAGCCACCCCGCCCCAGTCGGCGCACGAGGACGACGAGGACGAGCGGAGGGCGCAGGTGACCCCGATCAAGCGCGACCGGCAGGTGGCACGCGTGGTGCCGGAGCCGGTGGGCGGCGAGCTGAGCCGGATCACGACGATCCACCCCCGCTCGTACAACGACGCCAAGGCGATCGGCGAGAGCTTCCGCCAGGGCGTGCCGGTGATCATGAACCTCACGGACATGGACGACGCGGACGCCAAGCGGCTGGTCGACTTCTCCGCCGGGCTGATCTTCGGGCTGCGCGGCAGCATCGAGAGGGTGACCAACAAGGTCTTCCTGCTCTCCCCCGCGCACGTCGAGGTGACCGGGGAGGGCCCCGCGGTGGCCGGCAAGGCCGCCGCGACCGGCTTCTTCAACCAGAGCTGACCGCCCGTGGGTCTCGTCTTCGGGCTGGTCGCGTTCCTGCTCACGATCTACTTCGTCCTGCTGCTCGCCCGCCTGGTCATCGACTGGGTGCAGGTGTTCTCCCGGGACTGGCAGCCCCGCGGTGCGCTCCTCGTCGTCGCCGAGGTCGTGTACACGGCGACGGACCCGCCGCTGCGGGCGGTGCGCAAGGTCCTCAAGCCGGTGCGCATCGGGTCGGTGCAGCTGGACCTGGCCTTCATGGTGGTCTTCCTCGCGGTCGTCATCCTCATGCAGGTCTTCCAGTCGCTGGCGGTGTCCGCGTCATGACCCGACGTGACGCCGTCTCGGTCCGCAGGCGTGGCGACGCCATGACAGAGAGTCCGATACGGTGGCTTTCGGCGATCCCGGCACGTCGGGGTCAACGGTTGTCCACTCTTCATCGCGAGGTGACCACATGGCGTTGACGCCCGAGGCTGTCGTTGAGAAGCGCTTCCAGGCGACCAAGTTCCGGGAGGGGTACGACCAGGACGAGGTCGACGACTTCCTCGACGAGGTCGTCAACGAGCTGCGCCGCCTCAACGCGGAGAACGACGAGCTGCGCTCGAAGCTGGCCGCCTGCGAGCGACGCGTCGGCGAGCTGACGCGCGCCGGTGCCACCGGCGGTCAGCCGGTCGCCAAGGCCAAGCCGGCGCCGGAGCCGGAGCCCGTCAAGAAGCCCGAGCCCACACCCGCCCCGGCTCCCGCACCCGCCCCGGTGGCCGCCGCCGTCGGCGGCCAGAGCCCCGAGGCCGCGACGGGCATGCTCGCGCTCGCCCAGAAGCTGCACGACGAGCACGTGCGCAGCGGGGAGCAGAAGCGCGACCAGCTCATCAACGAGGCCGAGACCCACGCGGCGCGGCTCGTCGCCGAGGCCGAGCAGAAGCAGCGCGAGACGCTCGGCTCCCTCGAGCGCGAGCGGTCGCTGCTCGAGCGCAAGATCGACGAGCTGCGCGCCTTCGAGCGCGACTACCGCAGCCGCCTGAAGTCCTACCTGGAGAGCCAGCTGCGCGACCTCGAGGCCAAGGGGTCGATCGTGCCCGGCCGCGCCCAGCAGCCGGGTCAGGGCGAGCCGGGCTACAGCTTCGGGACGTCGAGCTGACGGACGGCGCGGCGGACGACCACACGGCGCGGCGCGGGGACCTGCACGGTCCCCGCGCCGCGCCGTCGTCGTACCGGGTGGCCGTCAGGGTCCGCCCGGGTGCCTCGCGGACCACGGTCGGCGGCGAGCACGGCGGTGCGCTCGTCGTCCGCGTCGGCGCACGAGCCGTCGACGGCGCGGCGACGCGCGCGACCCTGGACGCCGTGGCCCGGGCGCTGGGGGTGCGGCGCAGCCAGGTGAGCCTGGTGACGGGGGCGACGAGCCGGGACAAGGTGCTGCTCGTGGCCGAGGCGGACGCGACGGTGGCGGAGCGGCTGGACGCGCTGCGTGCCGATCCGGTCACGATCCGCTGAGATTCGTGGGCGCGTTGTGATTGAGCGCACCGTGTCCGGCCCCTATCCTCGCGGCACACGACGGCCGGGGGGTCGTCCACGCCGAGGGATGAGGGGCCATGGCTGAGCGAGGGAGAGGGCTCGCTGGTGCGGCGCGCCGGGCGGTCGAGGGGGCCGCCAAGGTGGTCCGTGGCACGGGGTCCCGCTCGGGGGGGTCGGGCTCGACGAAGGCGGCGGCGAAGACCGCGACCTCGAAGGCCGCGACGTCGAAGAGGACCGTCTCGAAGGCCGCGACGAAGTCGACAGCGACGAAGGCCCCGGCGACGAAGGCCGCGACGAAGGCGCCCGCGAAGAAGGCGTCCGCGACGAAGGCCCCCGCGACGAAGGCCCCGGCGCCGAAGGCGGCGACGAAGAAGGCGGCCGCGGCGACGTCGGCGGCGACGACGGCCCCGGCGACGAAGGCGCCCGCGAAGAAGGCCCCGGCGACGAAGACCGCGAGGAAGGCTGCCAAGAAGGCACCCGCGACCAAGGCCCCGGCGAAGACCGCGACGAAGGCTGCCAAGAAGGCACCCGCGACCAAGGCCCCGGCGAAGACCGCGACGAAGGCTGCCAGGAAGGCACCCGCGACCAAGGCCCCGGCGAAGAAGACGGCGACGAAGGCCCCGGCGACGAGGACGGCGACGAAGGCGGCGACCGGCGGCCGTCCGGCCACCCGGTCCGCGGCGACCCGTGCGGCGACGCGGCGGGCCCCGGCGCGGGAGCCGGCCACGACCGCACCGCGCTCCGCCCCGTCCGCGGCCCCCTCCGAGCTCAAGGTCCGTGCGAACGAGGACCCCTGGTCGCCGCAGGAGCTGGAGGAGGTCCGGCTGGCCCTGGCCGAGGAGGTCCAGCGCCTGCGCACCGAGCTCGCCGAGGCGGACGAGCAGCTCGCGGAGCTCATCCGGGACTCGGGGGACGGAGCCGGTGACGACCAGGCCGACAGCGGCTCGAAGGCGTTCGAGCGCGAGCACGAGATGACGCTGGTGGCGAACACGCGCGACCTGCTGACCCAGAACAACCGGGCGCTGGACCGGATCGCGGACGGCACCTACGGCACGTGCGAGTCCTGCGGCAACGCGATCGGCAAGCTGCGCCTCCAGGCGTTCCCGCGCGCGACCCTCTGCGTCGAGTGCAAGCAGCGCCAGGAGCGCCGCTGACCGCCGCACCCCGTCGGTCGTGGGATTCTGGGGGGGATGGAGTCCTCCCAGCACCCCGCCGACGAGCGGCCCGCCCCCGAGGCGGGGCCGCCCGACCGTCGTCCCGGCACCACGGACGCCGCTGCACCGGTGGGTGACCCGCCTCGGCGCTCCCGCCGGCGGCTGCACCTGGTCACGTGGTCGATCGTGGCCGTGGTGTACGTCCTCGACCAGGTGACCAAGTGGTTGGCGGTGGAGCACCTGACCGACCGGGAGCCGGTGCAGGTCGTCGGCGAGCTCGTCCAGCTGCGGCTGGTCTACAACCCGGGGGCCGCCTTCTCCATCGGCACGAGCATGACCTGGCTGCTCACGCTGCTGGCGACGGTCGTCGTGGTGGTGGTGGTGCGCGTGTCCCGGCGACTCGGCAGCCGCGCGTGGGCCGTCGCGTTCGGCCTGCTGCTGGCCGGGGCCCTGGGCAACCTCACCGACCGCTTCCTGCGGGACCCGGGGTTCGCCCGCGGTCACGTCGTCGACTTCGTCGCGCTCCCCGACTTCCCGGTGTTCAACGTGGCCGACTCCTCGATCACGGTGGCCGCGTGCCTGGTGATCCTGCTGGGGCTGCGCGGGATCGGCGTCGACGGTGGCCGGGAGGGCGACAGCGCGGCCGATGACGGCGGCGCGACGGGCGGCGAGGACGCGGCGCGCGCCGGCGACGCCGAGCGCACCGGTGGTGACGACGCGCGTGGGTGAGTCGCGGACGCTCCCCGTCCCCGACGGCCTGGACGGCGAGCGGGTGGACGCCGGCCTGGCCAGGTTGCTCGGGTTCTCCCGGTCCAGGGCGGCCGACCTCGCGGCGGCCGGTGCCGTGCACCTGGACGGCCGACCGGTCGGCAAGTCGGACCGCCTCGTGGCCGGTGGCTGGCTGGAGGTGGAGCTGCCCGACCCGCCGCAGCCCGTGCAGGTCGTCGCCGAACCCGTCCCGGGGCTGCGGGTCGTCCACGACGACGACGACCTCGTCGTGGTCGACAAGCCGGTGGGGGTCGCGGCGCACCCCAGCCCGGGCTGGTCAGGGCCCACGGTGGTGGGCGGCCTGGCGGGGGCCGGCTACCGCGTCTCCACGTCCGGCGCGGCCGAGCGGCAGGGGGTCGTGCACCGCCTGGACGTCGGCACCTCGGGCCTGATGGTCGTGGCCAAGAGCGAGCACGCCTACACCGTGCTCAAGCGCGCGTTCAGGGAGCGCACGGTCGAGAAGGTGTACCACGCCGTCGTCCAGGGCCACCCCGACCCGACCTCCGGCACCGTGGACGCCCCGGTCGGGCGCCACCCCAGCTCCGACTGGAAGTGGGCCGTGACCGCGGCCGGCAAGCCGAGCGTCACCCACTACGAGACCGTGGAGGCGTTCCGGGCGGCCACGCTCCTGGAGGTGCACCTCGAGACGGGTCGCACCCACCAGATCCGGGTCCACATGTCGGCGCTGCGGCACCCGTGCGTCGGGGACCTGACGTACGGGGCGGACCCCACGCTGGCCGCCCGGCTGGGGCTCACGCGGCAGTGGCTGCACGCGCACCGGCTGGCGTTCGAGCACCCGCGGACGGGTGAGCGGGCGGTCTTCGAGAGCCCCTACCCGGACGACCTCGCGAAGGCCCTGGACCGCCTGGCGGACGCGTCGGGGTGAGCCCCGGCGACGACGCGCCGCGCGGACACGCCGACGCACCTGCGACGGCGTCACGCGCCCTCCCGGCTGTCGGTCGGGGCACCTAGACTCACCTGCGCACGACCGCACCGGCAGGCCCGTCCGACGGGCCGCGGGTGCCTTCCCCGGTCGTACCACCGCGGCTCTCGGGCCGTGCTCCGCCCAGCGACGCCAGGGAGGCGCCAGACATGCCGTCGAGCAGCTCGGACCAGTTCGTGCACCTGCACGTGCACACCGAGTACTCGATGCTCGACGGCGCGGCGCGCGTCGACGACCTGTTCGCCGAGGCCGCCCGGATGGGCATGCCGGCGATCGCGACCACCGACCACGGGTTCGTCTTCGGCGCCTACGACTTCTGGAAGACGGCGCAGAAGCACGGCGTCAAGCCGATCATCGGGGTCGAGGCGTACGTGACGCCGGGCACGCACCGGTCCGACCGCACGCGGGTCAAGTGGGGCGACGGCAGCCGCGACGACGTGTCCGGCGGCGGCGCGTTCACGCACATGACCCTGCTGGCGGAGAACACCGGCGGGATGCACAACCTCTTCCGGCTGGCGTCCCTGGCCTCCCTCGAGGGCCACTTCTACAAGCCGCGCATGGACCGCGAGCTGCTGTCCCAGCACAGCGGCGGCCTGATCGCCACGACGGGCTGCCCGTCCGGTGAGGTCCAGACCCGCCTCCGGCTCGGCCAGTACGACAAGGCGCTGGAGGCCGCGGCGGACTTCCGCGACATCTTCGGCAAGGGCAGCTACTTCCTCGAGCTGATGGACCACGGGCTGGACATCGAGCGCAGGGTGAGGGACGACCTGCTGCGGCTGGCCAAGGAGCTCGAGCTGCCGCTGGTCGCCACGAACGACCTGCACTACACGCGGGCGGAGGACGCCCAGGCCCACGCGGCCCTGCTGTGCGTGCAGTCGGGTTCGACCATGTCCGACCCCAACCGGTTCAAGTTCGACGCCGACGACTTCTACCTCAAGTCGGCCGCGGAGATGCGCTCGCTGTGGAGCGACCTGCCGGAGGCGTGCGACAACACCCTGCTCATCGCCGAGCGGTGCGACGTGCGCTTCACCGAGGGGGAGGGCCGGTACATGCCGCGATTCCCCTGCCCGCCGGGGGAGGACGAGGAGTCGTGGTTCGTCAAGGAGGTCGAGCGGGGGCTGCGCGAGCGCTACCCCGACGGCGTGCCCGACGACGTCCGCCGGCAGGCGCGGTACGAGACCGAGGTCATCGTCGGCAAGGGCTACCCGGGGTACTTCCTCGTCGTCGCGGACTTCATCAACTGGGCCAAGGAGAACGGGATCCGGGTCGGTCCCGGCCGCGGGTCCGGCGCCGGCTCGATGTGCGCGTACGCGATGCGCATCACCGACCTCGACCCGTTGCAGCACGGCCTCATCTTCGAGCGCTTCCTCAACCCCGAGCGCATGTCGATGCCGGACTTCGACGTCGACTTCGACGAGCGCCGCCGAGGTGAGGTGATCCGCTACGTCACCGACAAGTACGGCGACGACCGGGTCGCCCAGATCGTCACCTACGGCACGATCAAGGCGAAGCAGGCGCTGAAGGACGCCTCCCGCGTCCTGGGCTACCCGTTCGCGATGGGGGAGAGGCTCACCAAGGCGATGCCGCCGTCGGTGATGGGCAAGGACATCCCCCTGTCGGGGATCTTCGACCCCGGCCACAAGCGGTACAAGGAGGCGGAGGAGTTCCGCCAGCTGCACTCCACCGACCCGGACGCGCAGAAGGTCGTCGCCACCGCGCGCGGCCTGGAGGGCCTCAAGCGCCAGTGGGGCGTGCACGCCGCCGGCGTCATCATGTCGAGCGAGCCGCTGCTCGACCTCATCCCGATCATGCGCCGCGAGCAGGACGGCCAGGTGATCACGCAGTTCGACTACCCGAGCTGCGAGAACCTCGGCCTGGTCAAGATGGACTTCCTCGGGCTGCGCAACCTCACGATCCTCGACGACGCCCTGAAGAACGTGCAGGCGAACCGCGACGTCACGATCGACCTCGACGCGCTGAGCAAGGACCCGACGGACCCGGCGACCTACGAGCTGCTCGGCCGGGGCGACACCCTCGGGGTGTTCCAGTTCGACGGCGGTCCCATGCGCGCGCTGCTCCGGCTGATGAAGCCGGACAACTTCGAGGACATCTCCGCGGTCGGCGCCCTCTACCGGCCCGGTCCGATGGGCGCGAACTCGCACACCAACTACGCGCTGCGCAAGAACGGCCAGCAGGAGGTGGAGTACCTCCACCCCGACCTCGCCGAGGCCCTGGAACCCATCCTCGGTACGACCTACGGCCTGATCGTGTACCAGGAGCAGGTCATGGCCATCGCCCAGCAGCTCGCCGGGTACACGCTCGGCAAGGCGGACCTGCTCCGCCGCGCGATGGGCAAGAAGAAGCGCGAGGTCCTGGACGCGGAGTACGTCGGCTTCGAGGCCGGTATGAAGGAGAACGGCTTCAGCGCGGCGTCCATCAAGGCGCTGTGGGACGTCCTCGTCCCGTTCTCCGACTACGCCTTCAACAAGGCGCACTCGGCGGCCTACGGGCTGGTCTCCTACTGGACGGCCTACCTGAAGGCGAACTTCCCCGCGGAGTACATGGCCGCGCTGCTCACCAGCGTCGGCGACGACAAGGACAAGTCCGCGCTGTACCTCGGCGAGTGCCGGCGGATGCGGATCACGGTCCTGCCTCCGGACGTGAACGAGTCGATCGCGACCTTCGCGGCCGTCGGCGACGACATCCGGTTCGGTCTCGCGGCGGTCCGCAACGTCGGTGTCAACGTGGTCGACGCGATCATCCGGGCCCGCGAGGAGAAGGGTGCCTTCACGTCCTTCCAGGACTTCCTGGAGAAGGTGCCCGCCGTCGTGTGCAACAAGCGGACGATCGAGTCGCTGATCAAGGCGGGCGCCTTCGACTCCCTCGGCCACAACCGGCGCCAGCTGGTGATGACCCACGAGAGCGCGGTCGACGCGGTGATCGACCTCAAGCGCAACGAGGCGGTCGGCCAGTACGACCTGTTCGGCGGGGCGGGCGACGACGAGGGCGCCGGCGGCCTGTCGGTCGTGCTGCCCGACGTCCCGGAGTGGGACAAGCGCGAGAAGCTCGCGTTCGAGCGGGCGATGCTCGGGCTGTACGTCTCCGACCACCCGCTGTTCGGGGTCGAGCACGTGCTGGCCCAGGCGTCGGACTGCTCGATCGCCCAGCTGATGGCGGACGAGGCCCGTCCGGACGGCGCGACCGTGACCATCGCGGGGATGGTCACGACGGTGACGCGCAAGATGACGAAGAACGGCAACCCCTGGGCGATCGCGTCCCTGGAGGACCTCGAGGGCTCGATCGAGGTGCTGTTCTTCCCGCAGACCTACCAGCAGGTCCTGCACGAGCTGCGCGAGGACCTCGTGTGCGTGGTGCGGGGACGGCTGAACCGTCGTGACGACGTCCCGACGATCTACGCCCAGGAGATGAGCCTGCCCGACCTGTCGGACGGGCCGCGGGGACCGGTCACCATCGCGATGCCGGTGACGCGGTGCACGCCCCCGGTCGTCGGCCGGCTCAAGGACGTGCTGGCCACCCACCCCGGGGTGACGGAGGTGCACCTGCGGCTCACCCAGCCGGGCAGGGCCACGGTGATGAGGCTGGACGACGGTCTGCGGGTGACGCCGTCGCCGGCGCTCTTCGGCGACCTCAAGGCGCTGCTCGGTCCGAGCTGCCTTGTCTGAGCGCTCCTCCGCCCGGAGGCGGGTCGTGACCGGCACCCTGGCCCTGTGCCTCCTGCTCGGGCCCGTCGTGGGCGCCCTGTGGTGGGCCCTCTCGCCGGACGGTGACGCCGTGGCTCGGCAGGGCCTGCTGCTGTCCGTCGGCGACCCCGAGCTGTTCGCCACCCGGGACGCCGTGATGGCGGGGCTCGGAGCGGCCGCCGGCCTGGTCGTCGGCCTCCGGGTCGTGGCGGCGGCGCTGTCCCGGTCCCCGGTCGAGCCGGTCGCCCACGCGGTCGCTGCGGTGGCCGGCGGGTTCCTCGGTTCGGCGCTGGCCTGGGCGACAGGTCACCTGCTCGGCCCCGGCGGACCGGTGGGGACCGAGCCGGTGCCCGCGCCGCTGGACGTCCAGGCGCTCGGGGTGCTCGGGGTCTGGCCCACGACGACGGCGCTCGTGGGCTTCGCCGTCCTCCTCGCCGTCACGGTGGTCGCACCGCGGCGCGCCCCGTAGGCGCACCCGGACCGCCGCCGGGTGCCCGGCGGGCTGGCCGGTGGGCTGGCCGGGTCGGGACGCGCTGGCTCAGGAGCGGGTGGCGACCGCCGCGGTGGTCGCACCGGTCAGCGCGACGAGGTCCGCCGGGGCGAGCTCGATCTCCAGTCCGCGCCGCCCGGCGCTGACCAGCACCGTGCGGTGGTCGAGCGCACCGACGTCCACGACGGTCTCGAGCCGACGCCGCTGCCCGAGCGGGCTGATGCCGCCGACCACGTACCCGGTCGCCCGCTCGGCGTCCGCGGGGTCGGCCATCTCCGCCCGCTTGCCGCCGACGGCTGCGGCCACCGCCTTGAGGTCGACCCGGGACGTCACCGGGACGACGGCCACGACCAGGCGGCCGTCCACGGACACCAGCAGCGTCTTGTGCACGCGGGTGGGCTCGACACCGAGGGCGCGCGCGGCCTCGCCCCCGTAGCCGCCCGCCTCCTGCGCCGTGCGGGCGTCGTGCTCGTAGGCGTGCACCGTGAACGCCGCGCCCGCGGCGGTCAGGGCCGACGTGGCCGGGGTCCCGGCGGTGTCCCGCGATCCGCGGCGCGCGCGTCCCACCGTCAGTTGGCGCCGGAGGAGGCCGGCGGGGCGCTCGACGGCACGGCGTGCAGCGCGTCCCAGAGCAGCTGCTCGCGCCGGAGCAGCCGCAGCTCGCTCTCCAGCCGCCGCGTCGTGTCCGGGGCCTCGAGCAGGCCCTGCCGGTCGGCCACGTCCAGCGCCGTCCCGGCCGCCACGAGGTAGGACAGGACGCGTGGTGAGTCGGGCAGCTCCAGCGGTGGGCTCCCCACCTGGTCCCGGTAGGCGGCGAACCGCGCAGCCACCCGGTCCGACAGGTGCGCGAGCTCCGGCGAGGGGTCGTGGTCCTGTTCCACCAGCGGGGTCACCCAGCCGCTCGGGTAGGGGGTGGGTGGCGCGGGGTCGACGTCGTGCAGGCGGAACCGCACGGCGCCGCTGACCACGAGGTCGTAGCCACCGTCCGGCAGCTCGTCCACCTCCCGCACCAGCGCGGTGCAGCCCACCTCGTACATGGCCGTCGCGTTGCCGGTGCCGACCTCGTGCCCGCTGCGGATCGCCACGACGCCGAAGAACCGCTCGTGCTCGGGCTGGGCCATCAGGTCGCGCACGAGCGCGCGGTACCTGTCCTCGAAGACGCGCAGCGGCATGACCAGGCCGGGGACGAGCACGGTCCCCAGCGGGAAGAGCGGTAGCCGCTGCACGAGACCGACCCTAGGCCGGGGGAGGGGGGTTCGCGCCCCCAAGGCGGGTAACTGTTGACTTATATAACGGACAGGCTAAGAATGGGGTCGTGCACCCGCTCGACGTCCTCGGGGACCCCGTCCGACGACGGCTGCTGGAGCTCGTCGCCGACGCCGGCGAGGTCCGCGCCGGCCTGCTTGCCGACGCCGTCGGAGCCGAGTTCGGGATCTCCCAGCCCGCCGTGTCCCGGCACCTGCGCGTGATGCGCGAGGCCGGGCTGCTGACCTCCCGGGAGGACGGCACCCGGCGGCTGTACGCCGTCCGACCCGAGCCGCTCGGGGAGGTGGACGCGTGGCTGTCGCGCTACCGCCACCTCTGGCAGCAGCGCCTCGACGCCCTCGACACCGAGGTCGCGCGAGGACGTCGGCGACACCACCACTGAACCGCACCACGAGCACCGCCACGTCCGGCACGTCCGACGAGCACCGACCCACGCACCAGGAGGCCACGATGACCAGCACCGGCACCCCGGACGGAACCGACCTGCCCGGGGCCCTGCGGCTCGACCGGGACGGCCACGCCGTCCGGTTCGAACGCCGTTACGCCACGACCGCCGAGGACCTGTGGAGCGCCCTCACCGAACCCGACCGGCTCGCCCGGTGGCTGGCGCCGGTCACCGGCGAGCTCGCGGCCGGCGGGCGGTACCGGGTCGACTTCGGTGGCGGCGACGAGGCGACCGGGGTCGTCCAGGAGTGCCGCCCCCCGCACCTGCTCGTCGTCAGCTGGGACTTCCCGGGGGAGCCGACGAGCCGGGTCGTGGTCGAGCTCGCCGCAGCCGCCGCCGGCGCGGGCACCGTGCTCGTCCTCGACCACAGCCGGCTCCCCGCGGACCAGGCGGTCGGCTACGGGGCGGGCTGGCACGCCTACCTCGACGGCCTCGGCGACCACCTGACAGGGGCCGCCGCGGGGGACTGGGACGCGCGCTTCACCGCCCTCCTGCCCGCGTACCGCGACCGGGCACGGCCGGGTGCGCGCCCGGGTGCGGGGTCGGCTGACGGAGCGCCGGGCGGGGTCGGCGGGTGACCGGCCGCACGCTGCCGCGCGGCGCCGCACCGCCCGCCCCGACCTAGAATCGGCACGTGATCCGTCGACTCGACCTGCGCGGCCAGACGCTCGACTCCCGCGAGCTGCGGGGAACCGTCCCCCGCGCCCGCCTCGACGTGGAGGCGGCCGTGGAGACGGTGCGCCCGATCGTCGCGGACGTCCGTGAACGCGGTGCCGCGGCGCTGCGGGACCTCGCCCGGCGCTTCGACGGCGTGGAGGTCGAGCACCTGCGCGTCCCGGCGCAGGCGCTGACGGAGGCGCTCGACGGCCTCGACCCGCAGGTCCGCGCGGCGCTCGAGGAGTCGGTCCGGCGGGCGCGGCTCGTGCACCGCGACCAGCGTCGCACCGACACCACGACGCAGGTCGTCCCCGGCGGCACGGTCACCGAGCGGTGGGTCCCGGTCGGCCGGGTCGGCCTCTACGTGCCCGGTGGGCTGGCCGTGTACCCCAGCAGCGTGGTGATGAACGTCGTCCCGGCGCAGGAGGCGGGGGTCGCGTCGCTCGCCGTCGCCAGCCCGCCGCAGAAGGAGTTCGGCGGCCTGCCGCACCCGACGATCCTGGCCGCCTGCGCTCTGCTCGGCGTGGGCGAGGTGTACGCCGTCGGCGGCGCCCAGGCGGTCGCGATGCTCGCCTACGGCGCCCGCCAGGACGACGGCTCGCGGCTGTGCGCGCCCGTCGACGTCGTCACCGGTCCGGGGAACATCTGGGTCGCCGCGGCCAAGCGCCTGGTCAAGGGCGTCGTCGGCATCGACTCCGAGGCGGGGCCCACGGAGATCGCCGTCCTGGCCGACGAGACGGCGGACCCGGCGCACGTCGCCGCGGACCTCATCAGCCAGGCCGAGCACGACACCATCGCCGCCGCCGTCCTCGTCACCGACTCCGCGGAGCTCGCCGACGCCGTCCTCGTCGAGGTCGAGCGCCAGGTGGCGCAGACCAAGCACCACGAGCGGATCACGACGGCGCTGACCGGCGAGCAGTCCGCCGTCGTCCTCGTCGACGACGTGGACGCCGGGCTGGCCGTCGTGGACGCCTACGCCGCCGAGCACCTCGAGGTCATCACGCGGGACGCCGCGCAGGTCGCGTCGCGGGTGACGAACGCCGGCGCGATCTTCGTCGGCGCCTACGCGCCGGTGTCCCTGGGTGACTACTGCGCCGGGTCCAACCACGTGCTGCCGACGGGTGGGTGCGCCTGCCACTCCAGCGGCCTGAGCGTCCAGACCTTCCTGCGCGGCATCCACGTCGTCGACTACACCCGGGAGGCGCTGCAGGACGTCGCCCCGCACGTCCTGGCGCTGGCCGAGGCGGAGGACCTGCCGGCCCACGGCCAGGCCGTCAGCGTCCGGTTCCGCGGCTAGCGTCCTCGCGCCACGGTCGACCGGGTCACGGCGGGACGCGCGTCGGCTCGAGGCGGTGCCGGGCGCCCGCCTGCCGGACGCCGTGCGGGGCGCCCTCGGGCCTCTGGGAGGATCGTGCCGTGACCGACCTGTCCGACCTGCCGCTGCGCGAGGACCTGCGCGGCCGCACGCCGTACGGCGCCCCGCAGCTCGACGTGCCGGTGCGGCTCAACACGAACGAGAACAGCCACGACGTGCCCGCCGAGGTCGCCGAGGCCGTGGTCGCCGCCGTCGCGGCCGAGGCGGGTCGCCTCAACCGGTACCCCGACCGCGAGTTCACCGCCCTGCGCGGCGACCTGGCCGCCTACCTCGCCCGCAGCACGGGCCACCCCGTGCGCGCCGAGCAGGTGTGGGCGGCGAACGGCTCCAACGAGGTGCTGCAGCAGCTGCTCCAGGCCTTCGGCGGGCCGGGGCGCGCCGCCCTCGGCTTCACCCCGTCGTACTCCATGCACCCGCTGATCAGCACCGGGACCGGCACCGCGTGGGTGGACGGCGCCCGCGGCGAGCGCTTCGACCTCGACGCCGACCTCGTCGCCCGGCAGGTGCGGGACGTCGACCCGGACGTCGTGTTCCTGTGCTCGCCGAACAACCCGACCGGCACGGCGCTGGCACCCGACGTGGTCGAGGCGGCCTACGCCGCGAGCGACCACGCCCTCGTCGTCGTCGACGAGGCGTACGCGGAGTTCGCCCGGACCGGGACGCCGTCCGCCGTCTCGCTGCTGCCGGGCCGGCCGCGCCTGGTCGTCAGCCGCACCATGAGCAAGGCCTTCGCGCTCGCCGGCGCGCGGGTCGGCTACCTCGCCGCGGACCCGGCCGTCGCCGACGCGCTGCGGCTGGTGCGGCTGCCCTACCACCTGTCCGCGCTGACGCAGGCCGCCGCGCGCGCGGCGCTGGCGCACGCGGACGTCCTGCTGGCGACGGTGGAGGCCATCCGCGGCGAGCGCGACCGTCTCGTCGCGGGCATCGCCGCCCTCGGCCTGGACCCCGTGCCCAGCGACGCGAACTTCGTCCTCTTCGGCGGCCTCCCGGACGCCGCGGCGACCTGGCGGGCGCTCCTCGACCACGGCGTCCTCGTCCGCGACGTCGGCATCCCGCGCCACCTGCGGGTGACCGCCGGCACGGCGGAGGAGACCAGTGCCTTCCTCCAGGCACTCGCCGCGGTGACCGCCCGCACCGGCCACCCCACCACGCCCGCCGAGCCGCAGGAGGCCCGATGAGCCGCACCGCCC
The DNA here is from genome assembly GCF_054781695.1 of Thalassiella azotivora. NCBI lineage: Bacteria > Bacillati > Actinomycetota > Actinomycetes > Kineosporiales > Kineosporiaceae > Thalassiella > Thalassiella azotivora. The sequence goes on from NZ_BAAGTX010000009.1 coordinate 119,147, forward strand.
GCATCGAGCGAACGACGTCGGAGTCGACCGTCGTCGTCGAGCTCGACCTCGACGGCACCGGGACCTCCCGGGTGAGCACCGGCGTCGGGTTCTACGACCACATGCTCGCCAGCCTCGCCAAGCACGCCCTGCTCGACCTCGTCGTCGAGGCCACCGGTGACACCCACGTCGACGCCCACCACACCGTCGAGGACGTCGCGATCGTCCTCGGCCAGGCGCTGAGGCAGGCGCTCGGCGGCAAGGAGGGCATCGCCCGGTTCGGTGACGCGACCGTGCCGCTGGACGAGACCCTCGTGCAGGCCGTCGTCGACGTGTCCGGCCGCCCGTACTGCGTGCACACCGGCGAGCCGCCCGGTCAGGAGCACGCGCTGATCGGCGTGTCCCCGCACAGCGCCGCCTACGTCGGCTCGCTGACCCGGCACGTGCTGGAGACGCTCGCGTTCCACGCCGCCATCGCCCTGCACGTGCGGGTCCTGTCCGGTCGGGACCCGCACCACGTCGTCGAGGCGCAGTTCAAGGCGGTCGCCCGCGCGCTGCGCGCCGCGGTCGCGCCTGACCCGCGCGTCCAGGGCGTGCCGAGCACGAAGGGGGCGCTCTGAGCACCCCGGACGGGCCGACCGGGCAGGCCCAGCGGGTCGTCCTGCTGGTGCCGGTCGCCCACGCCACCGCCGTCGCCGGCGCGTGCTCCACGATCCGCGTGGACGGGACGGCGGTCCCGGTCGGCGACGCCGGGGTGGCCGTCGTCCTGGGCCGCGGGGTCGACCCGTCGGTCGCCGCCCGCGACCTGTCCCGGCTGCTCGGGCGGGCCGAGCTGATCGTGCTGTGGCGCGACGAGCACCAGGTCGCGGCGGAGCGCTGGCGCGGCGGGGCGCTCCAGGACGCGCCCGCGCCGGTGCTGGTCCTGTCCGCGCTCCCGGACGAGGTCGAGCGGCTCCTGCTGTCCACCGCGCCACCGGACGCCGAGCCCGGCGCCGTGGCCGTCGCCGACGTGCCCCGGACGGCGGCGCTGCGCTCGGCCATGGCCCTGCAGCGTGCCGGCGCCGACCCCGCCACGGTCCGCCGCGTGCGCCGGCTCGAGCTGGTCACGTCGGGGCTGGTCGGGTTGGCGGCGCTGCTGCTGCTCGTCGTCGAGCTGACCCGGGTGGCCGGTGGCGGCGGCGGCTCGTGGGTCCTCGTCGTGGTGACCGCGCTCGTCCTGGCGTGGGCGGTGTGGCGGGTGTCCGGCGCGCTGCGCCGACCCTCGTAGGCTGTCGTCGTGCCCGCCCCCCGCGTCGTCGTCCTCGACTACGGCTCCGGCAACGTCCGGTCCGCCGTCCGCGCCCTGGAGCGCGTCGGCGCCCACGTCGAGCTGACCGCCGACCGCGCGTCCGCCCAGGAGGCGGACGGCCTCGTCGTCCCGGGCGTCGGTGCCTTCGCCTCGGTCGTCCAGGGGCTGCGCGCGGTCCGCGGTGACGAGGTGATCGGCCGCCGTCTCGCGGGAGGCCGGCCCGTGCTCGGGGTCTGCGTCGGGCTGCAGGTGCTGTTCGGGACCGGTCTGGAGCACGGACGGCGCAGCGAGGGCCTGGGGGAGTGGCCCGGCGTCGTCGAGCGGCTGCCCGCCGACGTCGTCCCGCACATGGGGTGGAACACCGTCGACGTCCCGGCCGGCTCGCGCCTGTTCGCGGGCGTGGAGTCCGAGCGGTTCTACTTCGTGCACTCCTACGGCGTGCTGCGCTGGGTCGGCCCCACGGACGACGGGACGAGCCGGATGCGGGCGCCCCTCGTCACCTGGTCCACCCACGGCGCGCCCTTCGTCGCCGCCGTCGAGAACGGCCCGCTGTCCGCGACGCAGTTCCACCCGGAGAAGTCCGGGGACGCCGGCGCCGAGCTGCTGCGCAACTGGCTCGCCACGCTGTGACCACGCGATGAGCAAGGAGCGGGCGCGTCGCCGCGCCGAGCGCGAGGCCGCCGCCGAGGCCGAGCGGGCGCGGCGTGAGCGGGCCGCGGTCCGCCGCGGTCGCGTGACCGCCCTGGTTCCCGCGCGGCTGCGTCCCGACGGTCACGGCGACGGGCGGCGTCGGCGTCGGCGGCCCGCCCGGCGGCCCCGCCCCGACTCGCCGCTGCGGCGCCGGCGCCGCCGCCAGGACGGCACCCTGCTGGCCGCTCTGGTGGCCCTGCACAGCGTCCTGTGGCTGCTCAGCGACTCGTGGACGGTGCGGATCAGCGCCGCCGTCCTGACCCTGATGGCCTGGCCGGTGCTCGTCACCGTCCTGTTCGACCGGAGGAGCCCCACGTGACCGACGCCCCCACCCCCGCACCGCGGCTCGAGCTGCTGCCGGCCGTCGACGTCGCCGACGGCCAGGCCGTGCGGCTCGTCCAGGGCGAGGCCGGGACCGAGACCGGCTACGGCGACCCGCTGGCGGCCGCGACCGCGTGGCAGGACGCCGGCGCCGAGTGGATCCACCTCGTCGACCTGGACGCCGCCTTCGGCCGCGGGTCGAACGCCGACCTGCTGGCGGAGGTCGTGGGCCGGCTCGACGTGGCCGTCGAGCTGTCCGGGGGCATCCGGGACGACGAGTCGCTGCGCCGCGCGCTGGCCACCGGCTGCCGGCGCGTCAACCTCGGTACGGCCGCGCTGGAGGACCCCGCCTGGACGGCCCGGGTGATCGCCGAGCACGGTGACGCGGTGGCCGTCGGCCTGGACGTGCGCGGCACGACGCTGGCCGCGCGCGGCTGGACCTCCGAGGGCGGCGACCTGTGGGAGACCCTCGACCGGCTCGATGCCGACGGCTGCGCCCGCTACGTGCTCACCGACGTCACCAAGGACGGCACCCTGCGCGGCCCGAACGTCGAGCTGCTGCGCGAGGTGTGCGCCCGCACCGACCGTCCCGTGGTGGCCTCCGGCGGGGTGTCGAGCCTGGAGGACCTGAGGACGCTGCGGGAGCTGGTGCCGCTGGGCGTGGAGGGCGCCATCGTCGGCAAGGCCCTGTACGCCCAGGCGTTCACACTCCCCGAGGCCCTGGACGTCGCGGGCCGTCCGTGAGCGGCCCCGCCGACCACCCGGGCCCCGGCGGCCCCACCGACTCCGCCGGGGTGCCGTGGGCCGGCCGCACGCTGACCCCGACGGGGTTCGAGGGCGACGACGGGACCGCCGACCCCGCTCTCGCGGCCGTGCTGCGTCGGTACGCGGCCGGGGAGGCCGGACCGCAGGAGGTCGCGTCGGCGCTCGCGGACGTGCGGGTGCTCGTGCCCGTGGTGGCAGTCCTGGGGGAGGGCGAGGAGGCCGCGGCGACCGGTCCGGACGGCAGGTCCCTGACGTCAGACAAGAGCGCCGACATGGCCCTGGTCACCCTCACCTCCCCGGACGGGCGGCGGGCGCTGCCCGTGTTCACGTCCACGACCTCGCTCGCCTCCTGGGACGCCGCCGCGCGACCGGTTCCGGTGGGGGCCCGCAGGGCGGCGCTGTCGGCCGTCGACGAGGGCTGCTCGCTGCTCGTGCTGGACCCCGCGGGCCCGGTGACGGCGGTCCTGCCGCGACCGGCGGTGTGGGCGGTGGCCCAGGCGCGCCCGTGGACCCCGTCGCCGCAGGACCCCGCCGTGCACGGTGCGGTCGCGGCCGCGCTGGCCGGCGTCCCCGGGCTGCTCGGCTGCCGGTGCGAGCCGGGCGGACGCACGGAGCTGCGCGTCGTCCTCGACCTGCCGGCCGGGCTGGGGCGGTCGGCGCTCGACGCGCTCACGGCGGAGGTGACCCGCCGGCTGGCCGCCGACGGAGTGGTCGCCGAGCGCGTCGACTCCCTCGAGCTCCGACCGCGCGCGGTGCCTCGTCCCACCTGACCGACCGCCTGACCGTCCGCCGACCGGGGAAACCGGTTTGGACCACCCGCACCGGGGTGGGAGCATTCATCCCATGTCCCTCGCCCCCTACCGCCGCCTGCTCGGCGTGCCCTCGGTCCGCAACCTGCTGCTCGTCGGGATCCTCGCCCGCCTGCCCCACACCACCGCGGGCGTGGTGCTCACCCTGCACGTCGTGTACGGGCTGGAGCGCAGCTGGACGGAGGCCGGCCTCGTCGCCACCGCCGTGACGGTCGGGATGGCCGTGGGGGCGCCGTGGCGCGGGCGCGTCGTGGACCGGTACGGCCTGCGACGGGCGCTGGCGCCGTCGATCGTCGTCGAGGCGCTGGTGTGGTCCGCCGCGCCCTTCGTGCCCTACCACGCGCTGCTCGTCGTCGGCCTGGTCGGCGGCGTGATGGGGCTGCCGATCTTCACGGTGATCCGGCAGTCGCTGAGCATCCTCGTGCCGCTGGAGCAGCGTCGCAGCGCCTACGCGGTCGACAGCATGGGGGTCGAGCTGTCCTTCATGGCGGGCCCGGCGGCCGGGGTCGTGGTCGCCACCCAGTGGTCCACCACCGCGGCGCTCCTGCTCGTCGGCGGCACCACCGTCGCCGCCGGGCTCGGGCTGGCCTGGTTCAACCCGCCCACGCGCAGCGAGCAGCTCGCCGGCCGCCGCGTCGGGCCGTCGGTGGACGCCGCCGAGGCGAGCGCCGTCCTGGGCCCGGCCGCCGGAGCGGACGCCGAGCGGGCCGCTCTCGAGCAGGCCGCGGCGGCAGGGCCGCGCGGTGTCGGGGAGGTCCCGGCGGCGGCCAGCGCCGCGGCGGAGCTCGACGGCTCCGCGAGGCGCACGCGGTGGTCGCGGTCGCCGTCGGTGCTGGCCGTCCTGGCCGCGGCCGGGGGAGGGACGCTCGTCCTCGCGGGCACGGACGTCGGAGTCGTCGCCGTCCTGGACGACGCCGGCTCACCGCAGCTGCTGGGGCTGGTGTTCGCCGCGTGGGGCGTCGGCTCCATCGTCGGTGGGCTGGTGTACGGCCAGGCGCGGCGCGCCGTGCACCCGCTGTGGCTGCTGCTGGGCCTGGCCGTCCTGACCGTGCCCGTGGGGCTGGCCACCTCGCCGTGGCTGCTGGCCCTGGCGATCCTGCCCGCCGGCGCCCTCGTCGCACCGGTGATCTCGTCCACGGCGGAGGCGGTGGCGCGGCTGGTGCCGGAGGAGTCGCGGGGGACGGCGATGGGCTGGCACGGCTCGGCCATGACGGTCGGCAGCGCGCTCGGCGCCCCCGTCGCCGGTGCCGCGATCGACGGTGTCGCCCCCTGGGCGGCGTTCGCCGTCGTGGGGGTCGTCGGGCTGGGGGTGGCGGCCACCGGCCTGTCGGTGCAGCGCGCCCGCCGGGCCGGGGCGGCCGTCGTGGGCGGGGCCTCGCCAGCCTGAGCCCGGGTCAGGAGACGGCCTGAGCCCGAGTCAGGAGACGGGGCCGGTCAGCCGCTCGCCGGGTCCCTGCCCGGGCGGGTCGGGGACCGCGGAGGCCTCCCGGAACGCCAGCTGCAGGGTGCGCAGGCCGTCGCGCAGCGCACGGGCGTGCTGGTTGCCCACCTCCGGGGCGGCCGAGGTCACCAGACCGGCGAGCGCGGTGATGAGGATCCTCGCCTCCGCGAGGTCGAGGTGCCCGCGCTCCTCGGCGTCCTGCGCGAGGCCGCACTTGACGGCCGCCGCGCTCATCAGGTGGACCGCGGCCGTGGTGACGACCTCGACGGCCGCGACGTCGGCGATGTCCCGCTCGGCCTGCCGGGCACCGTCGTCGGCGGCGGCGCCGACGGCGTCGGCGGCACCGTCGGCGGTGTCGGCCGCGTCGGGATTCTGCTCGTTGGTGACCATGCTGGTAGCCTGTCACGCAGACCGACCTGTGCTGACACCGCCCGTCCCGACGGGCGGAGCCGGCCAGGTGCGCGAAGCGGAGATCCCTCCCACCCGCAGCGGCCGAAGCGAACCCCCGGGTTCCCACCGGTCGCCGGGTCCTGGTCCAGCCCGGGTGCACCCCGCCCGGGTGCCGTGGCGGCCCCCGTCGGACGACGTGGGCCACCGAGGCGAACGGACAGGTAGGCAGGCCCCCGCCGAGCGAACGCCCGCGGGGGCCTTTCCCGTGGACCGGCGGTCGCACCGACGTCTACGAGGGAGCAGCACATCAGCGAGCCGCGCATCAACGACCGGATCCGAGTCCCCGAGGTTCGTCTGGTCGGCCCGAACGGCGAGCAGGTCGGGATCGTCCGCGTCGAGGACGCACTCCGGCTGGCCCAGGAGGCCGACCTCGACCTCGTCGAGGTGGCGCCGCAGGCCAAGCCCCCGGTCTGCAAGCTCATGGACTTCGGCAAGTTCAAGTACGAGGCCGACATGAAGGCCCGTGAGGCCCGCAAGAACCAGGCCAACACGGTCCTGAAGACCATCCGGCTCCGGCTGAAGATCGACCCGCACGACTACGCGACCAAGAAGGGCCAGGCCGAGAAGTTCCTCTCGGCCGGCGACAAGGTCAAGGTCATGATCATGTTCCGCGGTCGCGAGCAGTCCCGGCCGGAGATGGGCTACCGGCTGCTCCAGCGGATCGCGGCGGACCTCGGCGAGCTCGGCTACGTCGAGAGCGCCCCGCTGCAGGACGGCCGCAACATGGTCATGGTGATCGGCCCGAACAAGAAGAAGGCCGAGGCCAAGGCCGAGCAGCGCGCCCGGGGCGGGGCCCCGCGCCAGCGTCGCGACCGCTCCGGCGGCCAGGCCGAGGCCACCGAGGCCGACCAGACCACCGAGGCGCCCGAGAACGCCTGACGGCCCCGCGCTCGGCGCCACCCCGCGGGGGAGGCGCCAGGACGACCGCGTCCGCCCACCGCCCCCGCACGCACCACCAGCACCACCCGACGAACGACAGGAGAACGGCAGCCATGCCGAAGCAGAAGACGCACAGCGGCACCAAGAAGCGGTTCCGGGTCACCGGCTCCGGCAAGGTCATGCGCGAGCAGGCCAACGGCCGTCACCTGCTGGAGGGCAAGCCCTCCACCCGCACCCGGCGCATCGCCGCCGACAAGCAGGTCGCGGCGGCCGACGTCCCGCGCATCAAGAAGCTCCTCGGCAAGTGAGCTGACCACCCCGGCTGACCCAGCCGACCGACCTGCCGGCCGGACCGTCGCCGGCGGGTCCCCCCGACGAACCGAACCCAGCAAGGAGTTAGTCACGTGGCACGCGTGAAGAGGGCCGTCAACGCCCAGAAGAAGCGCCGGGAGACCCTGGAGCGCGCCAGCGGCTACCGCGGCCAGCGCTCGCGGCTGTACCGCAAGGCCAAGGAGCAGGTCACCCACTCGCTCGTCTACGCCTACCGCGACCGCCGCGCCCGCAAGGGCGACTTCCGTCGCCTGTGGATCCAGCGGATCAACGCGGCGGCTCGCGCCGAGGGCATGACGTACAACCGCTTCATCCAGGGCCTGCGCCTGGCCGGCATCGAGGTCGACCGGCGCATGCTGGCCGAGCTCGCGGTGAACGACTCCGCCGCCTTCGCCTCGCTCGTCAAGACGGCCAAGGAGGCCCTGCCGGCGTCCGGCACCTCCGCCGCCTGAGCCGACGGCTCCCGCCCCCGCGTCCACCCGGACGCGGGGGCGTCGCCGTCCCGCGGGTCTGCCACCCTTGGGCCGTGCCCAGCGCCTGCCAACCGAGCACCTCCGGACCGAGCAGCTCCGGACCGAGCGCCTCCGGACCGAGCGCCCGCGTGCCCGGTGAGCCGGAGCTGGTCAACCCGCGCAGCGACCGCGTCCGCTCCGTGCGGCGGCTCACCGGCCGCGCGGGTCGCTCCCGCCAGGGCCTGTTCCTGGCCGAGGGTCCGCAGGCGGTCCGCGAGGCGGTGCCCGCGGGCGCGGTGCGCGACCTGTACGTCACCGACGCAGGGGGCAGTCGCCACCCCGACCTGGTGGACGCCGCCCGCGCCGCCGACGTCCCCGTGCGGTGGTGCACCGACGACGTCCTGGCGGCGATGTGCGACACCGTGACGCCGCAGGGCCTGCTGGCGGTGTGCCGTCCCGTCGACGTCCCGCTCGCCACGGCGCTCGAGCGCGGGCCGCGGCTCGTCGCGCTGCTCGCCCACGTGCGCGACCCCGGCAACGCCGGCACGGTGCTGCGCGCCGCGGACGCCGCGGGAGCGGACGCCGTCGTGCTGACCGACGCCAGCGTCGACGTGTACAACCCCAAGTGCGTGCGGGCGACGGCGGGCAGCCTGTTCCACGTCGACGTCGTGACCGGCGTCCCGCTGGACCAGGCGGTCGCCGCGCTGCGGGAGACGGGGACGGCCGTGCTGGCCGCCGACGGTGCCGGACGCACCGACCTCGACGACCTGCAGGACGCCGCCGAGCGAGGGGCCGGACCGTTGACGGGGCCGGTGGCGTGGGTGCTCGGCAACGAGGCGTGGGGCCTGCCGGAGGCGGACCGCGCCCTCGCGGACGACGTGGTGCGGGTCCCGGTGCACGGCCGGGCAGAGAGCCTGAACCTGGCCACCGCCGCCACCGTGTGCCTGTACGCCACGGCCCGCGCGCAGCGCCGCTCGCGCGCCCCGCACCGCCCGTCCGGCGCGCAGGAGCGCCACTAGGCTCCGGTCGTGGACCCCGACGAGCTGCCGGACGCGGTCGTGGTCGCCGACGCCCGGGCGCGCGTCACCGTGTGGAACGCCGCGGCGGAGCGCGTGACGGGGGTGGCCGCCCGTGCGGCGGTCGGAGCCGACGTCCGTGAGGTCCTCCCGCTGCAGGACACCACCGGTCGCCGGTGGTGGGAGGTCACCGACCCCTGGCACGGCCTGACGACGCGCACCGGCCACCGGGAGCGGCTGCTCGTCGTGCCGCCGGGGCGCGAGGTGCTGGTCACGGCCCGGTACGTGCGGTCCGGGCGCTCGCGGCCCGTCGACCGGGTCGTCCTGCAGCTGCGCGACACCGAGTCGCGCCGCCGGGCCGAGCACGACCACGCGGGCCTGATCTCCACCGTGGCGCACGAGCTGCGCTCGCCGCTGACCAGCGTGAAGGGCTTCACCTCGACGCTGCTGCGCCGGTGGGACCGGTTCACCGACGAGCAGAAGCTGCTGATGCTGACCACGGTCGAGGCGGACGCCGACCGCGTCACCCGGCTCATCGCCGAGCTGCTCGACATCTCCCGGATCGACGCCGGGCGGCTCGAGGTGCGACGCCAGCCCGTCGACGTGGTGGCCCTCGTCCGCGGGCAGGTCGCCCGCTCCGTCGCCTCCGGCGTGGCCGCCGGCCGCGTCCACGTCGTGGCCCCCGGGACGCCGCTGCCCGAGCTGTGGGCCGACCCCGACCGGCTGGACCAGGTGCTCGCGAACCTGCTCGAGAACGCCGTGCGGCACGGGGACGGCGACGTCACCGTCACGGTCGCCGCGGCGCGCGTCGACGACGGGCCGGTGGGCCCCGACGCCGCGCACGCCGACGCGGTGAGCGTGGTCGTCGAGGACGAGGGGGAGGGCATCCCCGAGGAGAACCTCGGACTCGTCTTCACCAAGTTCTGGCGCGGCGCGCGGCGGGGCGGCACCGGCCTGGGGCTGTACGTCGTGCGCGGCCTCGTCGAGGCGCACGGCGGGCGGGTCAGCGTGGGCCGCTCGCCCGGCGGCGGCGCCCGCTTCCGGGTGCTGCTGCCCAGTGCCGTGCCGGAGCACGTCGGCCCCCGCCGCCCGCCGTCCGCCGGTCGGTAACCCGCTGGGGTGCCGCGGCCCCCGCCTCCTAGACTCGTCACCGCCCCCGACCGACGAGCACCGGAGCGCCAGCCCGCATGTCCGCACCGAACAAGGACTACGACCCGGTCGAGGTGAGCGCCGTCCAGCCGGAGCAGGTCGAGCAGGCCGTGGCCGACGCGCTGGCGGCGATCGCGGCCGCCGGCGACCTGGACGCGCTCAAGGCGGCGCGGGTCGCGCACGCCGGTGACCGCAGCCCGCTGGCGCTGGCCAACCGCGAGATCGGCGCCCTGCCGCCCGCCGCCAAGGCCGAGGCCGGCAAGCGGGTCGGCGGTGCGCGCGGCCGTGTGAGGCAGGCGCTGCAGTCGCGCCAGGCCGAGCTCGAGGCGGAGCGCGACGAGCGCGTCCTCGTCGAGGAGCGGGTGGACGTCACCCTGCCCACGGACCGGGCGCCCCTGGGCGCCCGGCACCCGCTGACCACGCTGCAGGAGCTCGTGGCGGACCTGTTCGTCGGGATGGGCTGGGAGGTCGCCGACGGTCCCGAGGTGGAGGCGGAGTGGTTCAACTTCGACGCCCTCAACTTCGGCCCCGACCACCCGGCCCGGCAGATGCAGGACACCTTCTACGTCGACCCTCCCGGGTCGGGCCTCGTCCTGCGCACCCACACCTCGCCGGTGCAGGCGCGCTCGCTGCTCGAGCGGGGCGTCCCGCTGTACGTCGTCTGCCCCGGCAAGACGTTCCGCACCGACGAGCTCGACGCGACCCACACCCCGGTGTTCCACCAGGTCGAGGGGATCGCGGTCGACGAGGGCCTGACGATGGCCCACCTGCGGGGCACCCTCGACCACTTCGCCGCCCAGGTCTTCGGCCCGGGGACGACGACCCGGCTGCGGCCGTCGTTCTTCCCGTTCACGGAGCCGAGCGCCGAGATGGACCTGCGGTGCTTCGTCTGCGCCACCCCGCGCGGCGCCGTCGACCCGGCCTGCCGCACCTGCAAGGGCACCGGCTGGATCGAGTGGGGCGGCTGCGGGATGGTCAACCCGAACGTGCTGCGCGCGTGCGGGGTGGACCCCGACCGCTACTCCGGCTTCGCGTTCGGCATGGGCGTGGAGCGCACCCTCATGCTGCGCTCCGGCGTCGCGGACATGCGCGACATGGTCGAGGGCGACGTCCGGTTCAGCACGCAGTTCGCGATGGAGGGCTGATGCGCGTCCCGCTGTCCTGGCTCGCCGAGTACGTCGACGTACCGGACGACGCCACCGCCGAGCAGGTCGCCGCCGACCTGGTGCGCGTGGGGCTGGAGGAGGAGGGGCTGATCGGCTCCGACGTCACCGGCCCGCTGCTCGTGGGCCGGGTGCTCTCGTACGACGCCGAGCCGCAGAAGAACGGCAAGACGATCCGGTGGTGCGCCGTGGACGTCGGTCGCGGGCCGGAGGACCCCCAGCGGGTCGTGTGCGGCGCCTCCAACTTCGAGGTCGGCGACCTCGTCGTCGTGGTGCTGCCCGGCGCGGTGCTGCCCGGCGGCTTCGAGATCTCCGCGCGGAAGACCTACGGGCACCTGTCCGAGGGGATGATCTGCTCGGCCAGGGAGCTGGGCCTCGGCGACGACCACGGCGGCATCATCGTGCTGTCCGAGTGGGGCCTGAAGGCCGAGCCCGGTGACGACGCGATCGAGCTGCTCGGGCTGGCCGGCCGGGAGGGCAGCGGCGTCGAGGTGAACGTGACCCCCGACCGCGGCTACTGCTTCAGCGTCCGCGGGGTCGCCCGCGAGTACGCCCACGCGACCCGTCGACCTGTCGCCGAGGTGCTGCGCGACCCCGCCGCGGTCGAGGTGCCCGCGGCGACCCCCGGCGGCTTCCCCGTCGTCCTGGCCGACGAGGCCCCGATCCACGGCGTGCCCGGGTGCAGGCGGTTCGTCGCGCGGGTCGTGAGGGGTGTGGACGGCTCGGCGGCGTCACCGTTCTGGATGCGCCGGCGGCTGCAGCAGGCCGGGATGCGACCGATCTCCCTCGTCGTGGACGTCACGAACTACGTGATGCTCGCGCTCGGCCAGCCGCTGCACGCCTACGACCTGTCCACCATCGACGGAGCGGTCACCGTGCGCCGGGCCCGTGCGGGCGAGCGGTTGCGCACGCTCGACGACGTCGACCGCGCGCTGGACCCCGAGGACCTGCTCATCTGCGACGGCGAGGACGGGCAGCGCGCCATCGGCATGGCCGGGGTGATGGGCGGCGGTCCCACCGAGGTCTCCGAATCGACGCGGGACGTGCTCGTCGAGTCGGCCTGGTTCGACCCGGTCTCGGTGGCCCGCACCGCCCGCCGGCACCGGCTGCCGAGCGAGGCGAGCAAGCGCTTCGAACGCGGCGTCGACAGCCGGCTGCAGGCCGCCGCGGCGGAGCTGGCGGTCCGCCTGCTCGTCGAGCACGGTGGCGGGGTCGCCGACCCCGCGGTGACCGACGTCGGCGAGCCGGCCGCGCAACCCACCCTGCGGATGCCCGCCGACCTGCCGTCCCGGCTCGTCGGGACCGAGTACGGCACCGACCGGGTGGTCGACCTCCTGCGCGAGATCGGCTGCCGGGTCGAGGTCACCGGCGACCTCGCGGCCGGGGCGCAGGGCACGGCCGGGGGCAACGTCCCGGTGCTGACGGTCGTCCCGCCGTCCTGGCGGCCCGACCTCGTCCAGCCCGCGGACCTCGTCGAGGAGGTCGCCCGTCTCGCCGGCTACAGCGAGATCCCCTCGGTGCTCCCGGTCGCCCCGCCGGGGCGTGGTCTGACGCACGCCCAGCGGGTCCGGCGCTCGGTGGGGCGCACCCTGGCCGAGGCCGGTCTGGTGGAGGTGCTCACCTACCCGTTCGTCGCCCCGTCCCGCCACGACGAGCTGGGGCTGGCGGCCGACGACCCGCGGCGTACGGCCCTGCGGCTGGTCAACCCCCTGTCCGACGAGCAGCCGCTGCTGCGCACCAGCCTGCTGTCCACCCTCGTCGACGCGCTGCGCCGCAACCTGGGCCGGGGCGCCGCCGACGTGGGGCTGTACGAGATCGGCTCGGTGACCCGTCCCCGGCCGGGTGCCGGCGCGGCGCCGCTGCCGGGCGTCGCCTCGCGCCCGGGCGACGACGAGCTGGCCCGGCTCGAGTCCGCGGTACCGCACCAGCCGGTGCGGGTCGCCGGTCTCCTCGCCGGCCAGCGCGACCCCGCGGGCTGGTGGGGTCCCGGACGGGTGGTGGACCACGCCGACGCGATCGACCTGGCCCGCCGGGTCGCGGCCGTGCTGGGCGTCGACGTCCTCGTCACCGCGGACGAGCACGCCCCCTGGCACCCCGGCCGGTGCGCGCGGCTGGCGACGGCCGACGGCACGCTGGTCGGGCACGCCGGCGAGCTGCACCCGAAGGTCCTCTCCGCACTGGACCTGCCGGCGCGCACGGTGGCCTTCGAGGTCGACCTCGACGTGCTGGTCGCCGCGTCCGGCGAGCCGGTCCGGGCGGTGCCGCTGCGCACCTACCCGGTCGCCAAGGAGGACGTCGCGCTCGTCGTGGACGCGCGGGTCCCCGCGGCGGACGTCGAGGCGGCGCTGCGGGACGGCGCCGGCGAGCTGCTCGAGTCGGTGCGGTTGTTCGACGTGTACACCGGCGAGCAGGTCGGGGAGGGACGCCGCTCGCTGGCGTTCGCCCTGCGCATGCGCGCCCCGGACCGCACCCTCACCGCCGACGAGGCGAACGCCGTCCGGGACGCCGCCGTCGCGGAGGCCGCGCGCCGCGTCGGCGCGGTGCAGCGCTCGTGACCGGCACGTCGGTCGGGGCCGGCGCCGGCCACCCGCCGCCGGCGCGCACGGCCCTGGTGACCGGCGCCTCCCGGGGGATCGGCCGCCACCTCGCGCTGGGCCTGGCCGACGCGGGCCTCGACGTCGGGCTGCTCGCCCGCGACCGCGGTGCGCTGGAGGAGGTGGCGCGTGCGGTCGTCGACCGCGGCCGGCGGGCCCACCCCGTGACCGCCGACGTCACCGACCTGTCCGTGGTCGAGTCCGCGGTCGCCGAGGTGGAGCGCGAGCTCGGTCCGGTCGACCTGCTCGTCAACAACGCCGGCCGGATCGAGTCCACGGAGGTGCCGCCGTGGCAGGCGGACCCGGAGGAGTGGTGGGCCGTCGTGGAAACCAACCTGCGCGGGTCGTTCCACCTCGTCCGCGCGGTGGTCCCCGGCATGCTCGAGCGGGGCGGGGGGCGCGTGGTCGACCTCAGCACGGGGTCGGCGACGCGCGACAGCGCGCTCTACTCCGCGTACTTCGCGTCGAAGACGGCGCTGCTGAGGTTCGGCTCCGGGCTGCACCTCGCCGGTCACGAGCGGGGTCTGCGGGTCCTGGAGATCGCTCCCGGCGTCGTCCGCACCGAGATGACGGCGGGCATGCGGGTCCACGACGACCGCACGGACTGGACGGACCCGCAGGCGGTCGTGGACCTGGTCGTGGCCGCGGCGCGGGGCGGCCTGGACGAGTGGTCTGGCCGCTACGTCCGCGCCGGTGCCGACGACCCGGCGTCCCTGGCCGCGGCCGCCGCGGTGCTGGACGGGCCGGCGGGCGATGACGCCCGCACGCTGCGCCTGCGACCGTGGGGGGACGACGACCCGGCCGTGTGAGGCCCCGATGTGCATAGATACGACCATGCCTGTATGGTCATGCACATGGTTTCCGTCGCAGTGGCAGGAGCGTCAGGCTACGCGGGGGGTGAGCTGCTGCGCCTGCTCGCCTCGCACCCCGAGGTCGAGGTCGGCGCCCTGACGGCCCACAGCTCCGCCGGCAGCACGATGGGGTCGGTGCAGCCGCACCTGACGCCCTACGCCGACCGCGTCATCAGCGAGACCACGACCGAGAACCTCGCCGGGCACGACGTCGTCTTCCTCGCCCTGCCCCACGGGGCGTCGGCCGCCGTCGCCGCCGAGCTGGGCCCGGACGTCCTCGTCGTCGACGTCGCCGCCGACCACCGGCTCACCGACCCCGACGCCTGGGCCGAGTTCTACGGCGGCGAGCACGCCGGTTCCTGGCCCTACGGCCTGCCCGAGCTGGTGCTGGCGGACGGCCGCAAGCAGCGCGAGCTCCTCGTCGGGGCGCACCGCATCGCGGTGCCCGGCTGCTACCCGACGTCGGTCACGCTCGCGCTGGCCCCGGGCGTCCACGCCGGGCTCGTCGAGACCGAGGACGTCGTCGTGGTCGCCGCCAGCGGTACCTCCGGTGCGGGCAAGGCGGTCAAGCCGCACCTGCTCGGCAGCGAGGTGATGGGCTCCATGACCCCGTACGGCGTCGGCGGCGTGCACCGGCACACCCCCGAGATCGAGCAGAACCTCGCCGCGGCGGCCGGGAGACCCGTCCGGGTCTCGTTCACCCCCACACTCGCGCCCATGTCCCGCGGCATCCTCGCCACCGCGACCGCACGGCTCGTCCCGGGCACCGACCCCGCCGCCGTCCGCACCGCCTGGCAGGACGCCTACGCCGACGAGCCCTTCGTGCACCTGCTGCCGGAGGGGCGCTGGCCACGCACCGCCGACACCCTCGGCGCCAACACGGTGCACGTCCAGGTCGCCGTCGACGAGCGGGCCGGGCGGGTCGTCGCCGTCGCCGCCGTCGACAACCTCACCAAGGGCACCGCCGGTGCCGCCGTCCAGAGCCTCAACATCGCCCTCGGGCTGCCGGAGACGGCCGGCCTGCCGATCGTGGGAGTCGCCCCGTGAGCGTCACCGCCCCCGCCGGCTTCCGCGCCGCCGGCGTCACCGCCGGCCTCAAGGCCAGCGGCGCGCCCGACGTCGCACTGGTCGTCAACGACGGGCCGCGCGACAGCGCCGCCGCCGTCTACACGTCGAACCGGTGCAAGGCCAACCCCGTGCTGTGGAGCGAGCGCGCCTCCGCCGACGGCCGCGTGCGGGCCGTCGTCCTCAACAGCGGTGGGGCGAACTGCTACACCGGACCCGACGGCTTCCAGACGACCCACCAGACGGCCGAGCTCGTCGGCGAGCTGCTCGGTGTCGGTGCCGGCGACGTCGTGGTGTGCTCGACCGGCCTCATCGGCGTCCAGCTGCCCCGCGAGCGCCTGCTGGACGGTGTGCGCGCGGTCGTCCCGGCGCTGGACGCCGACGGTGGCGAGGACGCGGCCCGGGCGATCATGACGACCGACACGGTGCCCAAGCAGTCGGTCGCCGCCAGGCACGGCTGGAGCGTCGCCGGGATGGCCAAGGGCGCCGGCATGCTCGCCCCGTCCCTGGCGACCATGCTCGTCGTCCTGACCACCGACGCCGACGTCGACGCCGCGACCTGCGACCGGGTCCTGCGCGCGGCCACCCGGGTCACCTTCGACCGGGTCGACTCCGACGGCTGCCAGTCCACGAACGACACCGTGCTGCTCATGGCCAGCGGCGCGTCCGGGGTGGCCCCCGACGAGGCCGAGCTCGCGGACGCCGTCCGGCAGGTCTGCCTCGACCTGGCGCTGCAGCTCGTGCGCGACGCCGAGGGTGCCGACCACGACATCGCGATCCGCGTCGTCGGGGCCGCGACCGAGGACGAGGCCGTCGAGGTCGGCCGCTCGGTCGCCCGCAACAACCTGTTCAAGGCGGCCGTGTTCGGCAAGGACCCCAACTGGGGGCGGATCCTCGCGGCCGTCGGCACGACGTCGGCGACGTTCGACCCCGCCGACCTCGACGTCAGCCTCAACGGCGTGCAGGTCTGCCGGGCCGGGGGCGCCGCGCAGGACCCCGCGGACGTGGACCTGGACCAGCGCGACGTCGAGGTGGTGGTGGACCTCAAGAGCGGCGAGGCGTCCGCGACGGTGTGGACGAACGACCTGACCCACGCCTACGTGCACGAGAACAGCGCCTACTCGACCTGACCGAGCGGGCACCCCACCCCGACATCCGCACCCGACCCGAGGACCTCGAGGACGATGAGCACCGACAGCACGAGCGGCCCCACCCGCTGGGGGACCACGCGCGTCATGCGCCCGGACGACCCGGAGGCCGCGGCGCGCCAGGCCGGCGTCCTGCTCGACGCCCTGCCGTGGCTGAAGGAGTTCTACGGCAAGGTCGTCGTCATCAAGTACGGCGGCAACGCGATGGTCGACGAGAGCCTCAAGCGGGCCTTCGCCGAGGACATGGTCCTGCTGCGCTACGCGGGGATCCGCCCGGTCGTCGTGCACGGCGGCGGCCCCCAGGTGTCGTCCATGCTGTCCCGCCTCGGGATCGAGTCGCAGTTCCGCGGTGGTCTGCGGGTGACCACCGAGGAGTCGGTGGAGGTCGTCCGGATGGTCCTCGTCGGCCAGGTCGGTCGCGAGCTCGTCGGCCTGATCAACGAGCACGGCCCGCACGCCGTCGGGCTCTCCGGGGAGGACGCCGGCCTGTTCCGCGCGCGGCGGACCCGGCCCGTCGTGGACGGCGAGCCCGTCGACGTCGGACTGGTCGGCGACGTCGTCCACGTCGCGCCGGCCGCCGTCCTGGACCTCGTGCAGGCCGGCCGCGTGCCGGTCGTGTCGACCGTCGCCCCGGACGAGACCGGTCAGGTCCTCAACGTCAACGCCGACACCGCGGCCGCCGCGCTCGCCGTCGCGCTGGACGCCGTCAAGCTCGTCGTCCTGACCGACGTGGAGGGCCTGTACGCCGACTGGCCGGACAAGGCGTCCCTGGTGCAGCAGATCGGCGCCGACGAGCTGGAGGGCGTCATGCCGCGGATCGACTCGGGGATGCGGCCCAAGATGGAGGCGTGCCTGCGCGCCGTCCGCGGCGGCGTGAACCGCGCGACCGTCGTGGACGGCCGGCTGCCGCACGCCCTGGCGCTGGAGATGCTCACCAGCGAGGGCACCGGGACGATGGTGGTCCCGTGAGCGAGCTGGTGACGGGCGCCGCGGGCACCCACGACGTGATGCGCCGCTACGGCGACGTCCTCATGCAGACGTACGGGACACCGCAGCGCGTCCTCGTCCGCGGCGAGGGCGCCTGGGTCTGGGACGACGAGGGCCGGCGCTACCTCGACCTGCTGGCGGGCATCGCCGTCAACGCCCTCGGGCACGCCCACCCGGTCCTCGTCGCCGCGGTGACCACCCAGCTCACCACCCTGGGGCACGTCTCCAACTTCTTCGCCACCGGCCCGCAGGTCGCCCTGGCCGAGCGGGTGCTGACCCTGGCCGGGGCCCCGCAGGGGTCCCGGGTGTTCTTCTGCAACTCCGGCGCGGAGGCGCTCGAAGGGGCCCTCAAGCTCAGCCGTCGCACGGGCCGCTCGAAGGTCGTCGCCCTCGAGGGCGCGTTCCACGGCCGCACCACCGGGGCCCTGGCCCTGACGCACAAGGCCGCGTACCGCGAGCCGTTCGAGCCGCTGCTGCCCGGGGTGGTGCACGTCCCGTTCGGTGACGAGCAGGCCCTCGCGGACGCCGTCGACGAGGAGACCGCGGCCGTGTTCATGGAGCCCGTGCAGGGGGAGCAGGGGGTTCGCCCGCTGCCCGCCGGCTACCTGGCCCACGCCCGGCGGGTCACCCGGGACGCCGGTGCGCTGCTCGTCCTCGACGAGGTGCAGACCGGGATCGGGCGCACCGGCCACTGGCTCGCCCACCAGCACCCCGAGATCGGGGGCGGCGACGGCGTGGTCCCGGACGTGGTGACCCTCGCCAAGGGCCTGGGCGGCGGCCTGCCGATCGGCGCGGTCGTCGGCTACGGCGAGCACGTCGCCTCCCTGCTCGGTGCCGGGCAGCACGGGACGACGTTCGGCGGCAACCCGGTCAGCGCCGCCGCCGGCCTGGCGACCCTGCACGTCATCGAGCGGGACGGCCTGCTGCAGCGGGTGCGGACCCTGGGGGAGCGGTGGGCGCGCGAGCTCGCCGGCGTCGACCACCCGCTGCTGCGCGGCGTGCGCGGTCAGGGCCTCCTGCTGGCGCTGCAGCTCGAGCGGCCGGTCGCGGCCGCGGTGGTCGCCGCCGGCCTCGAGGCGGGTTTCGTGGTCAACGCGGTCGCCCCGGACGCCGTCCGGCTGGCCCCGCCGCTCGTGCTCACCGACGAGCAGGCGGACTCCTTCACCCACGCCCTGCCGGGCCTGCTGGACGCGGCTGCCGACGGGTCGGAGGGCGCGTCGTGACCCCGCGGCACTTCCTGCGGGACGACGACCTCGCCCCCCAGGAGCAGGCGGACGTGCTGCGGCTCGCGCTGCGGGCCAAGGCCGACCGGTTCGGCCTGCGCCCCCTGGAGGGCCCCCGGTCGGTCGCGGTGCTGTTCGACAAGCCGTCGACGCGGACCCGGATCTCCTTCCTCGTCGGGATCGCCGAGCTCGGCGGCCACCCGCTGGTCATCGACGCGCAGACCACCCAGATGGGACGCGGCGAGCCGATCGAGGACACCGCCCGCGTGCTGGACCGCCAGGTCGAGGCGATCGTGTGGCGCACCAGCGGCCACGACCGGATCGAGGCGATGGCCGGCGCGTCGTCCGTGCCCGTCGTCAACGCGCTGACAGAGCTGTTCCACCCGTGCCAGGTCCTGGCGGACCTGCAGACCCTGGCCGAGCACCGCGGCGGCGTCGACGCGCTGCCGGGGACGACGCTGACGTACCTGGGCGACGGCGGCAACAACATGGCGCACAGCTACCTGCTCGGTGGTGCCACTGCTGGCCTGCACGTGCGCGTCGGGTCCCCGGCTGCCTACGCCCCGCACCCCGACGTCCTCGACGCGGCGCGCCGCGTCGCGGCCGCGACCGGCGGGTCGGTCACCGTCACCGACGACCCGCGCACGGCGGTCGAGGGCAGCGACGTGCTGGCCACCGACACGTGGGTCTCGATGGGGCACGAGTCGCAGGCCGACGAACGCGGTTCGGGACCGTTCGCGCCGTTCGCCGTCTCCGAGCAGGCGCTGGCGCTGGCGGCCGACGGGGCGGTCGTCCTGCACTGCCTGCCGGCCTACCGGGGGCGGGAGGTCGACGCCTCCGTGCTGGAGGGACCGGCGTCCCTCGTCTGGGACGAGGCCGAGAACCGCCTGCACGCCCAGAAGGCCCTTCTCACCTGGCTCCTCGACCCGTCCGTCCGGGGCTCCTCGTGAGCGCGGCGGCCCCCGACGCGCGCGTGCCCGGCGCCGACCAGCGCCAGCGCCCGGCGACGAAGACGGCGCGGCACGCCCGCATCCGCGAGCTGCTGGAGCAGCGGGCGGTGCGCTCGCAGACCGAGCTCGCCACGCTGCTGGCGGCGGACGGTGTCGCCGTGACGCAGGCGACCCTGTCGCGTGACCTCGTCGAGCTCGGTGCCGCCAAGGTGCGCGATCCCGAGCTCGGCCTGGTCTACGCGGTGCCGGGACAGGGCGGGGACCGCTCGCTGCAGGCGGCGGTCTCCAGCGAGGTGCTCGACGCCCGGGTGGCCCGCCTGTGCGAGGAGCTGCTCGTCACCGCCGAGGCGTCCGCGAACCTCGTCGTCCTGCGGACCCCGCCGGGGGCCGCCCAGTTCCTCGCCTCCGCGCTGGACCACTCCACGTTCCCCGACGCGCTGGGCACCATCGCCGGCGACGACACCGTGCTCGTGGTGTCGCGCTCACCGGACGGCGGGGCCGCCCTCGCGGCGCGGTTCCTCGCCCTCGCCTCCACCCGGTCGGACGAGTGACCGACCCCACCACGACCACCCGACCTGGAGCGGCACCCGCCGCCACCCGAGACCCGCAGCACCGAAGGAGCACCCCGTGACCGACCGTGTCGTCCTCGCCTACTCAGGAGGTCTGGACACCTCCGTCGCCATCGGCTGGATCGCCGAGCGCACCGGCGCCGAGGTGGTCGCCGTCGCCGTCGACGTCGGCCAGGGCGGAGAGGACCTCTCCGTCATCCGCCAGCGCGCCCTGGACTGCGGCGCCGTCGAGGCCTACGTCGCGGACGCCCGCGACGAGTACGCCGACGAGTACTGCCTGCCGGCCCTGCGCACGAACGCCCTCTACATGGAGCGGTACCCGCTGGTCTCCGCGCTGTCGCGCCCGGTCATCGTCAAGCACCTCGTCGCCGCCGCCCGCGAGCACGGCGCGAGCGTCGTGGCGCACGGCTGCACCGGCAAGGGCAACGACCAGGTGCGGTTCGAGGTCGGCATCCAGGCGCTGGCCCCCGACCTGACGTGCATCGCCCCGGTCCGCGACCTCGCGCTCACGCGGGACAAGGCCATCGAGTTCGCCGAGCACCACCGGCTGCCCATCGAGACGACGAAGAAGAACCCGTTCTCCATCGACCAGAACGTCTGGGGCCGCGCGGTCGAGACCGGTTTCCTCGAGGACATCTGGAACGCGCCGACCGAGGACGTCTACTCCTACACCCAGGACCCGTCCGTCGCCCGGGACCCCGACGAGGTCGTGCTGACCTTCGAGGCCGGCGTCCCGGTCGCGATCGACGGGGAGAAGGTCACCGTCCTGCAGGCGATCGAGCAGCTGAACCGCCGGGCCGGCGCCCAGGGCGTGGGCCGGCTGGACCTCGTGGAGGACCGCCTGGTCGGCATCAAGAGCCGCGAGGTCTACGAGGCCCCCGGCGCGATCGCCCTCATCACCGCCCACCAGGAGCTCGAGAACGTCACGGTCGAGCGCGACCTGGCCCGGTTCAAGCGCCAGGTGGAGCAGCGCTGGACCGAGCTCGTCTACGACGGCCTGTGGTTCTCCCCGCTCAAGCACGCGCTCGACGCGTTCGTCGACGACAGCCAGCGGCACGTCACCGGCGACGTGCGCCTGGTGCTGCACGGTGGGCGCGCCGTCGTCACGGGGCGGCGCAGCGACGCCAGCCTGTACGACTACGCGATGGCGACCTACGACTCCGGCGACCAGTTCGACCAGTCCCTCGCCAAGGGCTTCGTCGACCTGTGGGGCCTGCCGTCGAAGATGGCCTCCGCCCGCGACCTGCGCGTGTCCGGGGGAGGCGCCGGTGCCTGAGCCGGACACCAGCCCGTCCGCCGTGCCCGGCACCCCACCGGACGACCGCCCGCTCAGCCTGTGGGGCGGCCGGTTCGCGGGCGGCCCGGCCGACGCGCTCGCCGAGCTGAGCCGCAGCACGCACTTCGACTGGCGGCTGGCCCGGTACGACGTGGCCGGCTCGCGCGCGCACGCCCGCGTCCTGCACGCCGCCGGGCTGCTGGACGACGACCAGCTGGCCGCGATGCTCGACGCCCTCGACCGACTGGACGCCGACGTCGCCGCGGGGGCGTTCGCGCCCGACCCCTCGGACGAGGACGTCCACACCGCCCTGGAGCGGGGGCTGATCGAGCGCGCCGGCCCCGAGCTCGGAGGTCGCCTGCGCGCCGGTCGCTCGCGCAACGACCAGGTGGCCACGCTCGTGCGGATGTACCTTCGCGAGCAGGCGCGGGTCGTCGCCGGCCTGCTGCTCGACGTGGTCGACGCGCTCCTCGACCAGGCGGCCGCGCACCCCGGCGCGGCGATGCCCGGGCGCACGCACCTGCAGCACGCCCAGCCCGTGCTCGTCGCGCACCACCTGATGGCGCACGCCTGGCCGCTGCTGCGCGACGTCGACAGGCTGCGCGACTGGGACGCGCGCGCGGCCGTGTCCCCGTACGGCTCGGGAGCGCTCGCCGGGTCCTCGCTCGGGCTGGACCCCGCGGCGGTGGCCACGGACCTGGGCTTCGACGCGCCGGTCGCCAACTCCATCGACGGGACGGCGGCCCGCGACGTCGTCGCCGAGTTCGCCTGGGTGACCGCCATGGTCGGCGTCGACCTGTCGCGGCTGTCCGAGGAGGTCGTGCTGTGGGCGACGAAGGAGTTCTCCTTCGTGGTCCTGGACGACGCCTTCTCGACCGGGTCGAGCATCATGCCGCAGAAGAAGAACCCGGACGTCGCCGAGCTCGCCCGCGGCAAGGCGGGGCGTCTCGTCGGGGACCTCACGGGCCTGCTGGCGACGCTCAAGGGCCTGCCGCTGGCGTACAACCGGGACCTGCAGGAGGACAAGGAGCCGGTGTTCGACGCGGTGGACACCCTGACGGTGCTCCTGCCCGCGGTCGCCGGGATGGTCGCCACGATGCGGCTGCGCACCGACCGGATGGCCGACCTCGCCCCGCAGGGCTTCGCGCTGGCCACCGACGTCGCGGAGTGGCTGGTCCGCCAGGGCGTGCCGTTCCGGGAGGCGCACGAGGTGGCGGGGGCCTGCGTGCGGGTGTGCGAGGAGCGCGGGACCGAGCTGTGGGACCTGACCGACGCGGACCTCGCCGCCGTCTCGCCGGCCCTGACGCCCGGCGTCCGCGAGGTGCTGTCGGTCGAGGGGTCCCTGGCGTCGCGCTCGTCGGTCGGCGGCACCGCCCCGGTCCGGGTGGCGGAGCAGCTGTCCGCCGCCCGCGACGCGGTGGGCGCCGCCCGGGTCTGGGTGGCCGACGCCCCGGTGCCGCGCTGAGCACGCGACCGTGACGGGGGCCGGTGCGGCGGTGCCGGGTCGGGACGTGCTCGACCGGCGGGTGCTGCAGGCGCGAGCGCTCGAGGTGGCACCCGCCCTGCTCGGCGCTGTCGTCGAGGCGGACTCGCCGGAGGGGCTCGTCGCCGTCCGGCTGACGGAGGTCGAGGCCTACGAGGGGCGGGACGACCCCGGCTCGCACGCCTACCGCGGCCGCACCCCGCGGACCGCGGTCATGTTCGGACCGGCCGGGCACCTGTACGTCTACTTCTCCTACGGGATGCACTGGTGCGCCAATGTGGTCTGCGGGCCGGACGGGACGGCGTCCGCGGTCCTGCTGCGGGCGGGCGAGGTGGTGGCGGGGCACGAGCTCGCCCGCTCGCGACGCCCGGCCGCGCGCACGGACCGGGACCTGGCCCGCGGCCCCGCCCGGCTGGCGCAGGCCCTCGGGCTGGGGCGCGAGCACGACGGCACGGACGCCTGTGGCGGGGGGCCGGTGCGGTTGGTGAAGAGTGCTGCGGTGCCGCCGTCAGCCGTGCGCAGCGGCCCGCGGGTCGGCGTCAACGGTCCGGGTGGCGACGCCGGCGCGCACCCGTGGCGCTTCTGGCTGGACGGTGAACCGACCGTGTCGGCCTACCGGCCGGGCACCGCCAGGCGTCGGGCGCGTCGCCCCGGTTGAGCGCGATCGGGCAGGCTGGGTCCGCGCAGGTGAGCGCAGGACGGGCCCCGGGCACCGGGGCGGACGAGCGGAGGGCACGACGTGACGCACATCCTCGACGAGCTGCGGTGGCGCGGTCTGGTGGCGCAGTCCACCGACGAGACGGCGCTGCGGGAGGCGTTCTCGGCGGGGCCGGTCACGTACTACTGCGGTTTCGACCCGACCGCCCCGAGCCTTCACGTGGGCCACCTGGTGCAGGTGCTGACGGTGCGCCGGCTCCAGGAGGCGGGCAACCACCCGCTGGCCCTCGTGGGCGGCGCGACGGGGCTCATCGGCGACCCGCGACCGACGGCCGAGCGCACGCTCAACTCGGCGGACACGGTCGCGGACTGGGTCGAGCGGATCCGGGCGCAGATCGAGCCGTTCCTCGACTTCGAGGGCTCGTTCCGCGCACGGGTGGTCAACAACCTCGACTGGACGGCCGGCCTGTCGGCCATCGACTTCCTGCGCGACGTCGGCAAGCACTTCCGGGTGAACAAGATGCTGACCAAGGAGTCGGTGGCCCGTCGGCTCGAGTCCCAGGAGGGAATCAGCTACACCGAGTTCAGCTACCAGCTGCTGCAGGGGATGGACTTCCTCGAGCTGCACCGCCGGTACGGGTGCACGCTGCAGACCGGGGGCAGCGACCAGTGGGGCAACCTCACCGCCGGGGTAGACCTCATCCACCGGGTCGAGCAGGCGACGGCGCACTGCCTGTCGACGCCGCTGCTGCTCAAGGCGGACGGGACCAAGTTCGGCAAGACCGAGGGCGGCGCCCTGTGGCTGGACCCCGACCTGACGTCCCCCTACGCGTTCTTCCAGTACCTGCTCAACGTCGAGGACGCCGTCGTGGGGTCGATGCTGCGGATGCTCACGTGGCGCTCCCGCGAGGAGGTCGCCGAGCTCGACGAGGCGACGCGTGAGCGCCCGTTCGCCAGGGAGGCGCAACGGGCGCTGGCCCGCGACCTGACGTCGCTGGTGCACGGCGAGCAGGCAGCCCGGCACGTCGAGGACGCCAGCGCGGCCCTGTTCGGCCGGGGGGAGCTGCGCGAGCTGGACCCGCGGACCCTCGGGCACGCGCTCGAGGAGGTGCCCCGGGCGACGGTGCCGGCCGACGCGCTGGGCGTGGTGGACCTGCTCGTGGCGACGGGCCTGGCGACCGGACGGAACGCGGCTCGGCGGACCATCGCCGAGGGCGGGGCGTACGTCAACAACACCAAGGTGGTCGACCAGGAGGCGGTCCTCGACCGTGCGGACCTCCTGCACGGACGCTGGGTGGTGCTGCGTCGGGGCCGTCGCAACCTCGCGGCGGCGGAGGTGGTGCCGTGACCTCCGAGTGCCCCGGACGCGCGTCTGGGACGCGCCCAGGAACGGCGCCCGGCGACGGCGAGTCGGCTGTGGCGGGGGCCACGCGCAGCGGATTTGACCCCACCCACCGAGGCTCCGTAATGTTCCACCTCGTCAGCCCGACAGGGAGCAACGGACACCGCGAGGTGGCCGGTCCGGGGCTGGCTCCCACCACCTGAGGCCGTTGGCGCGGCTCCTGAGGAGCGCGCCGGCACGGACGAGGGTCGTGGGGCCCGGAGAGGCCGATCGGGTCGAGTCGCACAGCGGCTTTGACCAGGCAGACCAAGTCGGGTAAGTTTGAAGGGTTGCCCCCGGGGCCGGTCGAGGGACTGGTGGTGGGTGTGCGTCCGTTCCTTGAGAACTCAACAGCGTGCCAAGTAGTCAATGCCAAATTATCCC
>NZ_BAAGTX010000010.1:0-139634 GCF_054781695.1 Thalassiella azotivora
GGCACCCAGTACCGGGTCACCCTCACCGGCGGTCCCACCGCCATCCGCACCACCACCGACGTCCCGCTGGAGACCACCAGCTGGACCTTCACCACCGCGCCGTGACCACCTGACGGTGCACGAACGACGGCACCGGGCCCGTGCCCTCCGGGGGCGGGCCCGGTGCCGTCCGTGGGGCGCGGGTCCGGACGACTCCGGCCGGTGACCCGGGCAGGCCCCGGCGGGCCCGCTTCAGGCGGGTCCCGGACCAGCCGATAGCCACGCTTGGGCCGCCGTCGCCGGACTCACCGAGCGCCCCACACCACCGGGCTCCCCAGACCACCGAGCTCCCCAGACCACCGAGCTCCCCAGACCACAGTGAGGACCTCACGACATGCACCGACGTACGACTCGACTGGCGGGCCTGGCGCTCGCCCTGGCCCTGGGCCTGACCGGTTGCACCGCGGGATCGGACGACGACCCCGGCGCCGACCCGGTCGCCTCACCGGCGCCGACGGCCGAGCCGGTGATCCCGTCCGAAGGCAGTGCCGGTGCCGCCGGGGCGGTGGACTGGGCCCGCTACGACCCGTCCACGCAGCCGCGGATCGACGCCCTCGCCGCACAAGGTGACTGCACCGGGCTCCACGCGGAGTTCGACCAGGCCCTCGCCGCGGACGCCAGCACCCGCGAGGCCACCGACTCGGGGACGGAGGACCTGCTCAGCTACATCGACGACCGCCTGCGTGAGGCCGGCTGCGAGTGACCTCCCGCGGACGCCGCGGAGGGCGGCCTCGCCCGCTCCCGCGCAGGCCGTGGGTAGGGTCGGAGGGCATGACGGCGTCCGCGGGGACTCGTCCAGCTGGTCCACGGAGGGGATGGCGATGGCGCTGACGGCAGCAGTCGTGGGGCTCGGTTACGTGGGCCTCCCGCTCGCCCAGGCGGCGACCGCCAGCGGTGTCACGGTCCTCGGGCTGGACACCGACCGACGGGTGGTCGGCTCGCTCAACGCGGGACGCTCCCACGTGGACGACCTGTCCGACGACGACGTCGCGCGGATGGTGGTCGGCGGCTTCCGGGCGACGGACGACGCGTCGGTGCTGGGCGAGGCCGACGTCGTCGTGATCTGCGTGCCGACGCCGCTGTCGCCCGACGGCGGACCGGACCTGTCGGCGGTGGAGGCGGCCGCCCGGGTGACCGCCGAGCACGTCACGCCGGGGACCCTGGTCGTCCTCGAGTCGACGACGTACCCGGGGACGACCGAGGACCTCCTGCTTCCCATGTTCACGGCCCGGGGGTTCACGATCGGCGAGGACCTCTTCCTCGCCTTCTCCCCCGAGCGCGTCGACCCCGGCAACCCGACGTACGGCATGACGAACACCCCCAAGGTGGTCGGCGGCGTCACCGACGCCTGCACGCGGCGGGCGAGCAGCTTCTACGGGGGCTTCGTCGACGAGGTCGTCGTCGCTCGGGGGACCAGGGAGGCCGAGACGGCCAAGCTCCTGGAGAACACCTACCGGCACATCAACATCGCGCTGGTCAACGAGATGTCCAAGTTCTGCCACGAGCTGGGCATCGACCTGTGGAACGTCATCGAGTGCGCCAGCAGCAAGCCGTTCGGCTTCCAGGCGTTCCGCCCCGGACCGGGGGTCGGCGGCCACTGCATCCCCATCGACCCCAACTACCTGAGCCACAGGGTGAAGGCGAAGCTCGGGTACCCCTTCCGCTTCGTGGAGCTGGCGCAGGAGATCAACCGGTCGATGCCCGCGTACGTCGTGCGCCGCATCCAGGACGTCCTCAACGACGACGCGAAGCCGTTGCGCGGTTCGCGCGTCCTGCTGCTCGGTGTCACCTACAAGCCGGACATCGCCGACCAGCGGGAGTCCCCGGCCAGCCCGCTGGCGGAGCAGCTCCTCGCTGCCGGCGCGCAGGTCGACTTCCACGACCCGTTCGTGCCGGAGTGGCGGGTCGGCGACCGCGTCCTCTCGCGGGTCGGGGACCTGGACGAGGCGCTGGACGCCAGTGACGTCGCGGTCCTCCTCCAGGCGCACACCGACTACGACGTCCGCGACCTGGAGAGCCGCGCGGCCCGCCTCTTCGACACGCGGGGTGTGACGACCAGCGACGACGTCCACCGCCTGTGACGGCGGCTCGCACCCTCCCGGGTTCCCCGGCTCCGGACCGGTCACGCCTTACGCTGACTGCGTGAGAGGACAGCCGTGCCGGTCTGCCGCCCGCGCAGCCGTCCGCGGAGCCCACGACGTGGGCGACTGGCCGACGGGGCCGGACGTGTACTTCCGCTCCGGGTACGGGCTCGCCTGCGCGGTCGGGGAGGCGGGTGAGTGGGTCGGTCTGTCCGTGCACGAGGACGCGTGGCTCATGCCCCTGGTCGCCCGCCCCGTCGACACCGCGCTGGGGGTCGACGGGGTGCGGGACGCGCAGTCGCCGTACGGCTACTCCGGCGTGTACGCGGACCCGGCGCTGTCCGCCTCGGACCGCCGGGACGCCTGGGAGGCCGCGCTGGACGCCCTGCGCTCGATGGGCGTCGTCAGCCTGTTCCTGCGCCACTCCCCCCTGGTCCCGCAGGACGTCCCGACGCACCTCGGTCGGGCTGTGGTGCGCGACCACCCCACCGTCGCGATGACGCTGTCGGACCCCGACGCCGCGTGGTCCGCGCTGAGCGGACGGGCACGGACCGCGGTCCGCAAGGCGGAGCGGCTGGGGATGCGCGCGGACGTCCGGCGGGCCACCCGCGACGACCTCGCACCCGACGCACCGTTCCGGACCCTCTACGAGGCCACCATGCGGCGCCTGTCGGCCAGGCCCGAGTACGTGTTCGGGGACGCGTACTACGACGCCCTCCTGGACGGCCTCGGCGAGGACCTGTGGCTGGCCGGCGTCGAGCACCCGGCCCGTGGCTGCGTGTCGGCGGCGCTGCTGATGCGTCACGGTCCGCGGCTGCACTACCACCTGTCCGGTTCGGACGCCGAGGGCGCGCGCGGGGGAGCCAACAACCTGATGCTGTGGCACGCCGCCCGCTACTTCGCCGGTGAGGGGGTGGACACCTTCCACCTCGGAGGTGGCGTGTCCGCAGACGACGGCCTCTTCCGTTTCAAGCGGTCCATGGGGACCCGCGTCCTGAGTTTCGAGGCACGGGGCGTCGTCGTCGACGAGGAGCGCTACGTCGACCTCACGAGGCGTCACGCCGCGCGCCTCGGGACGTCGCCGGAGGCCCTGTCGTCGAGCGGCTACTTCCCGGCGTACCGGGCTGGAGGTCCTCGTGCCTGACTCGTTCTACGCCAGGCGACTCAAGCGGCCTCTGGACGTCGTCGGCGCCATCGCCCTGGGGGTCGTGACGTCGCCCCTGCACGTCGCCTGCGCGGCGGCTGTGCTGGCGTCGTCCGGTCGTCCCGTGTACTTCTCCCAGCAGCGCGCGGGACGGGACGGCGAGCCGTTCCGTCTGCACAAGTTCCGCACCATGAAGGTCGGGACGGAGCAGGTCTCGAACAACTTCCCCACGCCGGACATGGTGACGCCCGTGGGCAGGGTCCTGCGGCGCCTGAGCCTCGACGAGATCCCGCAGCTGTACAACATCGCCGTCGGCGACATGAGCTTCGTCGGCCCGAGACCGGCACTCGTCTCCCACGTCGCGCGCTACACGGCCCACCAGCGCCGCAGGCTCACCGTCCGCCCCGGTCTCACCGGCCTGGCGCAGGTCCGGTACCGCAACAACGCCCCGTGGTCGGTGCGCATCGAGAGCGACCTGGAGTACGTCGACGCCGTGTCCGCCCGGCTGGACCTCAAGCTGGTGGTCCTGACCGCCCGGACCGTCCTCTTCGGCACCGGGCAGGTCGTCGGCCAGCAGGCGGCCGACGTGGACGA
Source organism: Thalassiella azotivora (assembly GCF_054781695.1). Classification (NCBI taxonomy): domain Bacteria; kingdom Bacillati; phylum Actinomycetota; class Actinomycetes; order Kineosporiales; family Kineosporiaceae; genus Thalassiella; species Thalassiella azotivora. The sequence goes on from NZ_BAAGTX010000010.1 coordinate 3,859, forward strand.
CCTGGCTCCGGCCCCGCCGGCGAGCCCCTGACCTGCTCTGCGGGACGCAGACCCGAGACGAGGAGACACGATGCTCTACGGCCGCACGTTCAGGGGGCGCCCGATCGAGGAGGACGACCAGCCGTTCCTCCAGTCCCTGAGCGCGGACCCCGCGGTGCGCCGCGGCGTCGTGGGCTGGTCCTGGCCGCTCTCCCTGCACGAGCAGCGACGGTGGTTCGAGACCGCCGGGTCGACGGCCGACCGGCGCTGGGTCATCGAGTCGGACGGCGAGCTCGTCGGGATGACCGGGCTCTGGCAGGTCGACTGGCACAACCGCAACGCGGTCACCGGCCTCAAGCTGTCGGCCGGGGGACGCGGGCGCGGCCTCGCGGTCGACGTCGTCATGGCGGTGATGGCGTTCGCCTTCTACGACGTCGGCCTCCACCGGCTGCACGCACCGATCCTCGCCACCAACGCCGCGTCTCTGCGGGTCTACCGCGACAGGTGCGGCTGGGCGCTCGAGGGCACCGCCCGCTCGCACGTGTTCCGCGACGGGGACTTCGTCGACGTCCACCAGCTCGGGATCCTCCGTGAGGACTTCGAGCGCCTGCCCGACGCTGCGACCTACCGGCGTCTGGCCGTCGAGGCAGGGGCCGAGAACGCGCCGTCGCCGACGACGGCTGCGCGGAAGCGCTCGTAGAGACGGTCGCGGTCGAACTCCAGGGCCAGGACGTCGGCGGCTGCGGCTGCTGCGCCCGTGCGCCTCTCGGTCGCCAGGGCGTTCGCCACGACCCGCGCCGCCGCCTCCACGGAGCTGCGGGGGACGCGCCAGCCGGCGCCCGCCTCCACCACGACGTCGGTGAGCCAGCCGCCGTGCGCCATCAGCACGGGGCGCCCGGCGGCCAGGGAGTCGAACACCTTGTTGATCGAGGCCGGCTCGAGGACGGGCAGCTCCAGCACCGAGGACAGCGTCGCGTCGCAGGCCTGCACGTACCGCACCACGTCCTGCTTGGCGACGGGCCCGGGGAGGAGCTCGTCCGCGTCGAGACCCTGCTCGACGGCGAGCCTCCGGCAGGCCTCCCACGTCGCGCCTGACCCGATCAGCACGAAGCGGTAGCCGCGTCCCGCCAGCGCGGCCGCCAGCCGGACGACCCACTCCATGCCGTAGATGTGACCGAACGACCCCGCGTAGACGACGACCCGCTCGTCGTCCGACCAGCCCAGCTCGCGCCGCAGGCCGGCCCTGCGGGCGTCGTCGCAGCCGAACAGCTCCCGGTCAGCGGCGTTCGGGACGACGACCACCTCGGCGCCGGGGTGCCGGTCGAGGACCCCCTCGGCCATGCCCGGGGACAGCGCGACCACGGGCCGGGCCCGCCGGTAGGCCAGGAGCTCCAGCCAGCGAGCCACGACCTTGAGCACGGGGTTGCGCAGGAGGCCGAGCTCGACCGGGACCGTGGGCCAGAGGTCGCGGACCTCCAGGACGAAGCGTGCTCGGCGCACGACGGAGGCCACCATGCCCGGCACGGCCACCGTCAGCGGCGTGCTCGACGCGAGCACGACGTCGGCAGGCAGGCGAACGGCGGCCACGGTCGCCCGGACCATGAACAGCGCGAAGGCCAGGAGCCGGCGCGCGAAACCCATCGAGTTGTCGTAGGTCACCGGCAGCCGCAGCAGCCGCACGCCGTCGACGACGCGGTCCTCGGCCTGCTCGCCCGCTGCGAGCACCGTCACCTGGTGGCCGTCGGCGACGAGGCGGCGGGCGAACTCCCACGACCGTGTCCCCCCGGGCTCGCTGGGCAGGCGGAAGTGCTGGTGGATGTAGGTGATCCTCACTCGGCCTCCTCCGGTTCCCCACGTGCCTGGTGGCCACCCGCCTCGGGTGAGTCTGCCACCGGCGACGTCGCGGGGACGGAGGCGCAGCCGGGTTACCGTCGTGTCGTGAACGTCGTGATCGTGCTGGGCTGGCTCCTGCCGGTCCTGCTGGCTGCGCTCTTCCTGCAGAGACGCCTGCTCGCCCCGGCTCCCTTCTTCGCGGCCTTCTGGCTGGTCGCGGTGTCGGCGCCCCTCCTCCTCGTCCCCGGGGCGTACGTCACGGCGAAGGGGACGGCGTACGTGGCCGCGGCGGTCTCCCTGTGGGTGCTCGGTGCGGCGGCCGCGTCGGCCGCACCGGGCCGACCCAGGTTCGGCCCGGCCCGCCGACCGTCGGGACCCGCCGCCTCCTCGACGCGGCGCGCCCCGCTGGACGGGACCCTCCTCACCCGGCTGGTCGCCGCGGGGACGGCGGCCGGTTTCCTCGCGGCGGTCGTCGCCCTGCGCCGCAACGGCTTCGACCTCGGTGCGGTGCTCTCGGTCGACGCGTTGCTCGCCACGGGCAACGCCATCAGCGTCCGCCGGTACGCCGGCGTCAGCGGCGGCGGTGGTCTGGTGTCCGCTCTCCTCGCCGTGGCCTACGCCGGCTCGCTCGCCGCGCCGTTCCTGCTCAGCTCCGCGCGTCCCCGCCGCCTGCTCGTCGCCGGGCCGTTCGTCTCGGTCCTCGCCTACAGCGCCTTCACCACCGAGCGCCTGGGTCTGCTCCTGTCCGGTTCGTTCATGGTGGGCGGGTACCTGGGGATGCGGCTGCTGAGGGACGGGGACCTGCCGCGCGTGACCGTGAGGCGGGCGCTCGCCGCGGGCGCGAGCGCGCTGGCGATCGCAGCGCTCTTCGTCGCCATCGCGTTCATCCGGGTCGGTGCCACGGACGCCACCGTCCAGCGGGTCGTCCTCGCGAAGGTCGAGGTCTACGCGTTCGGGTACCTGCCCGCGTTCTCGCGCTGGCTCGACGAGTACCACGTGCGCCCCTCGCAGCCGCTGGGGCTCGGCACCGCGAGCGTCGCGGGCGTCGAGTTCCTCACCGGCCAGGAGCGTGACGACACCCGCGCGTACTCCGACCGCGTGGTGATCGACAACCAGGGCAACAGCACGAACGTCTACACGGGCTTCCGCAGCCTGCTGTACGACTTCGGGGAGGCGGGGTCGGCTCTGCTCCTGGTCGTCGCCGGGTTCGCGGCCACCCGTGCCTTCAGGGCGGCGCGGCGCGGTGGCGCGGCCGCGGCAGCGGGGCTCGGGGCCGGCTACGCCGTCGTCCTGCTGTCCCAGACCATCCTCATCACGACGTTCACCAACGTCGTCGCCGGCGTCCTGCTCGGGACGTGGGTCGTCCACCGCTCGGGCCGCCGACGCCAGCAGCTCACCCCCCGCGGCGGCGGCGGGCGGGTCGCTCAGCCCGCGGTCGAGCGGTCCGCAGCGAGCTCGTAGCAGTACCTGACCGCGCGCATCTGGTGCCGCAGGACCTCGCGCGAGCGCCAGACGCCCGTCGACTCGTGACCGGCGTGCCGGACGCGCATGGTGGGCAGGTACCGGGTGCGCAGGCCCAACCTGCGGCACTCCTCCGCCACGAACATCTCCTCGCCGAACAGGAACAGGGGGAAGTCGAGCGTCCCGCCGGCGGAGAAGTAGCGGCTCGAGAAGGCCATGAACGACCCGTGCGCCCCGTAGAGGTCCCCTTCGACATGCTCGGTCGGGGGGCTCGTGCGCCGGCGGCCCACGACGGCCAGCGCGACGGCGAGCCGGGCGGTGGTGACCGTCGAGAACGCGAGCCGCGCCTTGAGGAGCCGTCGACGGGTGGGGCGGTGCAGCCAGTAGGGGTTGCTGTCCCGACCGCTGCGGACGTCGAGGATCCGCGGCGCGACGACCCCGACGTCCGGGTCGTCGACGCCGGCCAGGGCGTCCAGGGCGCCGTCACCGAGCTCGAGGTCCGTGTTGGCCACGACGAACCAGTCCCCGTCGTCCAGGGTGACGCGGTCGAGCGCGTACCGGGCGCCACCGAGGTAGCCCAGGTTCTCCCCGGCCTCCAGGACGCTGACCCGCTCGTCGCGCTCGGCGACCCCTCGCAGGCGGTGCGCCTCGTCGGGGTCCGACGAGTTGTCGACCAGCACCAGGCGCCAGGCCTGGTGGCCCTGGGCGCGCAGTGACTCGACCAGACCGTCCACGGTCGCCGACCCGAAGTAGCTGACGGCGCACAGCCAGATCATGCGGCCCCCTCGGCGACGGTGCCGCGCGGTCGTGGCCCCTGCCCCCGGGCCCCCACCCACCACGCCACGGCGCAGTACGTCACGGCGCCGACCGCGAGGCCCGCAGCAACGCCCCGGGCACCCCACGCGCCGGCCGTGGCCAGCTGGACGGCCAGCGACAGCGCGAGCGAGAGCACGACGATGCCGAGCATCAGGTCGGTCCGTCGCCGGAGCTCCAGCGGCTTGTGCACCAGCAGCGCGAGCTGCCACGTGCCCCCCGCGGCGGCCAGCACCGCGACCAGCACCGGGTCGGCGCGGACACCGGTCAGGACGCCGAGCGCCGCCGGACCGACGACGGCGGACAGGCCGACCACGGCGACGAGGGCGAGCGCGACGCGGACGGTCCAGAGGCGGGCCAGGGCGAGCGCCGCGTCGCGGTCGCCGGCGTTCCACCGCCCCATCACGAGCGGGTGCACGGTCACGATGACCGGGAAGGTCACGATCGCCATGCCGCGGATCAGGACGTCGGCCACGGCGGCGTACTGCCCCACCGCCTCCGGCGACGCGACGGCGCCGAGCACCAGCCGGTCGACGTAGAGCATGCCCGTGGACAGGGCGACCCAGACGCCCACGGGCCACCCGTAGGTCCAGAACTCGCTCGCGACCGCCCGCGAACCGGGCGTCCCCAGGCCCAGACGACCCCGTCGGTACGTGACCGCCACCGCCACGAGCGTCCCCACCAGGTGACCGGCCACGATCTGCGTCGCTCCGGGGACGTCCGACGCCACGTGGAGCACGACCGTCACGCCCAGGGCCACGGCGATGCGAGCCGTCTCCGCCGCGGCGAAGCGCGACGCCTCACCGTGTCGCTGGGCCAGTGCCGTGAGCAGCGCGTACCCCGCGGTGGTCAGGGCGAACAGGCCCGCCACCGCCACGTACGCGACGACCACGCCGGGGCCGCGGTCGACGACCTGCCACCACGCCGCTCCCGCCGCCCCGGTGCCGCAGGCGAGGACGGGCAGGCACCAGGACCACCACGGGACGCCCCGCAGGTCGTGCGTCGACGTCCCCGTGTACCGCAGCAGCGCCTGGCGGAGCCACCCGGTGGCCACGGAGGACAGGAGCGTGGCGACCGCCCAGGTGACGGTGTAGAGCCCGTAGTCGGCGGCGCCGTACAGCCGCAGCCAGACCGGCACGGCGAGGAGCGTCAGCACGGCCGGCAGGAGCTTTCCCACGGCGTACCAGCTGACGGACCCGAGGAAGGACCCGGCGACCGCCCGCGTGGTCGGCGGAGCCTCCTGCCCGGTACCCGGCGGGCTGTCCACGCCACTCACCGGCGGGCCAGGAACGCCTCGACGGCCTCCGTCACCGACCGCAGGTCCCGGTCGGTCAGAGCGGAGCCGCTCGGCAGGGCCAGCCCGGTCGCGAACAGCGTGTCCGACGCGCCGTTCGTGAAGGCCCGGCTGCCCACGAACACCGGTTGCGCGTGCATCGGCTTCCACAGCGGGCGGGACTCGATGTCCGCGTTCGCCAGCGCCTCGGCCAGGGAGGCCCCGTCCCAGCCGGCCTCGGCGGGGTCCACCAGGACGGCGGTCAGCCAGCAGTTGTCCTCGGCGTCCCCGTCCCCCTGGAACACGGTGACGCCCGGGACGTCCGCGAACAGGGCGGTGTACCGCGCCCGGACGGCGCGGCGCCGGGCGACCATCTCGTCGAGGCGGCTGAGCTGGGCCCGGCCCAGGGCGGCGAGCACGTTGCTCAGCCGGTAGTTGTAGCCGACCTCGGAGTGCTCGTAGTGGGCCACCGGCTCACGGGCCTGCGTGCTCAGGTGCCGGACCCGGCGGGCCAGCTGCTCGTCGTCCGTCAGCAGCATCCCGCCGCCGCCGGTCGTCATGATCTTGTTGCCGTTGAAGGACAGCACCGAGGCGCGTCCGAACGCACCCGCCGGCCGGTCGCGGTACGTCGAGCCGAGCGCCTCGGCGGCGTCCTCGAGGACCGGGACGCCGAACCGCTCGCAGAGCGGGAGGATCGCGTCGTAGTCCGCGCAGCGTCCCAGCAGGTCCACCGGGACCACGGCCGCGACGTCCTGGCCCTCCGAGCGCAGCGTGGTCAGGGCCTGCTCCAGCAGGGCGGGGTCGATGTTGCCGGTGCGCGGGTCGCCGTCCACGAACACCGGCGTCGCGCCCGTGTACACGACGGCGTTGGCCGTGGCGGCGAACGTCATCGTGGGGACGACGACGGCGGTCCCGGCTCGGGCCCCGAGCTCGAGCAGCCCGAGGTGCAGTCCGGCGGTGCCGGACGCCAGCCCGACGGCGAACCGCCGCTCGCACCGCTTCGCCAGCTCCTGCTCGAAGGCCTCCAGGTCGGGGCCCACGGGGGCCACCCACCCGGACCGCAGGGCGTCGAGCACGTACTGCTCCTCCACCGGGCCGACGTCCGGTGAGGACAGGAAGATCCGTGACGTCATCAGCCGGAGCCCACGCCGCTGGCCCGTCGGCGCGCCTGGGCCCGCGAGAGCGGCTGCCCCGCCGGCTGCTGCTGGGGCCGTGACGCCGCGACGAGCCAGGCTCGCGCCTGCCCGCCGTCGGCGAACCGCTGCGGGTCCAGGTCGTCACGTCCCAGCCTCAGCGCGGGGACGGGGACGTGGGAGACGAGCGGGTGCTTGGGGCGCTGCGACTGCGGCTCCTCGTCCCCGAAGAGCTCCTCGTGCAGCTTCTCCCCCGCCCGCAGGCCTGTGTACACGATGCCGACGTCCGTGCGGCCGGACCGGTCGATGAGGGTGCGGGCGACCTCGACGATGCTCACCGGCTCACCCATGTCGAGGACCATCGCCTCGCCGTCCGCGCCGATCGCCGCGGCCTGCAGGACGAGCTGGCAGGCCTCGGCGATGGTCATGAAGAACCGGGTCACCTCCGGGTCCGTGACCGTCACCGGCCCGCCGGCGGCGATCTGCTTCTCGAACGCGGTGAGGACCGAGCCGCGGGAGCCGAGCACGTTGCCGAACCGGACGCTCACGTAGCAGCCGGGCGCCTCGTGGGCCATCCCCGCGGTCAGCCGCTCCGCGACCCGCTTGCTCCAGCCGAGCACGCTGGTGGGGTTCGCGGCCTTGTCGGTGGAGATGTTGACGAAGACCGAGACACCCGCGTCGCGGGCGGCCTCCAGCACCGTCTGCGTGCCGAGGACGTTCGTCATCCACGCCTCGAGCGGGTACTGCTCGAGCAGCGGCAGGTGCTTGAGCGCGGCGGCGTGGAACACCACCTCGGGGCGCCGCTCCTGGAAGACGCGGTGCACGGCCCGGGGGTCGCGGATGTCCGCCAGGACGGTGTCCTGCCCGTCGAGCATCGCGCTGCCGCGCAGCGAGAGCTGCACCGCGTGCAGGGCCGACTCGTCCCGGTCGAGCATCACGAGCTCGGCGGGGCCGAAGCGGTCGATCTGGCGGCACAGCTCCGAGCCGATCGAGCCCCCGGCGCCGGTGACCAGGACCCGCCTGCGGGTGATGGAGGAGGCGATGGCGCTCTCCTCCAGCTGGACGGGACGCCGTCCCAGCAGGTCGAACACGTCGACGTCCCGCAGGTCACCCGACCCGACCTGCCGGTGCATCATCTGGTGCAGCGGCGGCAGCACGAGGACCCGCAGGCCCGCGGCCTCGGCGCGGCGGGTCACGTCGCGCATCAGGTCGGACGCCGCGTTGGGGAGGGCGACGACGACGGCCTCGGCGCGGACCCGCTCGGCCACCCGCGCCAGGTCACCGAGGCCCCCACGGACCGCGACGCCGCTGACCTCCAGCCGCCGCTTCGCCGGGTCGTCGTCGAGCAGCGCCCTCGGGACGAACCGGCGGGGCGAGTCGGTCTGCATGTGCCGGATCAGCTGGGTGCCGGCGCTGCCGGCGCCGTAGACCACGACGGGCAGGGCGTCCGGGCTGCTCACGGCGCTCCGCGACGACCAGGCCCGACCCACGAAGCGCAGGGCCAGGCACCCGACGACCGCGGCGGCCCCCGTGGCCAGGGGCACGCTGCGCGGCACGTAGAGGGGGCCGACCACGAGGGTCCAGCCGAAGGCGGCGGCCGTCACGGCGGCGCCGGTCCAGGCCAGCGCCGCGGCCTCCTCGAAGCTCCCGGGCACGAACCGGCCCAGGTAGATGCCGACGACCGCGCCGGACGCCGACTGCAGCGCCGCGACGACGACCGCGAACACGACGACCCCGGACCAGTCGACCGCGGCGACGGAGAAGTCGTACCTCGTCCAGACGGCCAGGCACAGGGCGCCCCACCAGACGGCGAGGTCGAAGGGCAGCCACTTCCAGGAGGACCGGGTGAGGCCCCGCGGCGGCCAGGCCATCACACCCTCCCAGGTCGTCGGTGGAGCCTCACGCACCGCCAGACTAGCGTCGCCGTGCGTGGCGGGCTAACCACGCAGAGCGAAACGCGTCACCCGGTTGTGACAGCATGAGGCCTCACTCGACTGCGGGAGTTGGCTGGTGGAGATCTCTCAGTACCTCCGGGTGCTCCGGGAGCGGTGGCGCTTCGTCGCCCTGCTCACCCTGTTGTCCCTGGGGGGAGCGGCCGCGGCGTCGCTGCTCAGCACGCCCGTGTACCGCGCCAGCACCCAGCTGTTCGTGGCGGCGCAGGCGTCGGGGTCGGCCGCCGACCTGCTGCAGGGCAGCAACTTCACCCAGCAGCGCGTGACGTCCTACCGGGACGTCGTGACCAGCACCCGGGTGCTCGCCCCCGTCATCGACGAGCTGGACCTCGACGTCACGACCGACGAGCTGGCTCGCGTCGTCACCGCCACCACGCCGCCGGACTCCGTCCTCATCACGGTGACCGTGGCCGACGAGTCACCCGAGGACGCCGCCCGGGTCGCCAACGCGGTCGGCGCCTCGTTCACCGCCGTGGTCGCCGAGCTGGAGCAGCCGTCCGCCGAGGGCGGCTCCCCCGTCCGCATCTCCACCATCGAGCCCGCCACGGCACCCGAGCGGCCGGCGTCGCCGAACGTCCCCCGCAACCTGGGCCTCGGGCTCGTCCTGGGGCTCGTCCTGGGCGTCGGCGCGGCCCTGCTGCGGGAGACCCTGGACACCAGCGTCGTGGACGAGGACGACGTCTCGGCGCTGACCGAGGCCAGCGTGCTCGGGGGCATCGCGTTCGACCCGGACGTCCCGAAGCGGCCGCTCGTCGTCCAGGGCGACCCCGGCGAGATCCGCTCGGAGGCGTTCCGGCAGATCCGGACCAACCTGCAGTTCATCGACGCGGCCGACCACCCGCGGGCCATCGTCGTCACGTCGTCGATCCCCGGCGAGGGCAAGACGAGCACGGCGGTGAACCTGGCGATCACCATGGCCGCCGCGGGCAGCAGGATCTGCCTGGTGGAGGGCGACCTGCGCCGGCCCAAGGTCTCCGACTACATGGGGATGGAACGGGCCGCCGGCCTGACCACCGTGCTGATCGGGCAGGCCGACCTCGCCGACGTGCTGCAGCCGTGGGGTGACGGCAACCTGCAGGTCCTGGCCGCGGGCCAGCTGCCGCCGAACCCCAGCGAGCTGCTCGGGTCGGCGGCGATGGAGCGGCTCATCGGCCAGCTCACCGCGTCCTTCGACGTCGTCCTCATCGACGCGCCCCCGCTGCTGCCCGTCACCGACGCGGCCGTGCTCAGCAAGCTGGCCGACGGGGCGCTGCTCATCGTGGGCTCGCAGCGCATCCACCGGGACCAGCTGACCCGGGCGCTGTCCCATCTCGAGAACGTGGACGCGCGGCTCCTCGGCGTCGTCCTGAACCTGCTGCCGGCCAAGCGGCGCGCCGCCGGCTACTACTACGGCTACGCCGGCGAGTACCGCAGCAGCACCCCCGCGGTCGACGGCGCCGGCACCCCGGGTCGCCACCTCGCGGACCGACTGGGCCTGTCCGGCTCCCGGGACCGGGGGTGAGGGACGTGAGCCCGCGGCGCTGGAGGCGGCTCGACGTGGTGATCGTCGTCCTCGGCTGCGTGCTCGCGGCCATCGGCGGCTGGCTGGTCGCGACCGCCGGAGGCTGAGCAGCCCACCCGACCCGGGCGGTCAGGGCGCGACGACGGTCTCCTGGGCAGCGGCGACGCCGTCCACGAGCAGCGCGGCGTCCACGGGCAGCGAGCGCTTCACCAGCGCCAGCGCCACCGGCCCGAGCTCGTGGTGGCGCGCGGCCGAGGTCACGAACCCGACCGGCCGCCCACCGGCCAGCACCTCGGCCCCGTGGACGGGCAGCGCGTGGGCGGACCCGTCGAGGTGGAGCATCACCAGCCGTCGCGGGGGACGCCCGAGGTTGTGCACCCGCGCGACGGTCTCCTGGCCGCGGTAGCAGCCCTTCTGCAGGTGGACGGCGGTGCGCAGCCAGTCGACCTCGTGCGGGATGGTGCGGTGGTCGGTCTCCAGGCCCCACCGCGGCCGCCACGCCGCCACCCGCAGCGCCTCGGACGCCCACGTCCCGGCGACGTCCCAGTCGCCGACGTGCTCGACCAACCGCTCGCGGGGCACGAGTACCTCGCGCCACGACCGCTGCGCCCCCGGGTGCTCGGCGTCATCCACCGGGGCGTACCGGGTCGACACGGGACCGGTGCGCGGCCACGGGTCCACCCACGCCAGCGGCTCACCCTCGACGGACTCCCGGTCGACGGGTTCGCCGAGGACGGCCCACTGGTCGGTGACGTCGGCGACCTCGACGCGCAGCATGAAGCGCATCCGGTCCAACCACGCGGTGAGCGCGCCCGCCGAACCGGGCTCGACGGTGACCCACGTCGTCTCCCCGTCGTCGACGACGTGCAGGGCGTGCTCCACGTGCCCCTTGGGCGTGAGCACCAAGGACTCGACGGAGGTGCGCGCAGGCAGGTCGGCGAGCTGCTGGGTGGTCAGCGAGTGCAACCAGGTCAACCGGTCCGGACCGGTGACGGTCACCACGCCGCGGTGGGACAGGTCCACGAAGCCCACACCCTGCTCGAGCAGACGCTGCTCACGGACCGGGTCGCCGTAGTGCCAGGCGACCCCCGCGTCCGCGCCCTCGCCCTCGACGGCACCCGGTCGCGTGAGCAACGGGCTGCGGTAGGCGACGGGCGCGACCCGGCTCTCGGAGGCGACGGCGTCCGCCGGGGTGGAGGGCTGCGTGGCTGGCATACGGCTGGTCCCTTCGGCGTGGGCGCCCGCTCGCGGCTGTCGTCCGCGCCGGGCCGTACCCGACGAGCGTAGGCGCACCGACGCCGGGCGCCCGGGGTGACCCGGGGCCCGGCGTCGGTGCGCCTGCGTCGTGCGGGGTGGTGTCGTGCGGAGGTGGTGCCGTGCGCGGCTGCGTCAGGCGACGGAGCCGGCGCCCTGGCGACGGCGGGCGACGGTCAGGGCGACCATGCCCGCGCCGAGGCCGAGCAGGCCGAGGCCCGCCCACACCTGGGTGGCGGTGGAGGACCCGGTGCGGGGCAGCTCGTCGCCGGAGCCCGCGCCGCCGCCGGCGCCCGCGACCACGCGGACGGAGGCGGTCACGACGCGCGCGGAACCGTCGGGAGCAACGCCGCTGGCCTGGATCGTGTAGGTGCCGCTCTCGGTGAGGGAGATGCGTGCAGCGACCTCGCCGTCCTCGTTCGCGGTGGTGGACTGCGCGTAGCTCGTCCCGAGCACCTCGATCCGCACCGTGGAGCCGGCCCGGAACCCGTCGGCGGAGAACGTGAACGCCTCACCGGGGGCGACGGTCCCGTCGCTGACGACACCGGTGTCGGACGGCGGGGCGGGGTAGGAGTGGGAGGCGGACGCGAGGCCGAGCACGGTGGCGAGGGCCAGCGCGAGGATCGCGGTGATACGACGGAACATGTGGGCTCCCCCTGGGAGAAGTCAGATCGGCTCTCTACTTATCGGCAGGGCCGCCCGTGACTTGAGCCGGGCCCCCCATGCAGCCGCGACGAAAGGTAGCAGATGCGTGACGGGTCGACTACCGCTCGTAGCAATCGTGGGACGTCACCGCCGCGTCGACGGGGACGGCGAGCGGTGTCGTGTCCAGCTCCAGCAGGCCGTCGGCGGCCACGTCGAGCTCCACCTCGACCGTGCGGCTCTCCCCGGGTCCGAGCTGGACGTCGAACACCGCGACCTGCCGGTCGAGAGCCTGGAACGTCGACAGCGCAACGGGTTCACCGTCCACGGCCCCGCGCACGACGCCGCCGTCCAGCGGGGCGAACACCAGCACCTGGGTGCGGAACTCGCCGCGCGGCACACCGAAGGACCCTCCCGTCACGTACTCCGGAAGCGACTGCGCCGCGTCGGCCGGCGCCGTCGAGGACAGCTCGAGCGCCAGCCGGTGCGTGGCGTCCTCGGTGTCGCAGGCGGGTTCGAGGACGACGCGCTCCCTCAGGTACCAGCTCATCTTGGCCCCGGTGCCGTCGTTGAGGTAGATGCCGACGGTCCGGCGGCCCTCGTCCCCGGTGGGCACCACCCCGGCCACCCCGAGGTCCACCAGGGCCTCCTGCTCGGCGGGAACGGACGACCAGACCAGCAGCCGCCCCTCGTCCGCCGCCCGGCCAACCTGGTCGACGAGGGCCCGGGGGTCGACGTCCCCGCCCAGGAGCGCCCGCGTCACCGCCGAGGTCGCCGCCGCGAAGAACGCGTCCTGGTCCGCCCGGGGCCCGAACAGCCGGTAGGAGTCGGACAGCAGCAACGGGACGACCGACTCCGCGGTCAGCTCGACCCCGACCCCTTCGACGGGGATCGGACCGGTCGCCTCCAGCAGGTAGGACAGCGCCACCGGGTCGACGGCGACGACGCCGTCCACGACCGTCTCCTCCCCCCGCTCGGCGCTGACCCGACGCCACATCTCCCGCGCCAGCTCGGCCGCCGTCGGGAAGTGCGGGCTGAAGTTCACGTCCCCGACGTAGACACCGGCCCGCTCGCCGTGCACCGGCAGGGCGCGTCCCTCGAGCGGCAGCACCGGCTCGTCGAACTGCGGGACCACCGCGGCGGGCACCTGCTCGAGGAAGTCGATGCGTCCCCCGTCCGCCCTCACCACGGCGAGCGAGCCCGGAAGCCCGCCGGTCGCCCGGACCTCCGCGTTGTTCTGGAACAGCAGCAGGTACGTCCGCGGGCCGTCCGCGCCCAGCATCGGCGGCAGGACGGTCGCGAGCCGGTGCGCCGTCGCGACGGTCCCCGCGGCGTCGGCGAGCTGCGCCTGCAGCGTCTCCACGGGCCCCGCGACCTGCCCGAGGGCGCTCTCCGTCTCCACCGCGGCGACCCGGTCGGCCGCCGCGGACATCGACGCCTCGGCCCGGCCGAGCGGCTCGCGCGCCGCCACCAGCGGCCCGAGGTCCACGACGCCGTCCCGAGGCGCCAGGGCCTGCGGGGTCGCACCCTGAGCCGCCTCGAGCAGCGCCGGCATCGCCGTGGCCGCGACCTCGTCCACGACCGCGGCGACCTCGCGCACCGCGTGCACGTCGTCACCCACCCACGGCAGCCGCGCCGTGACCGACCACAGCGGGCCACCGGTCGTCTCCGCGGCCCGCGACGTCCGCTCCTGCAGCTCGGCGAGGGTCTGCTCGGCGGCCGGCAGGTCGCCGTCGGTGACCTGCGCCTGCAGCCGGGGCACCAGCGGTTGGGCGGCGGCGAGGTCGGCGCGCACGCGCGACGCCTGCCACCCCATGACCGCCGCCACGACCCCGAGCACGAGCCCGAGCGCCAGGGCGGCCCACGCCAGACGCCGGCGAGCGACCCGCCTGCCGTCAGCCACCTGCAGCCCCCTCCTGCACGCCGGCGTCGACGGCCAGGCCGGCCCCCACCTCGCGCGCCGTCCCGAGGCTCTCCAGCAGGTCGTCCAACGCGTCGTCCACCGCAGGGACCAGGTGGTCCCGGTCCACGGCCTCGACGATGCGACGTGCGCGATCGGTCGAGGTCTCGACGACCCGCACCTCGTCGACCACCAGCTGGACCGACGCGGGGCTCTGGCGACCCTGCTCCTGCTCCTCGCGCAGCGTCCGCAGACCCTCGCCGGCGCGGACGAGGGCGGGCAGGCCGTCGTCCGCCAGGGTGTCCACCGCCCGGGTCGCCTCGGTGACCGCCCGCAGGTTCTGGCCGCCCCACGGGAAGCGCGCGAACGTCGTCCACACGGGGTCCCCCGTGAGGTCGCGGGCCCGGGCGACGTCCCGCCGGACCGCGCGCACGGTCTCCTCCGCCGCGTCCGTCTCGCCCCGGGTGACCTGCAGCTGGAGCCGGCCCACCCGGTCGGCGGCCTCCTCCAGGTGACCGCGCGCCTGGGCGCCGCGGACGGTGACCCACGCCGCGGCGGCGAACGCCGCGAGGAAGAGCAGGACGAGCAGGGTGCGGACGGCGCGCCCCACGTCAGACCCGCTTCAGCCGCGCCGAGGCGTGCGCGGTCATCGGCTCCCCGACGGCGGCCATGTCCATCACCCACAGCAGGTCACCCTCGACCTGGCCGTACATCCGCGTCGCCGCCGTGTACTCCTTGGCGGTCGTCGTACGGGCCACCACGTCGGTGGACAGCTCGACCCGGCCGCCGCTCGCCCGGCCCGTGTACACCTCGACGATGCCCGTCGGGTGGCTCAGCAGGACCTCGAGGTCGACGCCGGCCTGCTCACGCGCGGCGCGCTCCGGGTCCTCGGGGACGACGACCCGCCAGTAGCCGCTCTCGCTGGCCAGCGGGCGCACGCGCTCCCCGGCGTCGTCCAGCAGCCAGGCCTGCGACCGGTAGTGCAGGAACGGCCGGCCGTCGTGGCGGAACTCGACCTCCTGTCCGAACCGCCGCTCCTCGATCGTCGGGTAGCCGACGACGCCGGCGCCCTCCCAGCGGCCGAGCAGCCAGGCCAGGGGGACGAGCGGCGCGGGGGTGTCCGCGGGGATCTCGACCGGCACGGACGGCTCAGGCCTGGCCGCGGAAGAGCCGGTAGACCACGAACCCGGCGAACCAGGTGATGACCACGGCTGCGAGCACGAGGAGCGCGGTGAAGAAGGTCGCCATGCGCCGATGGTATCCGCCGGTCGGCGGGCCGCCTCGTAAGGTGCCGCCGTGAGCAGACGCCTCGTGGTCAAGAGCACCTGCGGCGCCGAGGCACCCGAGCGGTGCAACCAGGCGCTCAACGTCGCGGCCACCGCGGCGGCGGCCGGGGTGGACGTGAGCCTGTGGCTCGCGGGAGAGGCGACGTGGCTCGCCGTCCCCGGGCGCGCCGGCGAGGTGGTGCTGGAGCACGCCGCACCGTTCGACGACCTCCTCGCCGCCGTGCTCGCCACCGGCACGGTGACGGTGTGCACGCAGTGCGCCCAGCGGCGTGGGCTCGGCACCGACGACCTGCTGGAGGGGGTCCGCCTCGCGGGATCGGCGACCTTCGTCGAGGAGGTCACGGCGGACGGCGCCCAGGCGCTCGTCTACTGACCGTCCCCGGTGTCGTCCCAGGTGACGCCACCGTCGTCGGAGCGCAGCACGGCGTCCCCGGCCCACAACCACACGGCGTCGTCGGCGGCGGACAGCGCCACCTCCGCCGGGGTGCCCGACGCGGGCGCGCACGCCACCGGCTGCGGCGCGTCCTCGGCGCCGATCCTGGTCACGACCAGCCCCGCGCAGGTGGGGTCGCCGGCCACCGCCACGAGGTAGCCGCCGGCCTGGTCGGTCAGCGCGACCGCGCCCGGTACGGCGGCGACCGGCGACCAGGTCGCCGCGCCGTCCTGCGTGAGGTGGACCGAGCCGTCGGGGCACAGGGCGGCCGCCTCGTCGGAGGTCACCGGCGCGACGTCGACGAGCGGGCCACCGCACGGCCCGGGGAACGCGCCCGCCGGCGAGCTCACCGTGGTCCGGTCCGAGGGGGAGACGAACCAGGCGACCTCGAGGCTGGACGCCGAGCGTCGCCAGTCCTCGCCGGTGGTGCGGGAGAACGCCGGCTCGCAGTCCTCGGCGTCCTGGCCGACCACGAACGCCGTCGACGCGGCGTCCGCCTTCAGCCGCACGACGGAGGGCAGGTCCACCCCGGCGTCCTCCCAGGTGAGCCCGCCGTCGTCGGTCCGTTGCACGGTCGAGCCCCCGGCGGGGCAGCTGCCGACGACCGCGCGCCACGCGGCCTGGTCGGAGACCACGTCCAGCAGCCGGTTCGTCGGCGCACCGGCCGGGGGCGGCGGCGGGCCGGTCTCCGTCGGCACGGGGGTCGGCACGGGGGTCTGCGTCGGGGAGGCGGCGACCTGCGCGTCGCCCGACAGGGTCCCGGACCGGTCCGGTGACGCCGGGCCGCGCAGCGCGAGGGTGACCAGGACGACGTCCGCGACCACGACGACCACGAGCGCGACCGTCAGCCAGTGCGCACGCCAGGTCCCCATGTCACCACGGTAACCGCGCGCGCCCGGTGATTCACGCAGGGTGACGGCCGGTCCGGTCGTGGCGGGGTCACCCCGACCGAGGTTCACCCACCGGGGTCAGCGGCGTCCCTCAACGGCCCCCCTCAACGGCGCCCCTCAGCGGCCGTTCAGCGCGGCGCCACGGCGTCCAGCACGGCGTCCACCGCCGGGACGAGCTCGCCGGCCATCTGCCGGTACACCGCGTCGTCCCGCCGATAGGGGTCCACCACGTCGTCGACCGACGGGTCGGCCACGGCCTCGAACCCCCGCCGGGCCGCGACCGTCGGGGCCAGGTTGCGCACCCGCTCGGCGACGTCGGCACCGGGGACCCCGTCGACCTGGCGCAGCAGCCGCTCCACCTCGCGCAGGGTGAACGCGTAGCGGTTCGCGCGCGGGTAGGCCGACACCACCGCGGCCCGGTGCGCCCGGGTCAGGGCCAGCACCAGGTCCGCCTCCTGCACCATCGCCGGCGTCAGTGCCCGCGAGACGAACCCGTCAGCCGACCCGCCGGACTCCGTCACGAGGGCCGCGGTCTGGTCCGTCATCGCCGACCCCACCAGCGCACCCGTGCCCGCGCTGTGCACGAGCACGGCGTCCGCGGCGCCGCGCTCGGCGAGCCCGGCCCGCAGCAGCCGCTCCGTCATCGGGGACCGGCACACGTTGCCGGTGCACACCACGAGCACCCGGGCGGGGTTCATCCGATCACCACTCTCGAGACGAGGTACACGACGGTGCCGGCGCAGGCGACCGCGGTCGCCCCGATCGTCATCCCGGTCTGCCGACCGCCGGCGGTCGGCAGCCGGGCCAGGAGCCGGTCGAGCGCCACGACGACCACGGCAGCGGCCGCACCGACGAGGGCCGCGGGCACGGCGCGCAGGTCGGGCAGCAGCCCACCGGCCAGTCCCGCGAACGCCGTCCCTCCGAGCAGGCCCAGCACGCCGGTGACCCGCTGCGGGAAGGGCAGCCCCGTGGCCAGGCCGGCCGCGGCCACCGCTGCCACCCCGACGAGCACGAGCTGCCACTCGCCGACCGCCCGCAGCGCCCCCACCCAGCCCGACGCGAAGGCGACCGCCACGACACCCGACACCACGCCGGTCACCGACTCCACCAGCCGGGGCCGCATGTCCCGGCGCAGCAGCTGGTGCCAGAACGACAGCAGCACCGACAGCGCCAGCACCACCGGGAGCCAGCGCAGCAGCGGCTCACCGGGGGTGAGGGCGACGACCGCGACCGCACCGGCGCCGCACAGCGCGATGACGGACGTGCTGCCGCGCTGCGTGGGCAGGGACAGCAGCCCGGGCCAGCCGCTGGCGACCGTCACGACGACGAGCAGCAGGGCGACGACGAGCACCGGCGTCCCCGCGACCGCCCCGAGCCCGACGAGGGCGGACAGGACGGCGGCGCTGAGGGCGGGTACTGCTCGGCTCACCGCGGCATCCTGGCAGACGCGGACCCCGCGGCGGCCCGCGTCGCCTCGTCCAGCCACGCCCCGACGCGGCGCACCAGGTCGTCGGGCGCGGCCAGCTCGGCGTGGCCGAAACCGGGCTCCACCCACAGCGTCGAGCCCGGCGCCGCGGCGTGCAGGTCGGTCGCGTGGTCGAGCGGGAAGAACGGGTCGGCGTCCCCGTGGACGACGAGGAGCGGCGTCGGCGCCACCCGCGCGGCGAGGGCCTGCGGCGACCCGGGTTCCACCGTCCACCCCCCGGCGAGCACGCGGGTGCCGAACAGCCACCGGACGACGACCCGGCCGGGGCGGGTGGTCAGGCCGCGGTCGATCCGCCGCATCGCCGGGGTGCCCGTGTAGCGCCAGCGGCTCGGTCCGCTCACCGCGGCGACGGCGTCCGGCGCGGCGGACAGCTCCTCGCCCAGGTCGCACCGGCCGGGGGCGAGCGCGGCGTGCCGGACGGCGACCGCGGCGCCCATGGACCAGCCGAGCGTCACCACCCGCCGGTAGCCGAGCAGCCGCGCCCACCGGACCGCGGCGTCGAGGTCGAGGACCTCGCGGTCACCCGCCGTCGTGTGCCCGCCGGAGGCGCCGTGGCCGCGGAAGTCGAGCCCGACGACGCCCGCCGACTCGGCCAGCAGGTGGGCGACCCGCCGGGACGCCGGCGACCGCCAGGACATCGTGAAACCGTGCGCGGTGACGACGGCCAGGTCCGTGCCGCCGTCCGCCGCCGGGTCGTGGTGGGCGCTCAGCCGCACCCCGTCGACGGTCAGCAGCACGCGGCCCCGGGCGGGGTCGCGGACGAGGGGTCGCAGGGCTGCGCGCACCGTCCCATCCTCTCCCGGCGCACGTCCGGCCGCCGCCACGGCAGGCCGCGCCGGCGGCTGCCGCCGTCACCGAGCGTCCCGCCAGGTGGGCGGTGGGTGTCCGTGAGGTGGACGCGCGGGTACCCTCGGCCCGGACAGCGACGGAGCCGGTCACGGCGCCGGCGCTTGCCAGGAGGTGGTCCGGGTGGCCCAGCTGCTCCTGCTCACGAACGCCCTCGCGCCCTCGGCGGAGGTGCTCCCGGCCCTGGGCCTGCTCGCCCACCAGGTGCGCGTGATGCCCGCCGAGCCCGCGGCCCTCGTGGACGCCCCCCCTGCCGACGCGGTGCTCGTGGACGGCCGTCGCGAGCTGGCCTCGGCGCGCTCCCTGTGCCGGCTGCTGCGCACCACGGGGGTGTCCTCGCCCTTGCTGCTGGTGCTCACCGAGGGGGGACTCGCCGCGGTCGCCGCCGACTGGGGGGCCGACGACGTGCTGCTCGACAGCGCCGGGCCCGCTGAGGTCGAGGCACGGCTGCGGCTGGCGGCCGGCCGCCTGCAGCAGGCCGCCCAGGACGACGACGAGCCGGAGGAGATCCGCGCCGGCGACGTCGTCATCGAGGAGTCGACGTACACCGCGCGGCTGCGCGGCCGCGCCCTGGACCTGACGTACAAGGAGTTCGAGCTGCTGAAGTACCTGGCGCAGCACCCGGGCCGGGTGTTCACCAGGGCCCAGCTGCTGCAGGAGGTGTGGGGCTACGACTACTTCGGTGGCACCCGGACCGTGGACGTCCACGTACGCCGCCTGCGCGCCAAGCTGGGCCCGGAGCACGAGCAGCTCATCGGCACCGTGCGCAACGTCGGCTACCGGTTCGTGCCGCCCAGCCGCGAGCGCCGGGAGGCCGAGCGGACCGGCCGGAGCGTGCCGGCGACCGGTCCCGTCGACGAGCCGAGTCCCTGAGGGACGGCGCGAGGGCCCGGCACCGCTCGGGTGCCGGGCCCTCGTCGTCGGGCCGGTCAGGGCGGACCGGTCAGGGCGGACCGGTCAGATGCCGTCGACCCGGTCGCCGGGTGCGGTCAGGTCCGGGTG
This sequence comes from Thalassiella azotivora, assembly GCF_054781695.1. Taxonomy (NCBI): domain Bacteria; kingdom Bacillati; phylum Actinomycetota; class Actinomycetes; order Kineosporiales; family Kineosporiaceae; genus Thalassiella; species Thalassiella azotivora. The sequence continues at coordinate 23,543 of NZ_BAAGTX010000010.1, forward strand.
CGCCTCGAGGTAGGCCACCAGGTTGGCGAGGTCCTCCGCGCCGCCCAGGATGTTCGTGCCCTGGGTGAAGGCGGTGAACTGGTCACCGCCGCTGGCGAGGAAGTTCAGCGTGGACACCCGGTACGTCGCGTCGGGGTCGATCGCGACGCCGTCCAGCTGCATGTCGCTGACGCGCTCGCCCTGCGGCTGGGTGTCGTCCCAGGTGTACGTGAAGCCCTCGGACACACCCAGGGCCAGGGTCGGGCGCCCGCGGGTCGGCACGTACTGCTGCTCGAGGACCTCCTCGATCTGCTCGCCGGTGAGGTCCATGCTGACGAGCAGGTTGCCGAACGGGGCGACGGCGAACGCCTCCGCGTAGGTGACCTCGCCCGGCTGCTCGCCGTTGGTGATCTGGTCGACGAGCAGGCTGGCCCGCACGCCGCCGACGTTCATGAAGGAGATCTGCGCGCCGCCGGCCTCGCCGGAGGTGCCCCACAGGATGGAGTCGGCGACGAGGTTCGCCATCGGGGTCTCGATCCCGCGGTTGCCGGACGCGTCACCCGTGACGTCCTCGGCGACGGTGCCGACGACCCGGCCCGCGATCGGGGCGCTGATCGCGTTCCACTTCTCGATGATCTCGGTCTGCTCGGGGTCGGTGGCGTCACGGGTCACCAGGTGGTTGGTGGCGGTGACGTCCGCGCGGACGACGTCGCGGGTGCGGCGGTCGAGCGGGAGGATCGTCTCGGTCACGACCTTGCCGTACTCGGCGGCGCTGGTCACCATCCGCGGCTGGCCGGCCGGGTCCGGCACGTTGCACACGTACGGCTCGTGGGTGTGGCCGGTGACGACCGCGTCGATCGCCGGGTCCAGGTTCTCCGCGATCTCCACGACCGGGCCGGAGATGCCCTGGCACTGCTGGTACGTGCCGGTCTGGTAGCCGCCCTCGTGCAGCAGGACGACGATGGCCTCGACACCCTGCTGCCGCAGCCGGGCCGCCTGGGCGTTGGCGGTCTCGACCTCGTCGAGGAAGTCGACGGTGCTGACGCCGGCCGGGGACACGAGGGTGTCGGTGTCCTCGAGGGTCATCCCGATGAAGCCGACCTTGATGCCCTGGACCCGCTCGACCTTCGTGCCGGGGAGCAGCGGCTCGCCGGTGTCCTTGCGGACGACGTTGGCGGCCAGCCAGTCGAAGTCGGCGCCGGGGTAGACGACGTCCCGGCCGTTGCGCTTCTGGAAGTAGCAGCCGTCGTCCGGGTGGCAGCCGCCGTACTGCATGCGCAGCAGCTCCTCGGTGCCCTCGTCGAACTCGTGGTTGCCGACGCTGCTGACGTCCAGGCCCAGCTCGTCGAGCGCCTCGACGCTGGGCTCGTCGTGGAAGAGCCCGGACAGGAACGGCGACCCGCCGATGAGGTCGCCCGCGGCGACGGTCAGGGACGTGCGGTCACCGTGCTCGGCGCGCAGGGCCTTGATCTTCGCGGAGAGGTGCTCGACCCCGCCCACCTCGGTCTGGGACGGGTCCTGCGCCTCGTCCAGCGGCCCGTCCGTGGCCTCCAGGTGCCCGTGGAAGTCGTTGAAGGACAGCATCTGCAGCTGCACGGCGCGCGGTCCCTGGGCGTGCGCCGGGGGACCCTGGCGGTCTGCTGCGCGGTCTCCTGCGGTGGCGGAGGTGGCGCCCGCGGTCATCGCCGCGACGACGGCGCCGGCCGCGAGCAGCGTGGTGGCTGCGCGGCGACGAGCTGGGGTTCTCATGGCACTCCCGGACTTCTCCCCCGAGGCGGATGGTGACCGCTGGACCTTAACCCGCTCGGCGTAGCCGGGACAGGGCCTCGAGGCGGACAGCAGGTGACGACCTGGCGGGCTAGCCTGCGCGGATGGGAGCACCGGCGCAGGTCCGCGCGCACGAGCAGCTGTCCGCCGCCGACGGCGGGGCGGTCGCGCGGCTCGTCCGCGAGGCGCAGGCCGAGGACGGCGTCAGCGCGCTGAACGAGGCCGCGTCGCTGCGCCTGGCGCCCTCGCCGCACCCGCAGGCCTCGACCCGGCACCTCGTCGCCGGTCCCGCGGACGCGCCGGTCGGCTACGCCCAGGTCAGCGGTCTCGCGGCGACGGAGCCGTACGGCGGCGCACCGGCGGGCGCCGGCCCCGAGGCCGAGCTGGTGGTGGCACCGGCGCACCGTCGCCAGGGCGCCGGACGGGCGCTGCTCGACGAGGCCCTGGCCCTGGCCGGTCCGGCGCTGCGCCTGTGGGCGCACGGGGACCTGCCCGCGGCCCGTGGGCTGGCGGCGTCCGCCGGGTTCGTCCCGGTCCGCACCCTGCTGCGGATGCGCCGGCCGGCCGACCAGCCGTTGCCCGACCCGCAGCCGCGGCCGGGGGCGGAGCTGCGGACGTTCCGTCCGGGCGCGGACGACGAGGCGTGGCTGGCGCTGAACGCGCGCGCGTTCGCCGACCACCCCGAGCAGGGGCGCTGGACGGCCGAGGACCTGGCGGCCCGCCTGCGCTCGGAGTGGTTCGACCCGGCCGGGTTCTTCCTCGCCGTGGACGAGGACGACGGGCGCCTGCTGGGCTACCACTGGACCAAGCTGGAGCCCGCCGACGACCAGACGCCGGTGGGCGAGGTGTACGTCGTGGGGGTCGACCCCGCCGCCCAGGGCCGGCGGCTCGGGTCGTGGCTGACCCTCGTCGGCCTGCACCACCTGCACGAGCGCGGCGTCCACGCGGTCGACCTCTACGTCGAGGCCGACAACGGCCCGGCGCTCGCGGTGTACCGCAGGCTGGGTTTCACCGAGGCCGCGCGCGACACCCGGTACGCCCTGCCCTGACCAGCGGCCCCGACCCGCCGACCGGCCGGGTGACCGGACGGGTGGCGCCCGTCGCTCCCTGTCATCATGCGTGGATGAGCCACCCGGTGACGCGAGCGGCGACGGTGACCTCCCCGCGCCTGGGCAGACCCGTGCCCGCGCCGCTGGGGGCCGAGGCGTCGCGCACCGGCGACGGCCACCCCTCCCCCGTGGCGGGGTCCGACGAGCCGGCTCCCCTGCCGGACGACCGGTTCCTGGACCGTGAGCTCAGCTGGCTGGCGTTCAACGAGCGCGTCCTGGAGCTGGCCGAGGACCCGCTGGTCCCGCTGCTCGAGCGCGTCCGCTTCCTGGCGATCTTCGCCAGCAACCTCGACGAGTTCTTCATGGTCCGGGTGGCCGGCCTCAAGCGGCGCATCGCCACCGGCCTGGCGGTCACCGCGGCCTCGGGCCTGGAGCCCCGGCAGGTGCTCGAGGCGATCTCCGTGCGCGCGCACGAGCTGATGGAGCGGCACGCCCGCGTGTACGCCGAGGACGTCGTCCCGCAGCTGACGGAGGCGGGGATCTGCCGGGTCGGCTGGACCGAGCTCACCGAGGACGAGCAGGAGCGGCTGCACGAGTTCTTCCGCGACCGCGTCTTCCCGGTGCTCACGCCTCTGGCCGTCGACCCCGCCCACCCGTTCCCGTACATCTCCGGGCTGTCGCTGAACCTGGCCGTCGTCGTGCGCAACCCGACCACGGACGCCGAGCACTTCGCCCGGGTGAAGGTGCCTCCGCTGCTGCCGCGGTTCGTCAGCATCGACGAGCCCGAGACCGAGCCCGGCGCCCCCACGGAGCGGCGGGTGCGCTTCATCGGCCTCGAGGACCTCATCGCCGTCCACCTCGACACGCTCTTCCCGGGGATGGAGGTGCTGCAGCACCACACGTTCCGGGTCACCCGCAACGAGGACCTCGAGGTGGAGGAGGACGACGCGGAGAACCTCCTGCAGGCCCTGGAGAAGGAGCTGCTGCGCCGGCGCTTCGGCCCGCCCGTCCGGCTCGAGGTCGTGCAGGACGTCGACCCGCACGTGCGCGACCTGCTGGTCCGCGAGCTCGGCGTGCACGAGGCGGAGGTGTACGAGCTGCCCGCGCCGCTGGACCTGCGGGGGCTGAACCTCGTCGCGGACGTCGACTCGCGGTCCATGCACTACCCCAAGCACGTGCCGACGACGCACCGGCACCTCAACGAGGTGGAGACCGCCAAGCCCAGCGACGTGTTCGCCGCGATCCGGGCCCGGGACATCCTGCTGCACCACCCGTACGACTCGTTCTCCACCAGCGTCCAGCACTTCCTGGAGCAGGCGGCCGACGACCCGCAGGTGCTGGCGATCAAGCAGACGCTGTACCGCACCAGCGGCGACTCCCCGATCGTCGACGCGCTCATCGACGCGGCCGAGGCCGGCAAGCAGGTGCTCGCGCTGGTGGAGATCAAGGCCCGCTTCGACGAGCAGGCCAACATCACCTGGGCGCGCAAGCTCGAGCAGGCCGGCGTCCACGTCGTGTACGGGATCGTCGGGCTGAAGACGCACGCCAAGCTCAGCCTCGTCGTCCGCCAGGAGGCCGACGGGCTGCGCCGCTACTGCCACGTAGGCACGGGCAACTACAACCCCAAGACCGCCCGCCTGTACGAGGACCTGGGGCTGCTGACCAGCGACCCGGAGGTCGGCGAGGACCTCACCCGGTTGTTCAACCAGCTCTCCGGCTACGCCCCCAAGACCGCGTTCCGGCGCCTCCTGGTCGCGCCCCGCTCGCTGCGCACCGGCCTCGTGGACCGGATCGAGCGGGAGGTCGTGCACCACCGGGAGGGCCGGCCCGCGGCCATCCGGATCAAGGTCAACTCGATGGTCGACGAGACGGTCATCGACGCGCTCTACCGGGCCTCGCGGGCGGGCGTGCCCGTGGACGTCGTGGTGCGCGGCATCTGCGCGCTGCGGCCGGGTGTGCCCGGGCTCAGCGAGACCATCCGGGTGCGCAGCGTCCTCGGCCGCTTCCTGGAGCACTCCCGGGTCTTCTCCTTCGCCGACGGCGGCGACCCCGTCGTCTACATCGGCAGCGCCGACATGATGCACCGCAACCTGGACCGCCGGGTGGAGGCGCTGGTGCGGCTGACCGACCCGGGCCACGTCCGGGAGCTGGAGGAGCTGTTCGACCTCAACGTGGACGACGCGACGGCCAGCTGGCACCTGGGGCCGGACGGCACGTGGACCCGCCACCACCTGGACGACGACGGCGGACCCCTGCGGGACCTGCAGGCGCACCTGATCGAGGCGCGGGCCCGACGCCGGGGCACCCGGGCCCGATGAGCGGGTCCGGGGCGTCGGCCGTGGTGCGCGCGGCCGGCGCGGTGTGCTGGCGCCGGGAGGGCCGCGAGCTGCGGGTGCTGCTCGTCCACCGTCCCGCCTACGACGACTGGTCGTGGCCCAAGGGCAAGCTCGACCCCGGGGAGGGCGTCGCCGTGGCCGCCGTCCGCGAGGTCGCCGAGGAGACGGGCCTGCAGGTGCGGCTCGGGGTCCCCCTGCCGACGGCCAGGTACCGCCTCTCGGACGACGCCGACAAGCACGTGGCGTACTGGGCGGCGCAGCTGCCCAAGGGGAGGTTGCCGCCGCCACCTCGACCGCGGGAGGTGGACCGCACCGAGTGGGTCGCGCCCCGCGAGGCCCAGCGGCGGCTGACCCGCCGCGGGGACCGCGTGCAGCTCCAGGCGCTGCTCGACGCCGACGCCGACGGCGCGCTGGAGACGTGGCCGCTCGTGGTGCTGCGGCACGGGCACGCCTACCCGAGGTCGGCGTGGGGGCGCGAGGACGCCGAGCGGCCGCTGGCCGAGGCCGGCTCCCGGCAGGCGGACGCCCTGACGGACCTGCTCGCGGTGTGGCGGCCGGAGCGGGTGTGGAGCAGCCCGTGGCGGCGCTGCACCGACACGGTGCTGCCGTACACCAAGAACCACCCCGCCCGGCTGGTCACCAAGCGCCGGCTGTCCGAGGAGGGGCACCGCCGCAACCCGCAGAAGGTCGCGGACCTCATCGGCAAGGTCGTCGGCGTCGGCCGCCCCGCCGTCGTGTGCACCCACCGCCCGGTCCTGGGCACGCTGCTGGGCGCGCTCGCCGGGCGGGCGGCCGCCGGGACGTCGCTGGAGGTGCCGACGCGCGACCCGTTCCTCGCGCCCGGGGAGGCGCTCGTCGCGCACGTGGCCGTGCGCACCGGCCGGGTGGTCTCCGTGGAGCGGCACCGACCCCTCACGTGACCCGGTTCACCTGCTCGTCGGTCGGCGGCAGCGCGCCGGACGACGAAAGACCCGGCGTCGTTCACCGCCGGTTCACCTTCGCCGCCCGGCGGCTTCACCTGCCCTCCCTACCGTCCCCGGTGTTCGACGAGCGGGCCGGCGCCTGACCGGCCCTCCCCAGACCTGGAGGACACCTGTGAAGCGCAGCACCCTGAGCCGCGCCGCGATCCCCGCGGCCGTCGTGCTCTCCCTCGGCCTGAGCGCCTGCGCGGCCGGCAACGAGTCGGGCTCGTCCGCCGAGGGCTCGGGCAGCGACCTCAGCGGCACCGTCGCCGGCGCCGGCGCCAGCTCGCAGGCCGCGGCGATGGAGGCGTGGATCGCCGGGTTCAACAGCGCCAACCCCGACGTCACGGTCAACTACGACCCGGTGGGCTCGGGCGGCGGCCGCGAGCAGTTCCTCTCCGGCGGCACGGCGTTCGCCGGGTCCGACGCCGCGCTGGACGAGGAGGAGCTGGCGCAGGCGGAGGAGCGCTGCGCGCCCGGCGAGCTCATCGAGATGCCGCTGTACGTGTCCCCGATCGCGGTGGTCTTCAACCTCGAGGGCGTCGAGGAGCTCAACCTGTCGCCCGCCACGATCGCCGGCATCTTCAACCAGGAGATCACCACCTGGAACGCGCCGGAGATCGCCGCCGACAACCCCGGCGTGACGCTCCCGGACACCCCGATCACGCCCGTCAACCGGTCCGACGAGTCCGGCACCACGGAGAACTTCACCGAGTACCTCGCCGCCGCCGCGGGCGACGCCTGGCCGCACGAGCCGAGCGGCGACTGGCCCGTCTCCGGCGGCGAGGCCGCCCAGGGCACCTCCGGCGTGGTCGGCGCCGTCGGCGCCGGTGACGGCGCCATCGGCTACGCGGACGCCAGCCAGGCCGGTGACCTGGGCATCGCCAAGGTCAAGGTCGGCGAGGAGTTCGTGGAGTACTCGCCCGAGGCGGCCGCCGCCGTGGTCGAGGCGTCCGAGCGGGTCGAGGGCCGCGGCGAGTACGACTACGCCATCGACCTCGCCCGCGACACCACCGAGGCCGGCACCTACCCGATCGTCCTGGTCTCCTACAGCCTGGCCTGCACGAGCTACGAGGACGAGGAGACCGCCGAGCTGGTCAAGGCCTTCCTGACCTACGTCGCGAGCGAGGAGGGCCAGCAGGCCGCGGCCGACGCGGCGGGTGCGGCGCCCATCTCCGACGGCGTCCGCGACGCCGCCACCGAGGCGTTCGAGGCGATCAGCGCCGGGTGACACGTCACCACCGCCGGGTCCGGGGGGTTACCGTCACGGTGGCCCTCCGGACCTCGGCTCGTCCGGCGGGGCCGCGCGCCCTGCCCCCACCGCGCCACGACGGCCGTTCTCGCCCCCCACGGAAGGCCCCCCGTTGAGCTCCACCACCGCGCCCGGACCGGACCGGGTCACCCAGCGGCCCGGCGACCGGGTCTTCTCCGGCACCGCCAAGGCGGCCGGCGTGCTCATCCTCGTCGTCCTCGCCGGTGTCGCCGCCTTCCTGCTGTCGGAGGCGTGGCCGGCGATCACCGCGCCGGCGCAGGCCGTGCCCGGCGGCGAGGGCGTCGTCCGGTACGTCCTGCCCCTCGCGTTCGGGACCCTGCTCGCCGCGGCGATCGCCCTCGTGCTGGCCACGCCGCTGGCGATCGCCATCGCCCTGTTCATCACCCACTACGCGCCCCGCCGGCTCGCGCAGGGCCTGGGCTACCTGGTCGACCTGCTCGCCGCCGTCCCGAGCATCATCTTCGGCCTGTGGGGCCTCCAGGTGGTCGCGCCCCGCTCCGTCGGCGTCTCCCAGTGGCTGGAGGGCAACCTGGGGTTCGTGCCGCTGTTCGCCGGGCCGACCACGACGACGGGCCGCACGATGCTCGTGACGGGCGTGGTCCTGGCGATCATGATCCTGCCGATCATCACCGCGGTGACGCGCGAGGTGTTCCTGCAGACCCCGCGGCTGCACGAGGAGGCCGCCCTGGCCCTCGGCGCGACGCGCTGGGAGATGATCCGGATGACCGTGCTGCCGTTCGGCCGCTCGGGCATCGTCAGCGGCGCCATGCTGGGCCTGGGGCGGGCGCTCGGCGAGACGATGGCCGTCGCGATCATCCTGTCGGGCTCCGGAGGCATCACGTTCAACCTGATCAGCTCCGGCAACCCCTCGACGATCGCCGCGAACATCGCACTGCAGTTCCCCGAGTCCACCGGTGTCGCCGTCAACACGCTGATCTTCACCGGCCTGGTGCTGTTCGTCATCACCCTCGCGGTGAACACGGCCGCGCGCCGGGTCATCGCCCGCCGCGCCGACTTCTCCGGAGCGAACTGATGGTCTCCCAGACCGCCCAGCCGAGTCCCCCGGTCACGCCGCCCCGGCACGACCGGGTCATCAGCGAGCACGGCCGGCTGCCCGGATGGGCCACGCTCGGCGTGCTGGCCGCATCGGCCGTCGTCGGCTGGGCGCTGGCCGGCGCCACGGGCACGGGGGTCGCCGGTCTGGCGGTGGCGACCGCCGTCCTGCACGGGGCCGCCACCTACGTGTGGGCCCGCGCCGTCGAGGGGTCCCGCAAGGCCCTCGACCGGCTCGTGACCGTCGTCGTCACCTCCGCCTTCCTGCTGGCCCTCGTCCCGCTGGTGTCCGTCGTCGTCACCGTCGTGCAGAACGGCGTCGGGAGGATGGACGCCGAGTTCTTCACCTGGTCGATGCGCGGCGTCGTCGGCGAGGGCGGCGGCGCCTACCACGCGATCATGGGCACGCTGATCATCACCGGCCTGGCCGCCCTGATGTCGGTCCCGATCGGGCTGCTCGCCGCCATCTACCTCGTGGAGTACGGACGCGGCCGCCTGGCCCGGGCCATCACCTTCTTCGTCGACGTGATGACCGGCATCCCGTCGATCGTGGCGGGCCTGTTCGCGTACGCCCTGTTCGTGATCTTCTTCGGGCCCGGTGTCCGGATGGGCTTCGCGGGGTCCGTGGCGCTGTCGGTGCTGATGATCCCCGTGGTCGTCCGGTCCACCGAGGAGATGCTCAAGCTCGTGCCCAACGAGCTGCGCGAGGCCGCGTACGCCCTCGGCGTCCCCAAGTGGCGGACGATCGTCAAGGTCGTCCTGCCGACGTCCCTCGCAGGCATCGCGACCGGCGTCACGTTGGCCGTGGCGCGCGTGATCGGCGAGACGGCCCCGCTGCTCATCGTCGCCGGCACCACGACCTCGATGAACCTCAACCCGTTCGAGGGCCGGATGGCGACCCTGCCGGTCTTCTCCTACTACTCCTACGTGGCGCCCGGCGTGCCGCGCGACCCCTACCTCGACCGCGCCTGGGCCGCCGCCCTGACGCTCATCCTGATCGTCATGCTGCTCAACCTCGTGGCACGGCTGATCTCCCGCCTGTTCTCCCCCCGGACCGGCCGCTGACGCGGCGACTGCGAGAAGGAAACCCTGTGGCCAAGCGCATCGACGTCTCCGACCTCGACATCTACTACGGCTCGTTCCTGGCCGTGGAGAAGGTGTCGATGACCATCGAGCCCCGCAGCGTGACCGCGCTGATCGGGCCGTCCGGCTGCGGCAAGTCCACGTTCCTGCGGTCGCTCAACCGCATGCACGAGGTCATCCCCGGGGCGCGGGTCGAGGGCAAGGTCGCGATGGACGGCCAGGACCTCTACGCCCCCGGGGTCGACCCGGTCGACGTGCGGACCCGGATCGGGATGGTCTTCCAGCGACCCAACCCGTTCCCGACCATGTCGATCTACGAGAACGTCGCCGCGGGGCTGCGCCTGAACAGCAAGCGGATGAAGCGCTCGGACCTGGACGACCTGGTGGAGCGCTCCCTGCGCGGCGCGAACCTGTGGAACGAGGTCAAGGACCGTCTCGACAAGCCGGGCTCCGGCCTGTCCGGCGGCCAGCAGCAGCGGCTGTGCATCGCCCGCGCGATCGCCGTCCGCCCGCAGGTCCTGCTCATGGACGAGCCGTGCTCGGCCCTGGACCCGATCTCGACCCTCGCGATCGAGGACCTGATCGAGGAGCTGAAGACCGAGTACACGATCGTGATCGTCACCCACAACATGCAGCAGGCGGCCCGCGTCAGCGACTACACGGGGTTCTTCACCATCGAGGGCACCGGCAAGCCGGGCAAGCTGATCGAGATGGGCGACACGGCGACGATCTTCTCGACCCCCGCGCAGAAGGCCACCGAGGACTACATCTCCGGCCGCTTCGGCTGACCGGCCACCGGCCCGGGGACCGCACCTTTCCACCAACCTGCGGTCACCACCGGCCCGGGGACCGCACCTTTCCACCAACGTGCGCCCCGGCGGCGCCTTCGGACCGCACCTTTCCACCAACCTGCGGTCGAGGGGGTGCGGCGGTCACTCCAGGAGCAGGTGCGCCAGGAGGTAGGTCCCACCGGCCATCAGACCGGCCATCGGGATCGTCAGCACCCACGCGCCGAGGATGTTGCCCGCCACGCCCCAGCGGACGGCGGACAGGCGCCGGGTGGCACCGACGCCCATGATCGCCGAGGTGATCGTGTGGGTCGTGCTGATCGGCGCCTTGAAGACGAACGCCGTGGTGTAGAGGACGCCGGCCGCGACGGTCTCGGCCGCGAACCCGCGCGGCGGGTCGAGCTCGATCACGCGCCGGCCGAGGGTCCGCATGATCCGCCAGCCGCCGGCGTACGTGCCGAGGCTGATCGCGACGGCGGCCGAGATCTTCACCCACAGCGGGATGGAGTCACCGGCGTGGTACCCGCCGGCGACGAGGGCCAGCACGATCACGCCCATCGTCTTCTGGGCGTCCTGCAGCCCGTGCCCGAGAGCCATCGCCGCGGCCGAGACGGTCTGCGCCATCCGGAACCGGCGGTTCGTCCGGCTCGGCTGGGAGTTACGGAACCGCCACAGGATGGCGACCATGAGCAGGTAGGCGAGGGTGAAGCCCACCAGCGGCGACACGATCATCGGGATGACGACCTTCGTCCCGATCACGCCCCACTGGACCTGCGTCGCGGACGCGACGCCGGCACCCATCAGCCCGCCGATCAGCGCGTGCGAGGACGACGACGGCAGCCCGAACCACCAGGTGATGAGGTTCCAGGCGATGGCACCGATGAGGCCGGCGAACACCACGACGAGGCCGTGGGTGCCTCCCGGCGGGACGATGATCCCGCTGCCGATGGTGCGGGCGACCCCCTCGCCCAGCAGTGCCCCGATGAGGTTGAACACGGCGGCCATCGCGAGCGCGACCCGCGGGGTCAGCGCCCGGGTGGACACCGACGTCGCGATGGCGTTCGCGGCGTCGTGGAAGCCGTTGGTGTAGTCGAAGGTCAGCGCGACGGCGACGACCAGGACGACGAGCGCGAGCTCCACGGAGGTCAGGACTCCTTGACCGCGATGGTCTCGACGTGGTTCGCGACCTTCTCGAACGCGTCGGCGGCCGCCTCGAGCTCGTCCACGACCTCCTTGAGCTTCATCAGCAGGATCGCGTCGGTGATGCCGTCGAACATCTCGGCCACGAGGCGCCGGTAGGTGCGGTCGGCCTGGTTCTCGAGCCGGTTGACCTCGACCCAGTAGTCGGCGAGGTCCTTCATGGAACGCAGCCGGGGCATCGCCGCGGCGGTCAGCTCGGCGGCCCGCTGGAGCACCTCGACCTGGTCGGAGACCAGCGCGGGGACGCCATCGAGCCTGTACAGCACGATGAGGTCCCCGGCGGCCTCCATGTGGTCCATGCAGTCGTCCAGGCCGCTGGCCAGGGCGTAGATGTCCTCACGGTCGAACGGCGTGACGAACGTGGAGTTGAGCCGCCGCATGATGTCGTGCGTCGCCTCGTCGCAGTCGTGCTCGACGGCACGCAGCTTCTGGGCGATGCCCTCGCGCTCGGTGCCGCGCTCGTGGCCGAGCAGCTCGGCCAGCAGCCCGGCCCCGACGACGAGGTGCCTGGCCTGGGCGGCGAAGAGGTCGAAGAAGGACGAGTCCTGGGGGGTCAGGCGCAGACGCACGGAGCACTCCGGAGCGAGACGTCGGCTCCGGAGGAGCCGAGATGGCGGCATCAGAGTAGGGCAGTCCCGGCAGAGGCTCGCAACCCACCGGCCGCCCGGTGGTCACCCGCCGTTCACGGGGTCACCAGCGGTGACGCCGTGGCGGTCACGCCCGATCCCGACGCCCGTCAGCGCTCCCCGACGTGGGCCTGGTCGCCGGCTGCGGCGTCCACACCGAGCACGCGGTCGATCTGCGGGAGGGAGAGCTGGTCCTCGCTCTCGGACGCGGCGACGACCAGCTCGCCGTACAGCTCGATCTCGTCGGCGAGCGCGTCGTCCTCAGCCCAGTGACGACGGGGTACGGCGCCGTTCACGAGCCACCTCCGGAGCTGGGTCCTGACTCCACAACGCTACGCGTCGGCGCGTCGCCGGACCCCCCGAAGCGAAGAATCCGGTGCGCCCGCCGGCACGGTCCCGCGCGCTCGTCACAGCATAGGTGACAGGCGTCACATGCCGCGGCGAAACGGTCAGGGTGACGGCCCCGACGTCGGACCGGTCCGGCCCGTCGTCGGGGTGGGCCGCGGTGACGCCGTCCCGGTGGTCCCCCGCGGCTCGGCCGCCTCGTCGCCGGCACCCACCTCGCCCCCGGTGCCGGTCTGGGGGCCGCTCTCGGGGCCGTCCCCGGTGCGGTCCTCGGTGCCGTCCTCGGGAGGGGTCAGCGGCTCGTCCTGCGTGACCGTGGTCCGCTCGACCGTCACGGACTGCAGCCCCAGACCCCCGACGGTCACCTGGTCGAACGCCACGAGCCGCCCGGCGCGCTCGCCCTCGTCGGCGAAGTAGAGCAACGTCGCCGTCAGCGGCAGCGGCTCGCCCTCGCCCAGCCGCTGCAGGCCCGCCGCCGTCAGACCGGCCCCGCCGGTGGACCCCTGCACCATCACCCGGGTGCCGGACTCGTCGACGCGCACGACCCGCCGGTGGTAGTGGCCCGCCAGGACCAGCGGCACCTGCCCGAACAGCGCGTCGAGCCGGCTCGGGTCGTGCAGCAGCGCGACGTCCACCCCCCGGCCGTCGTCCCGCGCCTCGTGCTCGGCGACGACCTCGGCGAGCTCCTCCGTCGCCTCGCCGATGAGGTCGCGGTCGGCGTCGTCGCCCGTCCCCTCCTCGCCGTCGGGGGTGAACACCGGGTCCCCGATCCCCGCGAACGTCAGGCCCTCGACCTCCACCACGTCCCCGTCCAGGACGACCGCCCCGGGCTGCTGCGCCACCGCGGCCTGCGTGCCGAGGGAGTCGTGGTTGCCGCGCACGAAGACGTACGGCACGCCCAGGTCGCTGATCCGGGACAGGGTGCTCGACTCGACGGCCGTGCCCCAGGTGGTGATGTCGCCCGTGTCCACCACCACGTCGACCGCGAACTGCTCGACCAGCTGCTCGGCGAGGTCGAACCCCAGCGGGCTGAGGTGGATGTCCGAGATGTGCAGCACCGTCGTCGTGTCGCCCGGCGAGCGGGGCGCCGGCAGCCGGTCGGCCACGGCGTACAGGGTGGTGACCGCCCCGACGAAGTCCGCCAGGCCGCTGCGGTAGGACTCCAGCCGGGCGGCGACCTCGCGCCCCTCGCCCGCGATGTAGGGGGCGCGCGAGAGCAGGCCGGTGAACCGGGGTTCGCGCAGGGCCGCGCCGTCGAACGTGGCCACGGCTCCGGCGCCGAGCGCGAGGACGCCGACGGTGGCCACGGCCGTCGTCTGCAGGGCCCGGCGCACGCCGCGGTACGCCACCGCGCCGGCCACGGCGGCACCCAGGAGCGCGCAGCCCACCTCCCAGGCGATCGCCCGCACCGCGGCGTCGCGCACGACCTGCGGAGCGGACAGCTGCAGGGCCAGCAGGCCCTGCGGCGAGGCGATGAGCTGCTGCGCCTGCTCGAGGTCCACGCCGGTGACCGTCCCGGTCACCGCGACCGGAGCGTCGTGCGTGGCGAACTGCACCCGCCCTACCGGCGGCAGCTCGACGTGCACGCCCGGTTCGAGGGTGGGGACGACGTCCACGGCGACCGTCAGCGGCCCGACCCGCGTGGTGGTCTGCGGGGCCAGGCTCCAGCCGGCGCCCGCCCCCAGGACCGCGACGACGACCACCAGCAGCCAGCGGCCGAGCCGACGACCGTCGACCCTGACCTCCGTGCGCAGGACGCGGCGGACCCTCTCGAGGGCGCCGGGGCTGGGGTCCCGCGTCGCGTCGTCCATCGCGTCGATTGTGCCGCCCCGCCCGCGCTCCCGCCCCGCGACCCGAGGACCCGGCGGGGCGACGCGCGGGACGGCGGGCGGGACGGTTCGCCGGCGGACCGTCCGGACGAGCCGACGCCCGGACGCGGAAGGGGGGAGTCCGCGCCCGGACGCCGGGACCGGGGACCGCGCGCCCGGTGCGGGAGCGCAGTAGTTTGACGATCCGGCAGACACGAACCGGTGTCAATGCGAATGGGGCAACGCGTTCGGCCGGGTTCACGGCCACGCGTCGGACCGTCGCAGGAGGGAGCACGGGCGTGCCGAGTGGACCCGAGGAGGCCGTCGCCGCGCTGCGGCGGATCGCCTTCCTCCTGGAGCGCTCCCGGGCCTCCACGTACCGGGTCAAGGCGTACCGGACGGCGGCGCTCGCCGTCGCCGGGACGACCGCCGACGAGCTGGCCCACCGGCTGCGCACCCGCACCCTCACGGACCTGCCGGGGGTGGGCCCGAAGACCGCGGCCGTCGTCGCCGACGTCGCCCGCGGCCGCACCCCGGCGACCCTCGCCGAGCTCGAGGACCAGGCCGGTCCGCTCGTCGACGGCGGCCAGGACCTGCGCGCCGCCCTGCGCGGCGACCTGCACACGCACTCGGACTGGAGCGACGGCGGCTCGCCGATCGAGGAGATGGCCGTGACGGCCCTCGAGCTCGGCCACGAGTACGTCGCCCTGACCGACCACTCACCGCGCCTGCGGGTCGCCAACGGCCTGTCCGGGGTGCGGCTGCGCCGCCAGCTCGAGGTCGTCGCCGACCTCGACGCCCGCCTCGGCGACTTCCGGCTGCTGTCGGGGATCGAGGTGGACGTGCTGGAGGACGGGTCCCTCGACCAGTCCGACGAACTGCTGGGGCGGCTGGACGTCGTCGTCGCCTCGGTGCACTCCAAGCTGAGGATGGAGCGCGCGGCGATGACCCGGCGGATGCTGGCGGCCGTGCGCGACCCGCACACCGACGTCCTCGGCCACTGCACGGGTCGCCTGGTCACCGGGGACCGCGGGACGCGGCCCCCGAGCGAGTTCGACGCCCGCGCCGTGTTCGAGGCGTGCGCCGAGCACGGGGTCGCGGTCGAGGTGAACTGCCGGCCGGAGCGCCAGGACCCGCCGGACGACCTGCTGGCGCTGGCCGTCGAGGTGGGCTGCCTGTTCAGCGTCGACACCGACGCGCACGCGCCCGGCCAGCTCGACTGGCAGCCGTACGGCTGCGTGCGCGCCGAGGCCTGCGGCGTCCCCCCGGAGCGGGTGGTGAACGCCTGGCCGGTGGAGGACCTGCTCGCCTGGACGGCGGACCACGCGCACCGGCCCTAGCCTCGGCTCATGGCAGACCAGCGCACCCCGGAGCAGGCGCCGGGCCCCGACCGGCACGACGGCCCCCACCGGCACGAAGGGCCCGACGAGGCGCACCGCGTCCCGGACGGCGTCGACGACGCGACCGTCGAGGCGCTCGGCCTGGTCTCCGAGGCCCTGGAGACGGTGGAGCGGGCCCGGGGCGCCCTGTACGACCTGCACCAGCTGGTCGGCGGGGCCGACCTCACCCTCGGCGACGCGGTCGAGCGGCTGCGCGAGGCGGGGCACGGCGAGTGGGCGGACCGGGTGCAGACCGAGCTGGTGGGCCGCAACGTGGTCGAGGGCCGGTGGACGTTCCAGCTCGTCGAGGACTTCGACGACACGTACTGGCAGCCCTTCCGCGACCTCGAGCGCGACCTGCGGGACGCGCTCGCCGGGGGCCGCCGGCACCTGCACGAGGCGAGGATGAAGGAGCAGCGACGCACGCACGGGCGGCGCCACCACGAGGCCCTCCCGTGAGCGAGTGGTTCGACCTGCCCCCGGCCCGTCGTCACGTCGACGGCGGCAGCCCGGCACCACCGCCGGTCCCGGGGATCGGGCACGGCCGCGGCGAGCGCGATCAGGTCGCCGCACCGGACGCCCTCGCCGACCGGGACCGGCTGGCCGAGGACCTGGCCTCGCTGGTGGCCGTCCCGAGCGTGACGGGTTCCGCCAGCGAGACGGCGCTGCAGCACCTGCTGGCGGACCGGCTGCAGCAGGCGGGCTTCGCCGTCGACCTGTGGCAGCTCGACCTGGACGTGCTGACCAGGGACCCGGGCTTCCCGGGGTGGGAGGCGGACCGCTCGGAGGCCTGGGGCCTCGTCGGCGAGCTGACCCCGGCGGCCGGGGACGCCGGCGACGGCCCGACCGTGGTGCTCAACGCGCACGTGGACGTCGTCCCGCCCGGCGACCCGCTGCTGTGGGACCGGCCCGCGTTCACCCCGCACCGCGGAGAGGACGCCGACGGGCGCGACGCGGTCTTCGGCCGCGGCGCGTGCGACATGAAGGCCGGGCTGGTCGCCGTGCTCGCCGCGGTGGAGACGCTGCGCTCGGAGGGCCTGCCACGCCGCGGGCGGATCCAGGTGCAGTGCGTCGTCGGCGAGGAGGACGGCGGCCTGGGCACGTTCGCGACGCTGCGCCGGGGGCACCGGGGGGACGTCGCGGTCATCCCGGAGCCGACGTCCTGCGAGCTGGTCCCCGCGTGCGCCGGGGCGCTGACCTTCCGCCTGACCGTGCCGGGCAAGGCCGCGCACGGCAGCAGCCGGCGTGAGGGCGTGAGCGCCGTCGAGGCGTTCTGGCCGGTGTGGCGTGCGCTGCACGAGCTGGAGAGCCGCCGCAACGCGGACCCGGACCCGCTGATGCATCACCTGGACACGCCGTACGCGATCTCGCTCGGGACGCTGCACGCCGGCGACTGGGCCTCCACCGTCCCGGACCTGCTCGTGGCCGAGGGGCGCCTGGGCGTGGCGCTCGACGAGACCGTCGACGACGCGCGGCGGGCCCTGGTGGACGCCGTCGCGGCCGCGTGCCGCGCGGACGCCTGGTTGAGTCGGCACCCGGCGACGGTGGAGTTCACGGGCGGTCAGTTCGCCAGCGGCCGGACGCCGGTGGACGACCCGCTCGTGGACGCCGTCACCCGGGCCCACCAGCGGGTGACCGGCGACTGGGGGCCCGCCGTGCGCGGGCTGCCCTCGGGCAGCGACCTGCGGTTGCTGCGCGCCGCCGGGACGTCCGTCGTGCACTACGGTCCCGGGTCGCTGCGCTCGGCGCACTCCCCCAACGAGTCGGTGCCCGTGGCCGAGGTCGAGCAGACCGCCCGGGTGCTCGTGGAGACGGTCCGCTCGCTCTGCGGCTGACCCGGCGCCCGGCTGGCCCCGTCAGTCGCGGGGTCCGTCAGACGTGCGCTCCGTCAGTCGCGGGGGTGCAGGCGCGCGGTCGTGCGCGCGAGCCGCCCGCCCTGGTAGCGGGCGGCGGCGAGGACCTCCTCGGACGGCGGCGCGCCCTCCTGACCGGTGGCGTGCGAGGTGCCGTACGGGTTGCCGCCGGCGGCGTAGACGGCGTCGTCGGTGTAGCCGGGGGTGACCACGACGCACCCCCAGTGGAACATCGTCGTGTACAGGGAGAGCAGGGTCGCCTCCAGGCCGCCGTGCGGGTTCTGGGCGCTGGTGAACGCCGTCGCCACCTTGTCGGCGAGGGCGCCACTGGCCCACAGCCCCCCGGTGGTGTCGACGAAGGACTGGAACTGGGAGGCGACGTTGCCGTAGCGCGTGGGCGTGCCGAAGGCCAGGCCGTCGGCCCACTCCAGGTCGTCCAGCGACGCCTCCGGCACGGACGGCGCCACCTCGTCCACCCACCGCCGCCACGCGTCGTTGCCCTCGACGGCCTCGCGTGGGGCCGTCTCGGGGACCCGGCGCACGCGCACCTCGGCCCCCTCGGCACGAGCCCCCTCGGCGAGGGCCTCGGCCATCGCGTGGTTGGTGCCGGACGAGCTGTAGAAGACGACGGCGATCCGGGTCACGGGGTTCCTCCTGGGGTGGGGACGGGGTGGGGTGGGGGACGGCGACGACTCGAGCCTGCGGGCTGGCTCCGGCGGTCGCATCCCGAACCGCGCCGGTGAGGGCCGCGGCTGGCCGCCAGCCCGGCGGGCGTCGCTGGTTCACCGGCGCTGGTTCACCGGCTCCGTACCCCGTGCTAGTGTTCCCGGCGGTTGAGATTGCAGTTTGTGGCACGTTGGAGAACGCCCGCGGAGTGTGATTCCGACGGGCGTTTCGTGCATCCAGGCTCTGGATCGCAGGAGGCGACCTCGGCAGCCCGGGCCAGGCAACCCGCCGGCCCGTTTCGCCCCAGATCCGAGGAGCACCAGATGACTCAGGGCACCGTCAAGTGGTTCAACGCCGACAAGGGCTACGGCTTCATCGCCCAGGACGGCGGCGGGGACGACGTGTTCGTCCACTTCTCCGCCATCCAGTCCGACGGCTACCGCTCGCTGGAGGAGAACCAGCGCGTGGAGTTCGACATCACGCAGGGCCCGAAGGGCCCGCAGGCGGAGAACGTCCGCGCGGTCTGAGACCACTCGTCACCCGCTCGCGGGTGACGAGCACGAAGGCCCCCCGCCACTGGCCCTGTTCGGCTTTTAGTGTTGGTTTGGGGGCACACCCTTCGGCCCTCCCGGTACGCTTGACCTCTGGTCGAGCGCCCGGGAGGGCCGTGCGTGTGTCGGGGGGGGTTGTCGATGGCTGACCGCATCGCCGCCGCTGGGATGTCTGGCAATGCCGTCGATGACCCGGAGGGCACGCTATGCGGTGAACTCGCCTCGCCGGGAGGGCACCTGACCAACAGCGAAGCACCACCCGCATGCCCGAACCCGTCCCACGTGGGAAGCCGGGTACGCCGCCGCGGGTTGCGCACCTCGGCCGCAGGCACGCGCCAGCGGCTCGAGTGCGTGCCGGACGACGGCGGCAAGCACTTCTTCACCCTGCCCGTCCCGCAGCCGGTCGAGCCGCCGGCGCCGACGCGAGTGCGGTGCCCGGACCCGCGTCACGCCGACGCTCGCATCCACGCCCGCGGCACACGGAAGAGCAAGGCCGGCACTTGGCAGCGTTACAGGTGCATCCGGCCCGATGGCACCCGGCATGACTTCTAGGTCCTCGCCGCTGCCGCCGCTGGCAGTCAGCTCACCTCGCTCGACCGGCCACCGCCCTGTCCGGAGCACAAACGCTCGAGGGTGACCCGACACGGCGTCTACGGCAAGGGACACCGTAAGCGGCAGCGCTACCGCTGCATCCCGCTCGACGACCCGAGTGCCGCGCACACGTTCACGCCGCCGCTGACCCGCGAGGTGGTCGCTGTCGGCGCCGACAGCTGCGCCACGTGTGATGAGTTGCTCTCCCCGCACCGCGGCACCCTCACCGGCGCCCGTCACACCCCGTGGACGCTGACGCTGTACGCCAGGGCGCTCAACGACCTGTCGATGGGCGCCAGCTACGCATCGGTATCGCTGATGATGCGTAAGCACCGTGACCGAGCCAGCCGGCATCTGCTGGAGCACCAGGGAGAAGCGGTACTTCTGAACGGGCAGGCGGCCGGGAGCCCTGAGTCGTACACCGCTAAGCAGGGGAAGAGCGCCTGGCACCTGGCCGCGAACTTGGTGGAGCAGTACGCGCCGCTGCTGTGGCGCGGCGTCGAGCAGCAGATGCGGGAGCGAGACCAGCGGCAGCGCGCCGCGAACGACGAGAAGCTCGGGTTGTCACCTGATGCCGCGTTGGCCACGCCGGTGACGTGGCTGCTGGACGAGCAGCCGGTCATCTTGTCCCGCCGCCGCGGCCGGGAGCGCAGGCTGGAGCGGCTGCAGTGGAGCCTGCTGGTCGCCGTCGAAGTCCGCTGGCACCCGGCCCCGGACCCGATGAGCTTCCCCGGCCGCGAGTACCGCCTGCGACTGGCCCGCGCCTACCCACGCGCTAACGAGCAGGCGTGGCGGCTGGTCCTCGACGAACTCGGGGTCCGACCGGACTTCATCGTGGCTGACAACGCGGGCGCCATTTCCAACGCCGTGAGCAGCCACTACGGCCCCGACGCGGTCGGGCTCGTCCCGAGCCTGTTCCACATTCAGCGCAACATCCGGGCAGTGCTGAAGAAGCTGCCCGGTGCCACCACGAAGGTCGAAGGTCGGACCGTGCTCGCCGAGCCTGTGGCCAGGCACCTCGACATGCTCGACCGCGACGACCTGCTCAACCTCAACCCCGCCGATTGGTCGACGTGGTGGGACGACCTGGTCGACACGGTCGCCGCACTGCCCGCGCCGGTGACCAGCCTCCTGGAGCAGCGCCGTCTCTACGAGCCACGCGTCGCCAAGGCGCTACCCATCCTGACCAAGCACCCGCACCTACCCGCCTCCAACGCCGCGGTGGAGAACCGTATCCGGCACGCGCTGGAGCCCTTCTTGGACAACCGCAAACAGCTGTATCGCAACCTGGCCCGCACGAACTTCCTTCTCGACCTTGCCGTGGCTCGAGCCCAGGGCGCCTTCACCGACCTGGACGAAGTTGCGCGCCTGCTCCGCGAGGACAACGAGGCCGCCGGCGGCTGGGCGCCGGCACCACGGACGCTGGCGGACGCGCAACCCCCACCGCGCGCCGCGAGCGAACCCGCCCCGGTCTACTCCTCCCTGCTCAACCCACTGCTGGTCGCAGCGCTGGCCGAGCAGCGGCTGAGGAGGCGGTCATGACGCTTACCGATGCTGGCTTCGACCTGTTCCAGCGGCTGACCGCCCGCACCTTTCTGGTCCTGGACACCGAGTACACGCCCGACCCTGACGGCGACGGGGACCGCCTCATCTCCATCGCCATCACCCGTATCGTGCGCGGCAAGCGCGTGCGCGACGGCGAGCTGTACCGGGAGATGAACCCGGGTGTCCCCATCGACCCTCGCTCGACCGCGGTCCACGGCTTCACCACCGAAGCGGTCGCGCGCAAACGCCGGTTCAACCACCACGCCCCCGCCATCATGGCCGCCCTCAACGTGCCGGACGCGGTGCTGGTCTGCCACACCGGCAGCGACATCCGTGTGCTGCGCCGCGAACTCGAAAGGCTCGACGAAGCCGACACCGCCGACGCGCACCCCAGTCCGGCGGTGGGGCTCGCGGACCTGCCGGAACTGCCCATCATCGACACCAGCACCCTGCCGCGGCTGCTGCGCTACCCCGAACTGGGCAACCGCAACGTGGTCAGCCTGACCACCCTGTGCCAACTCGTCGGCGTCAGGAACGCGGCGGCTCACCACGCCCGCGGCGACGCCCGCGCCACCGCAGACGCCCTAATCAGGCTGCTGGTGCACGCGGCCGGGGCGTTCACCTACGACAGCCTTGACGCCCTGCTCGCCGACCACGCCCGCGGCACCACCCACGCCCCGCGGCTGCCCGGCTACATCCGTGGCCGGCGTCAGTCTCCGGTGGTTCCCCTCGAGCACCTGGTCCGGCACGGCTCACCGCTCACCCACGCCGGCAGCGACGCTGAACTCGCGGCATGGCTGAAGATGGCAGCCGACTGCGCCCAGCTGCGCTGCCCCGACCTGCGCATCGAGGCCACGCTGGCCGCCACCGAGAACGGTGCGCAGCTGTTCGACCCGCTGGTCGCGATGCTTCCTGCCGTCACCGAACCCGGTGGCGCAGGCACCCTGCTCGGCGCCGTCGCCGCCCTCATCACCGCAGCCGCCCCCGGCGCTGACCCGCCCGCAGCCAAGCCGGCACTCACTCACAGCCGCGCGCTGCGGTGGTGGGCCAAGACCCGACCCCGCGTCGAGACAACCCCACCGTGCGACCCGTCCAACGGCAGCCGCTGCTGCCCGGACTGCCGGGAGGGCCACGGCTGTCCCCGGGACACGCTCTACCAGGCGGTGACCCGGGTCGCGGTCCTCGGCGAACGCGGAACGCTGACGATGACGGCCATCAAGGACCGGCTCTTCGGCAACCGTCCCGACCGGCGCATCCACAGGTGGTCGTCCACCCACCCTCGCGAGGCCGCCTACATGGCCTGGATGGTCTACACCTTCGCTGAGGAGCACGACCGCGTCCTGGCCGGCAACGACTACCTGGCCACCACCATGGCCAAAAACCTTCACCTGCTCGAACCGCGTCTAGCTCGACTCGCCTGCCAGTCCCTCGCCGAGAACCGCAGCCTGACTGAAGCAAGGGCCACGGCCCAGAAGGTGCTCACCGCCCGCTCCACTGACCCCGCCTACGACGAGCTGGCGCTGTGGATGACATGGCACGAACAGGCGGCAGTGCAGGCAGCGCGCAACCGGGCGCCACGCACCATCACCCACCCGCGCCTGGCACGTCCCGCCGGCAGGGTCAACCACAACCCCTACCTGCCCCGCTGACGCATCAGGCACAGCAGGACGTGGGCATCTCGTCGCGGAACAAGCCCGCCGCGATGCGCAGGCTCTCGGCCATCGTCAGGTACGGCGCCCAGGTGTCGGCGAGGTCGCCGACGGTCATCCCGGCCTTGATGGCGTAGATAGCGGCGAGCATCATCTCGCCGGCGCCGTCGGCGACCGCGTGCACCCCGAGGACCTTGCCGGTCCCAACGTCCGCGACCAGTTTCACCGCACCGCGGGTGTCGTGGTTGACCAGCGCCCGCGGCACGTCCGAGAGGCTCAGGACACGGCAGGCGCAGGCGTGCCCCCGGGCCAGCGCCTGCGATTCGGTCAGTCCCGCGGACGCTAACTGCGGGCGGGTGAACATGACCGCCGGCATGCCGGTGTAGTCCACCGAGGCGGCCGGGGTGTCGTCGCCGGCCAGGGCGTTGGTGGCCGCGACCCGCCCGGCCGCCGCGGCGACGTACACGTACTGCGGCGTGCCGGCAACATCCCCGGCCGCGTACACCTTCGGGTTGCTCGTGCGCTGGTGCGCGTCGATGGTGATGAAGCCACGGGCGTCGGTCTCCACCCCGGCGGTGGCAAGGTCGAGCGCGGCGGTGCCCGGGCGGCGTCCGGTCGCCACCAGCAGCCGGTGCCCGGTCGCCTCCCCGCCCGATTTGGTGGTCACGGTGACCAGCCCGCCGCTGCCGGTCGTCACGCTGGTGGCGTGCTCTTCGATGACCGTGACGCCGTCGCCGGCGAAGACCCCGCGCATCACCTCGCGCAGCTCCGGCTCGGCCTGTGGCGCCAACCGGCCGACGACCGTGACCCGGGAGCCGAGATGCGCGAACAACTGGGCCTGCTCCAGGCCGACGTATCCACCGCCGATGACCACCAACGACTCGGGGACCTCGGTGAGCTCCATCGCGGTGGTCGAGGTCAGGTACTCCACCGCGTCGATGCCCGCGATGCCTCCGGTGTGAGGCTCGGCGCCCGTGGCGATGACGTAGGCACGCGCTCTGAGCAGCTTGCCGTCCACGTCCAAGGTGTCCTGGTCCACGAACCTGGCCTGACCCGCCCGGACCGGGAACCCCCAAGCAGCAGCAACGTCGGCGTACTTGTGCTGCCGCAGCGACCGGACAAGTTCGGACTTCTGCGCCACCAGTGCAGCGAGGTCCACGCCGTCGGCGCTGGTCGGCGACCCGCCGAACGGGTTCGTAAGCGCCGCGTGCCGGGCACCGGCCGCAGCCAGCAGCATCTTCGACGGAACGCAGCCCACGTTCACGCACGTGCCGCCCAGCACTCCGGACTCGACCAGCACCACGCTCGCCCCTGCCTGCCTGGCGGCGATGCCCGCGGCCATCGCCGCACCGCCGGAACCGATGACGGCCAAGTCGACCTGGTAGTCCTGCGCCATGGGTGCTTCCCTTCCACTCTGCCTGGGGTGCTTGACTGGAACCAGCATCAACCTTCCACCGTGCTGGAAGGTCAAGCCGACACAGCAGGAGACCGCCATGCGCATCGGCGAACTCGCCAAGGCCACCGGCACCAGCCCGAAGACGTTGCGGTTCTACGAGGACGCCGGCCTGCTCACCCCTGCCGAACGCACCGCGAACGGCTACCGCCAGTTCACTGCCGAGGCCGTGGACCGGCTCGACTTCATCCGCCGCGGCCGTGCCGCCGGCCTGACACTGGCCCAGATTCGCGACGTCATCGAGCTGCGCGACGGGGGAACCACCCCGTGCCGGCACGTGAACCGGCTGCTCAGCTCCAGACTCGCCGACCTCGACCGGCGAATCGCCGAGCTGCAAGCGCTCCGAGAGACGGTCGCACAGCTGCGTGACAACGCCAACGAAGCCGACCCCGACACCTGCCGGCCCGAGGACGTCTGCCGCTACCTGTAGGAGAACGAAGCCAGCGGAGCGGCCCTGGGCCGACACGCCGACACGCCCCGCCTGAGCAGGGAAGCCGACCCGGGCTGCGACGCTACCGGTGCCCGAGGGTGGCGCCGCTCATGACGAAGCGCGCCCCGGCTCTACGAACCAGGGCGCGCTCAGCGTGCGCCATTTGCACCCCGTGAACCCACACTAAAAGCCGAACAGGGCCACTGGCGGGGGGCCTTCGTCGTCCCGCGGGGGCTACGCCTGCGCCCAGACGCCGAGCTCGTTGCCACTCGGGTCGGCGAAGTGGAACCTGCGGCCGCCGGGGAAGGCGTACGGGCCGTCGACCACCCGGCCGCCCGCCCGGGTCACCGCGTCCACGGACTCGTCCAGGTCGTCGGAGTAGAGCAGCACGAGCGGGCCGCCCGGCCGCGTCTCGTCACCGAGGGCGAGGCCGCCGACCTCGGGTGGCGACTCGTCGCGGGGGTCGGTGATCCCGGCGTACCCGGGCCCGTAGTCGGTGAAGCGCCAGCCGAAGGCCTCGGCGTAGAACCGCTTCGCCTCCTGCAGGTCGGTGACCGTGAGCTCGACGTAGTCGATGGTGTGGTGCCTGGGGGACGCGGAGGAGGTCATGGTGGCGATCCTGCCGGTCACCGCTGACAGCCCACGGTGACCTCGCACCGGTCGGCGTCGGGTTCGCGGACGGCGAGGACGCGCGTCGCCTCGCCCCGCAGCCCCTCGGTCACCGACGGCGGCAGCGGGTCGAACGGCGACACCACGAGCCGGGCCCGCACGCCGTCGCGCTCGACGGACCACGTACCGGCGACCCGCCCGTCGACGAGCACGGTGGGACGGACGATCCCGTTGACGGTGAACACCTCCCCGAGGGCCTCGGGCGAGATCACCCTGGTGCGGTCGTCGAAGCCGATGAGGACGTCGTCGAAGTCCGGCAGCAGCCGGACCGGCGCCTGCGTGCGTGCCGGTGGCCGGCGGGCACCCGCGACGTCCCAGAGATGCCGGCCCCGCTCGTCGGTCAGCGGGACCAGCCGCTCACCGAGGCGGTCCACGACGTCCCGCAGACCCTGCAGACCGCTCCACTTCTGCATGTCGGCGACGGTCGCCGGCCCGTACCCGCGCAGGTACCTCAGCACGAGCTCGTCGCGGTGGTCACCGCCGACCAGCGGTCGCCCCACCCACGACTCGAGGCCCGTGTGCTGGACCTGCCCCGTGCCCCGCCAGAGGTTCCTCGGGCCCACCCGCGCCGTCGGGACCATCGCCCACGCGGCGTGGGCCAGCGCGGCGGGTGGGCGCGCGAAGGCGCGTCCCAGCTCCTCCCTGAGCTGCGCGGTCGTGAGCACCCGGGCGTCGAGCAGCCGGGCGGCGTGCGCGGCGACGTCGGCGACCGCGACGCCGTCCAGCTGGGCCGAGAGCGCGTTCGCCCGGAACCCGCGGTCGAGGACGGGCTGGACGGTCGGGCGCAGCCACAGCGCGTCGTCCGTGGTCACGACGCGGACGGTGCCGCGCAGCAGCGTCGTGCGCACCGCGCGGCGCCGCAGCAGGGCGCGCGACAGCTGCTCGGGGTGGTAGTCGTCGAGCCGGGCCAGCAGCCCCAGGAAGGGCGGGTCGGTGGCCTGCGCCTGCAGCCCGACGAGACGGGTCAGGGCCTGCGCGACGCCGAGGCGCCGTCGCCGCAGCAGCAGCTGCCGGTCGAGGGTGGCACGGTTCAGCTGGGCCGCGGTCAGGACGGCGACGGGGTCGCGACGGGCGGGCACGGCCGCACGCTAGGCCGTCGCGCCGACAGCGCCTCCCGGTCCGCGTGCGCGTCGTCGACCGGCGAGAATGGCCCGATGCGGATCTCGGCGAAGGCGGACTACGCCGTGCGCGCGGCGATCGAGCTGGCCAGCGCGGAGCCGGGGGCCGCGACCAGCGCCGACGCGCTCGCCCGGGCGCAGGAGATCCCCCGCAAGTTCCTGGAGACGATCCTCGGGGACCTGCGCCGGGCCGGCCTGGTGCGCAGCGTGCGGGGCCTCAACGGTGGTTACCACCTCGCGCACGACGCCGCGCGGGTGTCGGTCGCCGACGTCGTCCGCGCCGTGGACGGGCCGCTGATGTCCGTGCGCGGGGCGCGGCCGCCGGAGCTGGCCTACACCGGCTCCGCCGAGCCGCTGCTGCCGCTGTGGGTCGCCGTGCGGGCCAACGTCCGCGCGGTGCTGGAGACGGTGACGCTGGCGGACCTGGCCTCCGGCCGGCTGCCGGAGGACGTGCTGCGGCTGTCCCAGGACGCCGCGGCGTGGGACAACCCGTGAGACCGCCGTCCACGATGCGGTCGCGAGTTGAAATCCCACTGGACCTATCGGGATTGTTGCCCTCGTGGTGGACGACGGGAGCCCCGAGCGGCTGGTGAGCCGGCGCGCGGTCGACCTGCTGCGGGTCGCCAGCGCGCTGTGTCGGTGACGGCCGACCCGGAACCCACCCGTCACCCCACCTGAAGGAGCCCCCGTGCGCAGGCTCGTCCTCCTCGCCCTCGTCGGTCTCGGCGCCCAGCTCGTCGACGGCAGCCTGGGCATGGCCTACGGCGTCACGTCCACGACGCTGCTGCTGGCCGTCGGCACCAACCCGGCCGCGGCGTCGGCCACCATCCACCTGGCGGAGATCGGCACGACGCTCGCCTCGGGCGTCTCGCACGCCCGGTTCGGCAACGTGGACTGGCGCGTCGTCCGCCGCGTCGCCCTGCCCGGTGCCGTCGGCGCGTTCGCGGGGGCGACCTTCCTGTCGTCGCTGTCGACCGACGTCGCCGCGCCGCTGATGGCCGTCATCCTGCTGTCCCTCGGCTCGTACGTGCTGGCCCGCTTCACGCTGCGCGGCCTGCCGACCGGGAGGACCCACTTGCCGCTGCGACGTCGCTTCCTGTCCCCGGTCGGGCTGCTCGCGGGCTTCCTCGACGCGACCGGAGGCGGCGGGTGGGGTCCGGTGGGCACCCCCGCGCTGCTGGCCAGCGGCCGGCTGGAGCCGCGCAAGGTCATCGGCTCGGTCGACACGAGCGAGTTCGTCGTCGCCCTAGCGGCCAGCGGTGGGTTCCTGCTCGCCCTGGGCACCGCCGGGATCGACCTCACCTGGGTGCTGGCGCTGCTGCTCGGAGGGGTCGTCGCGGCACCGATCGCCGCCTGGCTCGTGCGGCTCCTGCCGCCACGCGTCCTCGGGTCGCTCGTCGGCGGCGTCATCGTCGTGACGAACTCCCGCACGCTGCTGCGCAGCGACTGGGTGGACGCCGGCGACGCCGTCGCGTACGGCACGTACGGCCTGCTCGTGGCGGTCTGGGTGGCGGCCGTGGCGCACAGCGTGCGCTGCCACCGCCGGGACACCCGGCTCGACGAGCGTGCACCGGCACCCGAGCCGGTGGCCGCCTGACCCAGGGTCGGCGTGCCCTCGGCGCGGAACGCGTCAGCCGACGAGCCGCAGCACCTGGTCGAGGCCGTGGCTGGCGCCCGAGGTGCGCGGCAGGATCAGCGTCCGGATCCCGAGGGCAGCCGCCCCCGCGTCGTCCTTCCAGCTGTCGCCGACCATCAGCGCCCGCTCGGGTGCGACGTCGAGCAGCTCCAGGGCGCGACGGAAGATGTCGGGCTGCGGCTTGACGGTCCCCACCTCGTAGGACAGGACGACGGCGTCCAGGAGCGTGCCGAGGCCCGCGCGGTCCAGGACGGCGCGCACGTCCGTACCGATGTTCGACACCAGGGCGGTGCGGATCCCCTTGTCCCGCAGGGCCTGCAGCACCGGCACGGCGTCGTCGTACGGGATCCACGTCTCGAGCATGACCTCGTACAGGGAGTGCGCGAGGTCGGCGTCGATCGCCTCCACGGCGCCGACGAGGGTGTCGAACACCCCGCGGTGCTCGGCCGGGCCGAGGTCGCGCCGGCTGTGCGGGTCGACCTCGCGGGCGTGCTCCCAGATGCGGTCGACGTACCCGGCGAGCTCGGCGGCCGTCCCCGCCCCGAGGGCCGCGGCCGGCTCGCCGTCACGACCGGCGTGCTGCCACGCCAGGCGCAGCCAGGCGGCACCGTCCCCCTGGTCGACCAGGGTGGAGTGGAAGTCGAAGAGGACGCCCTCCACGGGCGCCGGCTCGGGGAAGGGCGTCGGCTCGGTCACGTGGTCCACCCTGGCACGTGGCCCCCGGGACGAACCCGAGGGCCACGTGCGGGTCAGTCGCCCTTGACGTTGACGACCTGACGCAGGGTGTGCCGGACCTCGACGAGGTCCGCGGCGTCGGCCATCACCTGGTCGATCGGCTTGTACGCCGACGGGTGCTCGTCGAGGAACTCCGTCGAGCCGGACCACTCGATGCCGGCCATCCGCTCGGCCAGGTCGTCCATCGTGAACGTCCGCCGCGCGGCGGCCCGCGAGTACGCCCGGCCCGCGCCGTGCGGGGCGCTGTTCAGCGACATCCGGTTGCCCTTGCCCACCACGACGTACGACGCGTCGCCCATCGACCCGGGGATCAGGCCCCAGCGACCCTCGGACGCGTCGATCGCGCCCTTGCGGGACAGCCACACCGTCCGGCCGAAGTGCTCCTCCTGCTCCGTGTAGTTGTGGTGGCAGGAGATCTCCTGCAGCCGCTCCACCGGCGTGCCGGTGTGCTCGCCCACGCAGTCGGCCACCCGGTCCATCATCTCGGCCCGGTTCAGCCGCGCGAACTCCTGCGCCCACCGCATCTGCCGCACGTACGCCCAGAACTCCTCGGAGTCCTCGACGAGGTACGCCAGGTCCCGGTCCGGCAGCGCGATGTGCCACTTCTGCGCGATCCGCTGGGCGACCTTGATGTGGTGCATCGCGATCTTGTTGCCGACGCCCCGGGACCCGGAGTGCAGGAACAGCCAGACCCGGTCCTGCTCGTCCGCGGTCACCTCGATGAAGTGATTGCCCGACCCCAGCGAGCCGAGCTGGCGCCGCCACGTACCCGCGTACTGGTCGGGGTCGAACCGCGCGGCCTCGGCCGCCTTCTCCAGCTGCTCGACCCGCTCCCGCGTCCGGTCGTCCGTGACGGCGGCGTTGTACGAGCCCGCCGACAACGGGACGGCCCGCTCGATCGCCGTCCTCAGGTCACCCAGCGGACCGGACCCGACCAGGTCGCCACGGGTGAACGGCGTCAGGACGGCGTCCATGCCGCAGCCGATGTCGACACCGACGGCCGCCGGCATGATCGCCCGCTCCGTCGGGATGACCGACCCGACGGTCGCGCCCTTGCCCAGGTGGGCGTCGGGCATCAGGGCCAGGTGCGGGTAGAGGAAGGGCATGGTGGACGCCGCACGCGCCTGCGCCTCGGTCGTCGGTTCGAGGATCGACGCCCAGGACACGAGCTTGCGGCCGAGCTGCTTCACGGTTCTCTCCGTCTCGAAGGGTTCTCTCACAAGGCTCCCGCCCGGTCGCGGCGCCTGCGACCCGGCGGGAGCGCACCACCGTGCCAGCCGGACGGCGTCGGGGCACCCGAGTTTCCACAGAGACGTGCCCCCGACGCCTGCTCAGGTCGTCGCCCGACCGGCCGATGGGTTCCCGTCGACGTACCTCGCGTCATCGAGAAGGGCACCCGATGCACCGACTGTCCCTGGCCCACCGGACCTACGCCGCCTTCGGCGTGGTCCTCCTCATGCTCGTCGCCTCGGCCGTGGACGCCTACCGGGTCCGCAGTGCGCTCGACGAGCAGGCCCGCCACATCGTCGAGGTGGTCGACCCCAAGGCCGTCGCCATCACCACGCTGCAGTTCCGGTTCTCCGACATGTACGGGTTGCAGACCGCGTACGTGATCGAGGGCGACCCGGGTGTGCGGGACGCCTTCGAGGGTGCCCGTGGCCGGGTGACCGACGTCCTCGCCGAGCTGGAGGGCATGCCCGCCTCACCGGAGCAGCGCGCGGCGCTCGACGACGTCGCGGCCGGGTTCGAGCAGTTCCAGGCCATGGACGACGAGGTCGTCGACCTCGTCCGCAGCGGGGACCTGCCGACCGCCGCGAACGTGGTCAACGTGCAGGAGCAGGAGCCCTACGGCCTCGCGCTGGGGGGTGCCGCCGCCTACGCCGAGTCCGTGGCCGCCGAGCAGGAGCAGGCGGTCGCCGCCTTCTCGGGTGCCCGCCGGGCCGCCGACGCCCGCGGGCTGGCCGTCGCCGTCCTGACGGTCCTGCTGGCCGGCGGACTGGCCGTCCTGCTCGTCCGCGGCCTGCGCCGTCCGCTGCGCCGTGCCGTCGAGGCCCTGTCCGCACTGGCCGCCGGTGACCTCACCACCCGGCTGCGCACGGACGGCTCGGACGAGATCGCCCAGCTCGGCCGCGCCGTCGACGAGGCCGCCGAGCGGATCGGCGCGACGCTGGGCGCGGTGGCCGAGAACGCCGCCACCCTGGACGCCGCCGCCGCGCAGCTGCGGGACGTCAACGAGTCGGTGGCGGCGAGCTCCGAGGAGGCCTCCGCGCAGGCCGGCGCCGTGAGCGCGTCCGCCGCGGACGTCAGCCAGCACGTCACCCGGCTCGCCGCGGGCACCGAGCAGATGGGCTCGGCGATCGACGAGATCGCCCGCAGCGCCGCCGAGGCCGTGTCGGTCGCCGACCAGGCGGTCGCGGCCGCCACCGGGACGACCGCCACCGTCAGCCGGCTGGGCGAGTCGACCGCGGGCATCGGTGACGTCATGCGGGTCATCACCACCATCGCGGAGCAGACCAACCTGCTGGCGCTCAACGCGACCATCGAGGCCGCCCGCGCCGGGGAGGCCGGCAAGGGCTTCGCCGTCGTCGCCAACGAGGTCAAGGAGCTCGCCCAGGGCACCGCGAAGGCGACGGAGGACATCAGCCGGCGCCTGGAGGCCATCCGCTCGGACAGCCGCGAGGCCGCCGAGGCCATCGAGGGCGTCGTCGCGGTCATCCAGCTCATCAGCCAGCACCAGACGACGATCGCCGCGGCCGTGGAGGAGCAGGCCGCCACCACCACGGAGATGAGCCGCAACGTCGGCGAGGCGGCGCAGGGCAGCCACGGCATCGCCGCCACCGTGGGCGGTCTGGCCACCGCCACCAGGGCCAGCAGCGAGGGCGTCACCCAGCTGCAGGACGCGGCGCGCGGGATGGCGGACCTGTCCGCCGACCTGCGCCGGCTGCTGGGGCACTTCCGCTACTGACCGCGCCGCTGACCCTGCCACTGCCCCTGATCGGCATCGCCCGCGACACGACCGGCCCACCCGGTAGGGTCCCCGACTCGTGCGCCGTCGTGCCCTGCTCGGGATGTCAGCCCTGTCCGTCCTCGGTCTGTCCGGCTGCGCTCCCGCCTCGCGCGGGCGTGGCGCCGCGGCGTCGTCCCCGATGTCGACCGCGTCCCCCAGCGCGGCGCCTGTCAACAGCGGACCGGGGTACGGGCCCGGCGACCCCGTCGGGGTGCTTCGGGCGGCGCTGGACCGCCTGCGCGCCGAGGGTGCCGGTTCGGTGGAGGAGCGCCGCAGCTTCCTCGTCGACGGCGTCGGTGACGAGGCCCTCGTCGAGTACCGCTACGACGTCGCGCAGCGCGCGATGACGGTCGCGCAGACGGTCTGGCCGGACGGGACCGCGTTGACCCTCCACTTCGCGCTGCTCGGCGACCAGGCGTACCTGCGCGCCCCGATGATCTGGGAGCAGCCGCCCGGGACGTGGTACGAGGTGAGCATCCCGCAGATGACGGGACTGCCCGTCGGACAGTGGCTGGAGTCCGGCGAGGTCCCCTCCGGTGCGGTGCAGGCCCTCGCGGGTGCCACCACTCCCGCCTGGCTCGCCGTCGGTGACGAGTGGAGCCCCGAGCTGACGTACGAGCTGGCACTGCCCGGCTCGTCCGCGCTGCTGGCACTGCCCCCTCAGGCGACCGCCATGATCGAGGAGAACGGCGTCGACGTCACCCACGCCCGAGTGCCCGTCAGCGTCACCATCACCCGGGGCGGCAGGCTCGTCGCGGCGTCCATGGCGTTGGGCGACGTGCTGTGGGGCACCGTCCCGCGGGACGAGCTCGACGCGATGCAGGGCGTGAGCCTGGAGGCCCCCGTCGAGGTGAAGGTCTTCGGTGGGCGGTCCGCGCCGCTCGAGCTCCCCGACGACCCGGCCGCCGCACTGCCCGCGTCGCGGATGCCGGCGCCGGTCCCGGACGTCGTCGGCGCCTGAGCCGGCCCTTGTGCGACGCCGTCGTCGGTGGCACGGTCGTGACTACCCACGGGAGCGCTCCCACGATTTCTCCGACGCGGAGGTCGCCATGGTCCTCACCACCCGTCCCCGACCCGCGGAGGTACGGCGTCCCGGCGTCGCCGTCGCCCTGACGGTGGCCTGCGCCGCCCTGGTCGTGGCGCACGTCGCACCCCCGCCGGCGGGTGCCTCCACGCCGGGGGCCCCGCGTAACGCCACCGCCACCGCCAGCCTCGATGACGTCGAGCTGTACGCGCCAGGACCGTCGTCCGACGCGCGCCAGCACCTCGCGCGGCTGCGGGCCACCGGCCGGCACGAGGACGCCGCCCGGGTCGAGGCCATGACGCGCACGCCCACCGCGGTGTGGATCGAGTCCCCCGACCCGCGGCGGACGCAGGCCGAGGTGCGGGCGACCGTGAAGCGTGCCAGCACCAGGGGCACCGTCCCGGTGCTGGTGGCGTACAACCTGCCGTTCCGCGACTGCGCCCAGTACTCCGCCGGCGGGGCGAGGACCCCGCAGGAGTACCGCGACTGGGTCGACGGCTTCGCCGCCGGCCTCGGCGGCGGTGAGGCGATCGTGGTGCTGGAACCGGACGGCCTGGGGATCATCCCCTGGTACACGACGATCAACGGCGAGCTCGAGTGGTGCCAGCCGGCCGAGGCGGACCCCGCGACCGCCGCAGCGGACCGGTTCGCGATGCTCTCCTACGCCGTCGACGCCCTCACCGCGCGACCCGGGACGAGGGTGTACCTGGACGGGACCCACTCGTCCTGGCTCGGCGTCGGGGACGCCGCGGACCGGCTGATCAAGGCCGGCGTCGATCGGGCCGACGGGTTCTTCGTCAACGTGTCCAACTACCGGGAGACCGCGCACCTGGAGAAGTACGGGACGTGGATCGCCCAGTGCATCCACCTGGACCGGGCCAGCTGGTGGGACCGGTCCTGGTGCGCCAGCCAGTACCACCCCGCGGACCCGGCGGACTTCTCGACCTGGCACCTGACCGACGCGGCCTACGACGAGGCGTACGCGCAGACGGGCCTGACCCGGGACCCGGCGGTCATGCCGCACTTCGTCATCGACACCAGCCGCAACGGCCAGGGGCCCTGGACGCCACCGACCGGCGCCTACCCGGATCCGCAGGACTGGTGCAACCCGCCCGGTCGCGGCGTCGGGCCACGGCCCACCACGGACACCTCGAACCCCCTGCTCGACGCGTACCTGTGGGTCAAGGTGCCCGGCGAGTCGGACGGCCAGTGCGGCCGCGGGCTGCCGGGCGAGCCCGTCGTCGACCCCGAGTGGGGCCGGGTCGACCCGCCGGCAGGCGCCTGGTTCCCCGAGCAGGCCGTCGAGCTGGCGCGCCTGGCCGACCCGCCGCTGCTGCCCGCCGCGGGCTGAGGGGGGTTCAGGGACGGAGCGGCAGCGGCGGCGGCACCCGTGAGGGGCGGGTCGCCGGGTCCGGCGGCGTGCTCGGTGCGGCTGCGGCCAGTGCCTCCTGCACGATCCGCAGCGCCTCGTCGAGCTGCGGGTCCTGACCGGTGGCCCACGCCTGCGGAGGGAACGGCACCTCGACGTCCGGGTCGACGCCGTGGTTCTCGACGTCCCAGCCTGCGTGGTCGAACCAGAACGCGTACTTGGGCTGGCTGACGGCCGTGCCGTCGACCAGCGCGTACCGCATGTCGATGCCGATGACCCCGCCCCACGTGCGCATCCCGACGACCGGCCCCAGCCCCAGGGCCTTGATCGCCGCGGTGACGATGTCGCCGTCCGAGCCCGCGTTCTCGTCGGCCAGGCACACCAGCGGCCCGCGCCGGGCGTGCATCGGGTAGGTGTCCGGACGCTGCCCGCGGGCGACCTCCCAGCCCAGGACCTCCCGCGACAGCTTCTCGATCACCAGCTGCGAGGTGTGGCCGCCGCGGTTGTCCCGCACGTCGACCACGAGGGCGTCGCGGGTGACCTCCGTCCGCAGGTCGCGGTGCAGCTGCGCCCACCCCGTGGCCACCATGTCCGGGACGTGCAGGTAACCGACCCGACCGCCCGTCGCGGCGTGGACGACGGCGCGACGGTCGGCGACCCACGCCTGGTAACGCAGCGCCGTCTCATCGGCCAGCGGCACGACCACCACGCGACGCCGTCCACCGCCGGCAGCGGGTTCGACGGTCAGCTCGACGGGGACCCCGGCGGCACCGACGAGCAGCGGCCCCGGACCGGTGACCGGGTCGACCTCGCGCCCGTCGACCGCGACCAGCACGTCGCCCTCGACGACACCCACGCCGGGCGCGCGCAGCGGCGAGCGCGCCTGACCCGCGGAGCTCTCCCCCGGCAGGACCCGGACGACGCGCCACCGGCCGTCGTCCCCGCGCTCGAGGTCCGCCCCGAGCCGACCGAGCCGGTGCGACGACTCGACGGGACGCTCCGGCGGGACCTCGTACGCGTGCGAGGTGCCGAGCTCGCCGATGGTCTCCCAGATGACGTCGGACAGGTCGTCGCGGGTGGCGACGCGGTCGAGCAGCGGGCGGTACCGGTCGAGGACGGCGTCCCAGTCGACTCCGGCCATGTCCTCGACCCAGAAGTTCTCGCGCATCAGCCGGCCGGCCTCATCGAGCATCTGCCGCCACTCGGCGGCGGGGTCGACCGTCAGGCGCACCCGCCCGAGGTCGACCTCGACCCGCGCGTCGGGGTCCTGCTCGTCGGCCTTGACGGGTCGGTCGGCCGGGACGACGCGCAGCGCCTCGCCGTCCCGCAGCACGAGCCGCGACCCGTCACCGGACACCTCGACCGCATCGACGCCCTCCGCCAGCACGGTGCACCGGCCGTGGCGCAGGTCGATGCGCTCGAGCACCGGGCGCGGGGCGTCGCCACCCGGGCGGGCCAGGTCGTCCCCGGTCTCGCCGTGCAGCGGTTCGCGCAGCCAGACCAGGCCGTCGGCGACCGCGCGCAGGTCGCGGTAGCGGGCCGCGGGGACCGGCGCGGGGACGACCCGGTCGACGAGGCCGTCGAGGTCCACCCGGACGGACAGCTGCGCCACGGGCGCGGTGCCGTCCGTCGCGGCGTCCTCGTCGGGTCCGCCCTGCCGCCCGTGCTCCGGCGGCCCGGCGAACGGTCGGCCCAGACGCTGCGGGTCGAACGGCGAGGCCGTGTCGGCGGCCAGCGGCAGCAGGTACGGCCGGGTGCCCGCGGGGAAGGAGAGGTCGAAGACGTGCTCGTCGTAGACCGGGTCGAAGGTGCGCCGGGACAGGAACGCCAGGTACCGGCCGTCGGCGGTGAACGCGGCGTCGGTGTCGGTGAACCGCAGCGGTGTCGCGTCGACCACGGCACCGTCGGGCACGTGCGCGAGCCGGATCTGGCGCAGCGGCCACGGCCCCGGGTGGGACCACGCCAGCCACGCGCCGTCCGGTGAGAACGCGAGGTCGGTGACGGCGTCGTGCTCCGACCGCGCGAGCTCGCGCACGTCCCCGGACGAGGCGTCCACGACCAGCACCCGCCCGTCGTGGGACGCGACGGCCAGCCGCGAGCCGTCGGGGGCGGCGACGAGCTCGAGCACCCTGCCCAGGCCGCCGGTGACGAGGCGGCGCGGCTCGCCCTCGCCGGTCGAGACCTCCAGGCCGTCCTCACCGGTGCCGTCGCTGACCCACACGACGGCCGGCGGCTCCTGCGCGGGCCCTCCGGGCCGGGGCGCTGCGGGGGCTGCGGCGGTGCCCAGGACCCGGGGCAGCCGCGCCCGGACACCGGGGGTGTCGGCGAGCGCCGGGACCGGGCCGTCCCGGTGGGTCAGCCAGTGGACGGTCCCCCGCACCTCGAGGGCGCTGGCCCGCCCGGTGCGGTCCACCGACAGCGAGCCGAGGTGCCGGGACGCGGGCGGGTGGTGGGGCGCCCGGCCGGTCGCCGGGCCGTGGGTGCGCACGTCGACGCGGCGGGGGACGGAGTCCGCGGTCAGCTCGTCGACGACGTGCAGGTGACCGCCGCTGACGTACACGACGCGGGTGCCGTCGGTGGCGGCGTCGCGGGCCCAGAACCCGTCGTGGTCGGTGTGCCGTCGCAGGTCGGAGCCGTCCGGCAGGCAGGAGTAGAGGTTGCCGGACCCCTCGTGGTCGGACAGGAAGGCCACCCGGTCGCCGACCCACATCGGCCGGACGAGCTGACCGTCGAGGTCGGGCCGCAGCCGCTCGAAGGAGCCGCTCCCGTCCGGGTCGACCCAGAGCCGGGACGCCGTCCCGCCGCGGTAGCGCTTCCACCACGCGTAGTCGCGCCGCCGGCCGCCGTGCCCGGTGGACAGCACGACGGCGCCGCCCGGGCCGCGCGCGAGGCCCGTCACCGGGCCGTGGGGCAGGCGCTCGGCGGGACCGCCGTCCAGCGGGACCGCGCGGGCCCAGACGCGGCTGGAGAACGGCTCACCGACGGCGGACGACGCGACGACCCGCCCGTCCGGCGCCCAACCGAGGACCGCGACCCGGTCGTCCCCCCACCACGTCAGCCGGCGCGGACGGTCGCCCTCGGTGCCGACCACGTGGACCTCGCCGGCGCCGTCCCTGCGGCTGACGTAGGCGACGTGCCGCCCGTCCGGGCCGAGGTGCACGTCGGCGGCGGGCGCACCGTCGGCGGTCAGCCGCCAGGCGCGTCCGCCGTCGAGCCGGGCCAGCCACACGTCGTCCTCCGCGACGAACGCGACGACGTCGCCGCGCAGCGACGGGAACCTCAGGTACGGGTCGGTCATGCGCCGCACCGTAGCCCCCCGCACCGACGCCCTGATGCCGTGCGCCGCCCGGCCCGCACGTGGCGGACCGGGCGGCGGCGGGCGTCCGGGGGACGTCAGGCGCTGCAGTCCACGGGCACCGCGGACGGCGCGTCACCCGCCCCGATGAAGCCGTACGACGTGCTCGCCCCCGCGGCGAGGGTGCCGTTCCAGGCGGCGTTCGTCACCGTCGTCCGGGAGCCGTCCGACACCACCTGCCCGGACCACGCGTGCTGGACCGACGTCCCGGCCGGCAGCGTGAAGGACGTGCGCCAGGTCGTCGTCCCGGCCGGGCCGGCGACGACGACCACCTCGGCCTGGAAGCCGCCCGGCCAGGAGCCCACGACCCGCAGCGTCGCGGTGCACGCGCCGGGGACGCCGGTCGGCGTGGACGTCGGCGTGGACGTCGGCGTGGACGTCGGCGTGGACGTCGGCGTGGACGTCGGCGTGGACGTCGGGGACGGTCCCGGGTCGCCGTCCGGGTGGACCGGCGGGTGGGCATTGGTCACCAGCTGGACGAACTGGGCCTCGAACCACTTGCCGGACAGCGGCGCGTCCGGGAGGGCACCCGTGGGGCGGTTGCCCAGGCGCGGCGAGACGTAGGTCGGGTCGCACATCCGGTCGAACCCCTTGCCCTCGTCGTTCGGGATCTCCTGCGACGACCCGTCGGACTCGCCCGGCGGCTTGACCCACACGAACGCGTCCAGGTGCGACTGCGGGAACCCCGCCGGGGAGGCCTGGGGGCGTTCGCCCAGCCCTGCGCCGCTCGGGTTGCACCAGGCGCCGCGGTGGTTGCGCCGGTCGACCCTCGAGGCGTCGACGAACGCGTGGACGTCACCGCTGCCGGAGGGGGCCTGCGGGCGGTTCGGACCGCCCCAGCCGTTGCGGCTGGTGTCGACCAGCATCCCGGTGCTCGCCGGGAAGCCGGCGGCGACGAGCCGGCGGTGCAGGTCGGAGGTCCAGTCGGTCTCGTCGAAGGCAGTGTTCCACTCGAACCACTGCGCCGAGCGGACCGGTTGGCCGCCGCGCTGCGCCCACGGGTCGGGCAGGTGCGGCTCGACCAGCGGCGTGGTGTTGGCGGTGTTGGTGACGAAGCCGTCGACCGACGCGAGACCGGCGCGGGTCGAGCGCGCGACATCGGCGAGGAGCTGGGCCGCCGGTCCGGCGTTGTCGTCCCAGCCCAGCCAGCCGGCGTGGGCGGCGTCGACGTAGCTGTAGACGTGCGGGAGAGCGTGGAAAGCGTCCAGCACGTACGCGACCCCCTCGCGGTAGTACGGCGCGGCCTGCTGGCACGCCGGGTGCGACGCGTTCGTGACGAGGTTCGGCAGCGAGTCGGGCTCGACGACGGCGACGACGCGCAGGTCGCGGTAGCGCGGCTCCGCGAGCATGCCGGTGATGACGTCGACGTACTCGGTGCGGTAGCGCCGCATGCCCTCGTCGGTGGCGGGCAGCTCGCCGTTCGAGGCGAGCGCGAAGCAGTCCCGGCCGGGCAGGTTGTAGACGACGACCGTCAGGACGACCTGACCGTCGGCCCGCTGCTGCTCCAGGGCGGCGTCGAGGTGGTACCTCAGGCCGGGCCCGTCCGCGTTGCCGTGGACGGCCCCGATGCGGTCCATCCAGACGGCGGTGGGCTCGTCGGCGACGGCGCGCATCTGCGCGGCGAGGTCGGGGTCGCCCTGCCGGTCGGCGGTCTCGAGCACCGCGTCGGACCACCTGTCGTTGACGTACTGCGTGGCCCCTGCGTAGGGGTTGTCGACGTGCGGCGGGTCGGCGAGCGCGACGCCTCCGGCGGCGACCACCCCTGCGCCGGCGGTCACGAGCCCCGCGGCGAGCGCGGCCGCCGTCCACCTCCTCGTGCGCGTCCCCCTGCTTCGACGTCCCATGTCAGTCCTCCTCGGCTCGACGCTGGAGTCACCGAGTGTGACTGTGGTCATACGTAGAGTCAATGGACGATGTGGGATCGCTCCCACCCGGTCCGTCAGGGGACGGGCGCCGGGGCGCCGGGTCCGCCTGGCAGGATCGCGGGCGACGGCGGCGGACCGTCTGCGTCGAGCACGAGGAGGGACCGTGGCCAACGGCTACCTGGCGAGCGTGGTGACGACGGAGCTCCCGACGATGGCGGTGCTCGTGGTCGGGCTCGTGCTCGCCCTGACCCGACTGGGCGCCGGGGCGTGGGCCCGGCTGGCCGCGGCCGGACTCGCGGTCCTGCTCGTCAACGACGTGGTGTGGCTGGCCGTCTCCGCCACCTACGCGCTCGGACGCGGCCCGTACGGCGGGCCGGCGCTCTTCCAGCTCTGGGGTGTCGCGGGGACCGTCCTGGTCGTGGTCGGGACGGGGCTGCTCGTGGCAGCGGTCTTCACCGGGCGCAGGAGCGCCGGCGGCCGTCCCCCGGCACCGCCCGCGCACGAGGACGCGGCAGCGACCCCGTTCGGTTCCCCGTACGGTCCTGGGCCGGGACGCACGGACGGACCGCCGCGTCCGTGACGCCGCCCACGACGCGCCGGGCTCAGAGGCCCTCGGCCTCCCGGGTGGCTGCGAGGTAGCGCTCGAACTCCTCGGGGTGCTCGGTCGCGAGCTGCTCCAGGGCCCGCAGCCGCGCACGGCGGGCACGCACCTCCCGGTCCCCGCGACCGGTCACCCCGGTGGGCGCCACGCGCCGGGTGGCCGTACGGGTGCGCGGCGCGGCGGTCGGCGCGGACGCCGCCCGCTCGGCCACGGCCCCGCAGTCACGGCACACGTTCGAGTCGCCGTCGAACGCCTCGGCCGACAGCACCCGCCGGCACTTGCCCTCGCACCGGCGCCACCGCGGACCCGTCGCCGTCGTCTCCTCGCTCACCCGACGAACCTAACCGGCCGCTCGCGCCCTCGCGTCACGGGGCCGCCGGGCCGCACGCGTCCGCGGTCGCCGCCGTCCAGCACTAGGCTCGGGACGCGCGACGGGCAGCACGGCGGGTCGCCCCGCCGTGCCGCGCGCCGCGGACCGGGCCTCTAGCTCAACTGGCAGAGCAGCGTCCTTTTAAGTCGCGGGTTCAGGGTTCGAGCCCCTGGGGGCCCACCCGGTGCCGACGCCGTGCCAGGCGTCCTCCTCGACACGGGCCCCGACACGGGACTCGACACGGCACTCGACGCCCTCGGGCGCCCGCTCGATGCGCGTCCACCCCTTCCACCCCCGAGCGGCCAGGATGTCGAGCAGCCGCTGGGCCACCGGGGCCGACTCCACCATCGCCGCGTCCAGCAGCTCCACGAACGCGTCGTCCACGCCGTCCGGTCCGAGCTCCCCGTCCTGACCGGTCCGGCCGGACTCGACGGCGCGGACCATGAGCCTCTCCAGGATGTCGGCGACCTCGACCACCCGCGGGTCGTCGACCGACCAGTCGAGCGCGCCGCTGAGCAGGTGGTACAGCCGCACCATCTCGGGGTCGTCGAGCTCGGCGTGCTTCGTCGCGATCATGGCGTCGACCTCGTCGGGCACCTTGGCGGCGATCATGATCCAGCTGTCCCGCTCCAGGGCGAGGTAGCGCTCGTCGACGCCCATCCCCCGCAGCCGGTCGAGGTAGTCCACCACGCTGCGCGGCAGCGCCAGGCGCTCGCCGGAGGTGAGCGTGGCCAGCCGCCTGCGGGTGCCCTGCAGCCGCCGGATCGCCGCGCGCAGCTCGGCGTCGACCTGCTGGACCCCGGCGGCGAACTCCTCGGCCGGCGCGTCGAGGAGCTGCTCGACCCGGGCGAGGGGCACCCCGGCCTCGGCGAGGGTGCGGATCCGGATCAGCCGCACCACCGCGGCGGCGTCGTAGACCCGGTAGCCCGACCGGTCGCGCTCGGGCTCCGGCAGCAGCCCGACCCGGTGGTAGTGCCGCACCGCTCGCACGGTGACGCCCGCGTACGCGGCGAGCTGGCTGATCGTGAGCACGCCCCAGCCTCCCTCACGCGATCTTCCTGCGGTAGGCGGCCAGGGCGACGCCGTACGCCAGCACCAGCAGACCCGCGCACCACGCCAGGGCGACCCAGAGGTCGTCCCCCACCGGCCGGTCGGCGAGCAGCGCGCGGACCGCGTCGACGATCGCCGTCACCGGCTGGTTCTCCGCGAACCACCGCACCGGCTCCGGCATGCTCTCCGTCGGGACGAACGCCGAGCTGACGAAGGGCAGCAGGATCAACGGGTAGGAGAACGCGCTGGCCCCCTCGACCGACGACGCGGACAGCCCGGCGAGGACGGCGACCCAGGTGAGCGCGAGCGTGAACAGCACCAGGATCCCGACGACGGCCAGCCACGCCGTCACGCCCGCTCCCGACCGGAAGCCCATCAGCAGCGCGACCGCCACGACGATCGCGAGCGAGACCAGGTTCGCGACGAGCGACGTCAGCACGTGCGCCCACAGCGCGCCGGACCGGGCGATCGGCATGGACTGGAACCGTTCGAAGATCCCGCTGTCGAGGTCGCCGAACAGCCGGAAGCCGGTGTAGGAGACGCCCGAGGCGATCGTGATCAGCAGGATGCCCGGCAGCAGGTAGGTCACGTACGGCTCGTCCCCGGCCTCGATGGCCCCACCGAGCACGTAGACGAACAGCAGCATGATCGCGATCGGCATCACCGCCGTGGTGATGATGGTGTCGACGCTGCGCGTGACGTGGCGCAGGGTGCGCCCGGTCAGCGCGGCCGTGTCGGTGACGAAGGTCGTGGTCATCGCGCGACCTCCTGCCGGACGTCGGCGCGGGCCGCGCCGTGCCCCCGGGCGCCGGTCACCGCGAGGAAGACCTGCTCGAGCGTCGGCTGCTTCTCGACGTACTCGACCTCGGCGGGCGGCAGCAGCCGCTTCAGGTCGTCGACGGTGCCGTCGGCGATGATCCGCCCCTCGTGCAGGATCGCGACCCGGTCGGCCAGCTGCTCCGCCTCCTCCAGGTACTGGGTGGTGAGCAGCACCGTCGTCCCCCGGCTCGCCAGGTCCCGGACCGCCTGCCACACCTCGAGGCGCGCCCCGGGGTCCAGGCCCGTCGTCGGCTCGTCGAGGAGGACGACGGGCGGGTCGCCGATGAGGCTCATCGCGATGTCCAGCCGGCGGCGCATGCCACCGGAGTACGTCGCGACGCGGCGTCCACCGGCGTCCGTCAGGGAGAACCGCGCCAGCAGCGCGTCCGCGACGCCGCCGGGGTCGTCGAGGTGCCGGAGCCTCGCGACGAGCACGAGGTTCTCCCTGCCGGTGAGGACCTCGTCGACCGCGGCGAACTGCCCGGTGAGGCTGAACGACCCGCGCACCCTGCTCGGCTGGGTGGTGACGTCGTAGCCGTCGACCTCCGCCGACCCGGCGTCCGGCTTGAGCAGCGTCGCCAGGATCCGCACGGTCGTCGTCTTCCCGGCCCCGTTCGAGCCGAGCAGGGCCAGCACGCTGCCCCGGCGGACCTCGAGGTCCACGCCGCGCAGCACCGCGTCCTTGCCGTAGGACTTCGTCAGCCCGCGCACGCGGATCGCCGGACCGGCGTCCCGTCCGTCCGTCTCCCTCTCCAGCTCCGTCTCCATCTCCGTCTCCCTCCGACCGGGGTCCCGTCCGTCGCGGGAGCACCTGGCAGGAGCGTGAGGGGTTGACCCTGCGTCAGGGTCAACCCGCCCGATTGCGGACGTCCTCGACCGCGCCGATCGTGGAGGGGACACCCGCCAACCGTCCCGAGGAGCGACCGTGCCCGAGGCAGACGTCAGCCGCCACGCCGCCAGCCTGACCAACGACCAGGGCGGGTTCCCCGAGCAGCAGCAGGAGCCTCCCGGGTCGACCGAGGAGATGACCCCCCGCCCCGACCACGGGGAGAGGAGTTACCGGGGCTCGGGCAGGTTGCACGGCATGCGCGCCCTCATCACCGGTGGGGACTCCGGGATCGGCCGCGCCGTCGCGATCGCCTACGCGCGCGAGGGCGCGGACGTCGCGATCTCCTACCTGCCGGAGGAGGAGGACGACGCGCAGGAGACCGCGCGCTGGGTCAAGGACGCCGACCACCGGTGCGTGCTGCTGCCCGGTGACATCCGCGACCAGCAGACCTGCAGGGACGTCGTCGCCAAGGCCGCCACCGAGCTCGGCGGCCTCGACGTCCTGGTCAACAACGCCGGCTACCAGATGGCCCGCGGCGGCGGCCTGGAGGACCTCGAGGCCGAGCAGCTGGACCGGGTCTTCCGGACGAACA
This sequence comes from Thalassiella azotivora, assembly GCF_054781695.1. Classification (NCBI taxonomy): domain Bacteria; kingdom Bacillati; phylum Actinomycetota; class Actinomycetes; order Kineosporiales; family Kineosporiaceae; genus Thalassiella; species Thalassiella azotivora. The sequence goes on from NZ_BAAGTX010000010.1 coordinate 66,968, forward strand.
TCTACGCGATGTTCTGGCTGACGCAGGCCGCCCTGCCTCACCTGGAGCGGGGCGACACCGTCATCAACTGCGCGTCCATCCAGGCCTACCAGCCGTCGACGTCGCTGCTCGACTACGCCGCCACGAAGGCCGCCATCACCAACTTCACCGTCAACCTCGCCGCGGAGCTCGGCCCGAAGGGCATCCGCGTCAACGCCGTCGCCCCGGGCCCGATCTGGACGCCGCTGCAGCCGGCCACCCAGCCCGGGGAGAAGCTCGAGTCGTTCGGTGGGGACACCCCGCTCGGGCGCGCCGGCCAGCCCGCCGAGGTGGCCCCCGCGTTCGTCTTCCTCGCGTCCCCGGCCGACGCGAGCTACGTGTCGGGCACCGTCCTCGGCGTCACCGGGGGCAAGCCGGTCTTCTGACCGGCGACTGCACCCGCCCCACCCCCGCCTCCGCACAGGACGGCGCCACCCGCCCAGGGGGGAACGCGGGTGGCGCCGTCGGTCGTGGTGCCCGGGGCGGGACGTGCCGCCCGGTCGGGTCGGTGGGTCAGGCCGTGGTGACCATCCCGTGCCGCCCGTCGTGGCGCCGGTACACGACGGCACCGCGTCCCGACGCGGCGTCCCGGTAGGCGACGAACGGCTCGCCCCCGGCCTCGAGCCGCTCCCGGGCGGCGAGCTCGGTGAGGGTCGGCGCCAGGCCCTCGTCGACGACGTCCGCGGGCAGAACGGCACGCACCCCGGCGGCCGGCGGGGCCGTGCGCAGCAGGCCGAGCGCGCCGTCGTCCCGGACGTGCAGGACGGCGTCCGCACCGGTCGCCGCGTCCACGAACAGGTGGAAGTCGTGCCCGAGGCCCTCCATGTCGAGCGCCGCCTCGACGGCGTCCGCGGCGCCGACCGCGTGCTCCTTGCGCCGCACCACGTCCGCGTCCAGCGCACCCTCGGAGACCGTGGGGCGCGGCCGCCGGCGGTCGCGGACGACGTGCCCGCGGTCCCAGCGGTCCGACAGCCGGTCCAGCCGGCGGGCCAGCCGGTCCACCAGCTCGTCGACGGCCTCCCTCGGCCGCGCGCCGCTCGCCTCGGCCCGGACCATCCGCCCGTCGACGTCGACGGTCACCTCGACCTTCACGGGCCGGGCGGCGTCCGCGCGGGGTCGGACCAGGACGACGGCCCGGGTCACCCGGCGGGAGACCGTGCGCGTCGCGGCGGCGACCTTCTCCGAGGCGTACTCGTCGACACCCAGCGGCATCTCACCGCGGACGACGACCTCGACCTGCTCGGGGGCCAGCTGGTGGTAGGTGCGGACCGACATCTCGGCGACCTCCTCGTCTCCTCTCCGGGACCTCCCGCCCCGGACCCCGACTCTCGCCGGTCACCGCGGCGCGGCAGAGGGCCGAAGGTCCCGCCCCTCGACGGCTCACCCGATCGCCCCTCCCTTTGCTCACGACACGCCGCCTTTGCTCACTGGGCGCGGCGTGTCGAGGCCGGAAAGCACCGTCTCGGTGAGCAAAGGCCGCCCTGGTGAGCAAAGGGGGGTGGGGTTGGGGGCCGGCGGCCCGGCGGTGGCCGGGCCGCCGGTGCTCAGAGGGTCGCCAGGGCCCGGACGGGGTTCTCCACGCAGTCGGCGACGAACCGCAGGAACCCACCGGCGACGCCGCCGTCGCACACGCGGTGGTCGAACGCCAGGCTCAGCTGGGCGACCTTGCGGACGGCGAGCTGCCCGTCGACGGCCCACGGCTTGTCGACGATCCGGCCGATGCCGAGGATGGCGACCTCGGGGTGGTTGATGATCGGGGTCGAGCCGTCGACGCCGAACACCCCGTAGTTGTTGAGGGTGAACGTCCCCCCGGTCAGCCGGGACGGGGGCAGCTCGCCGGCCCGGGCGAGCGACGTGGTGTCGCGCAGGGCGTCGGCCAGCTGCAGCGCGGACATCCGGTGGGCGTCGCGCAGCACGGGGACGACGAGTCCCCGGTCGGTCTGCGCGGCGATGCCGAGGTGCACCGCCCGGGACCGGACGATCTCCCCGGCCTCGGTGTCGACGCGCGAGTTGAGCTCGGGGAACCGCTCGAGGGCGTGCAGGGTGAACCGGGCCAGCAGCGCCAGGACGCTGACCGGGCGGGCCGGGTGGGCGGCGTTGATCTGCTCGCGGGCCTCCAGCAGGCCCGTCGCGTCGACGTCGACCCAGATGGTGACGTCCGGGATCTCCCGCCGGGAGTGGCTCAGCTTGTCCGCGACGGCCTTGCGGACGCCGCGCAGCGGGATCCGCTCCACGCCGTCGGCGGGCACGCTGGGGACGGGGGCGTCCCCGGTGGCGCCCGCGGCCCCGGTCGCGGCCGGGCGCGCGGCGGGGACGGCGCTCGCCCCGGCGGCGGCCTCGACGTCGGCGCGGCGGACGACGCCACCCGGGCCGGTCCCGGTCAGGGTCGTGACGTCGACACCGCGCTCGCGGGCGATGCGTCGCACGATCGGCGAGATCACCAGCGGCGCCGTCGCGGCGCGCTCGGCGGAGGACGCCGTCACCTGCGCTGCGGCCAGGGCCACCCCGCCGCCGTCCGCAGCGGCACCGTTCGCAGCGGCACCGTTCGCAGCGGCACCGTCAGGACCGGCGCCCGCCGGGCGCAGCGCGCGCCGCCGTCGCCGGGAGCCCCCGCCGTGGCCGGTGCCGTACCCGATGAGGACGTTGCCGGACCCGGCCCGCTCCTCCTCGCGGTACGCGGTGTGGGACGCGGGCTCCTGCCCCTCCCCCGGCACGGGTTCGACGGTGATCAGCGGCTCGCCGACCGGCAGCGTCTGCCCCGGCTCGGCGTGCAGCACGGCCACCCGCCCCTCGAACGGGCAGGGCACCTCGACGACGGCCTTGGCGGTCTCGACCTCGGCGACCACCTGGTCGACGCGCAGCTCGTCACCGACCTCGACGAGCCAGGAGACGACCTCGGCCTCGGTCAGGCCCTCCCCCAGGTCGGGGAGACGGAACGTGCGGGCGCTCACGCCGTCGCCCCGCGCACGGACTCGCGGCCCGCCACCGACGCCGCGGCGCCGAGGTGCCGGTCGTCGGGGACGTCGTCCCACTGCAGCCGGGCGACGGCGTCCAGGACGCGGTCCACCCCGGGCAGGTGCGTGTGCTCGAGCTTCGGCGGCGGGTACGGGATGTCGAGCCCGCTGACGCGCAGCACGGGTGCGTGCAGCGAGTGGAAGCAGCGCTCCTGCACCCGTGAGGCGATCTCCGCGCCGACCCCGGCGAACCCCTGGGCCTCCTGGACGACGACGCAGCGGCCGGTGCGCCGCACGCTCGCGGCGACCGTGGCGTCGTCGAACGGCACGATCGTGCGCAGGTCGACGACCTCCAGGTCGACGCCCTCGCGCGCGGCGACCTCGGCCGCCTCCATCGCCACCGGCACGGAGGGCCCGTACGCGACGAGGGTGGCGTCGCGCCCGGGACGGCGGACGACGGCCTGCCCGAACGGCTCCGTGCGCACCGGCAGCTCGAGGTCGTCGGTGGACCAGTAGAGCTTCTTCGGCTCCATGAAGACGACCGGGTCGGGGTCGTCGATCGCCTCGCGCAGCAGGGAGTACGCGTCGGCGGCGGTCGCGGGGGTGACGACCTTCAGCCCCGGGGTGTGGGCGTAGTACGCCTCGCTGGAGTCGCAGTGGTGCTCGACGCCGCCGATGCCGCCGGCGAACGGGACCCGGATGACCATCGGCAGGTTGACGGCGCCGCGGGTGCGGTTGCGCGTCTTCGCGACGTGCGAGGCGATCTGCTCGAACGCGGGGTAGGCGAACGCGTCGAACTGCATCTCCACGACGGGCCGCATGCCGGACATGGCCATCCCCACGGCGAAGCCGACGATGCCGGCCTCGGCGAGGGGGGTGTCGAAGCAGCGGTCCTCACCGAACCGGGCGGTGAGCCCGTCGGTGACGCGGAAGACGCCGCCGAGCCGGCCGACGTCCTCACCGAAGACGACGACCCGCTCGTCCTGCGTCATCGCGTCGCGCATGGCGGCGGTCAGCGCCGCGGCCATCGACGTCCCGGCCATCAGCGGGTCTCCTCGTCGGTCGCGTCCGCCTGGTCGGCGGCCAGCTCGGCGAGCACGAGCTCGCGCTGCTCGCGCAGCTGCGGCGTCGGCTCGGCGTACACGTGGTCGAACAGCTCGAGCGGGTCGACCTGGGGGTCCTCGTTCATGCGGCTGCGCAGGTCGGCGGCGAACCGCTCGGCCTCGGCGCGGACGGCGTCCAGCCGCTCGTCGTCCAGCGCGCCGACGGAGCGCAGGTGCGCCTCCAGCCGGGTCAGCGGGTCGCGCTCCAGCCACTCGGCGACCTCGGACTGCTCGCGGTAGCGGGTCGCGTCGTCGGCGTTGGTGTGCGCCTCGAGGCGGTACGTGTGGGCCTCGACGAGGAACGGTCCGCTGCCGGTCCGGGCGTGCTCGACGGCGCGCCGCAGCACGGCGAGGACGGCGGCCGGGTCGTTGCCGTCGACCTGCTCGCTCGGCACGCCGTACCCCACGCCCTTGTACGCGAGGGACGGCGCGGCGCTCTGCTTGGCGATCGGGACGCTGATCGCGAACCTGTTGTTCTGCACGAGGAACACGACGGGCGCCTTGAACACCGCGGCGAAGTTCACCGCCTCGTGGAAGTCCCCCTCGCTCGTGGCGCCGTCGCCGATGAACGCGAGCGCGACCGTGTCGCGGCCCTGTCGGCGCTCGCCGTGGGCGAGGCCGGCGGCGTGCACGGTCTGGGTGGCCAGCGGGGTGCACTGGGGCGCGGTGCGCACGGCGGTGGGGTCGTACCCGCAGTGCCAGTCGCCGCGCAGCAGGGTGAGGACCTCGACCGGGTCGATGCCGCGGGCGACCAGCGCGACGGACTCCCGGTAGGTGGGGAACACCCAGTCGGTGTCGGCGACGGCCATGACGGCGCCGACCTGGCAGGCCTCCTGACCGCGTGAGGACGGGTAGACCGCGAGCCGGCCCTGCTTGGTCAGGGCGGTGGCCTGGGCGTCGAACCGGCGCCCGACGACCATGCGCCGGTGCAGCTCCAGCAGGTCGTCGACGGGAGGCATCGCGTACGCGTCGTCGGCGACCGTCTCGCCGCTGGGTCGCAGCAGCTGGACGGGCTCGTCGCGCGGGAGCAGGTCCGCGGGGGTGTGCGCGGGTGACGTGGCGGTGTCCACGGGGCGACCTCCAGACGGTGTGAGCGCCTATGCTCGGGTCGACAGGACATCCGGTTCAAGGAGTCGCGCTGATGCAGGACGAACGGCTCTCGAATCCCGGTCGCAGCGACCAGGTGACCGCCGACACACTCGCGTCGGCAGGTGCGTCTGGACGAACGGCCCGCCCCCTCGACGCGGTGGACCGGCGCATCCTGGCCGCGGTCACGCAGGACGCCCGGATCAGCGTCCGCGCGCTCGCCGAGCGGGTGCACGTCTCCCGCTCCAACGCCTACGCCCGGCTCGAGCGCCTCGTCGCCGACGGCGTGGTCACCGGCTTCCGGGCGCAGGTGGACGCCGAGCGCGCCGGTCTCGGGACGTCCGCGTACGTCTCGATGCGGGTGCAGCAGAACTCATGGCGCGAGGTCTCCGAGCAGCTGCGCCGGATCCCGTACGTCGCGCACCTGACCCTGCTCGGCGCCGACCACGACGTCCTCGCCCTCGTCCGGGCACCGGACAACTCGACCCTGCGTGACGTCGTCCTCAACCGGATCCAGGGCGTACCGGGGGTGCTGTCGACCAGGACGTGGCTGGTGTTCGAGGAGATCGAGGGCGCGGGTACGCCCTGGGCGTGACGGCCCAGGCCGCCGGGTCAGCCGAGGCGCTCACCCGCGCCGGACGAGCGGACCAGCACGCCCTCCGCCGTCCCGCGGACCCGGTGGGCCCGCCCCAGGCCCCGGACGACGAACCCGTCGCCGTCCGCGACGAGCACCGTGTCCTCGTCGACCGCGACACCGTCGGCCACCGCCCCGGCGGACACCGCCGCGACGAGGCGCGACAGCGTGCCCCACTGGGCTGCGTGGACGTCGACGGCGAACGGCACCAGGCCGAGACCGGGGGCGACGGTGACCTCGTCGAGGTCCTCGCCGGCGTCCTCGGAGCAGACCACGACGCCGTCGGCGCGCCAGCCGCCGACCAGCGCCGACCCGGCCGCCACCGCCGCCCCGGCGGAGAACCCCGCGTAGGGGCGGCCGGCCCCCAGCCAGTCGCGCACCGCGCCGGCGACGGGCGCGAGGGCGTCGGCGTACGCCGGGGTCAGCCCGCCGCAGACCAGCAGCGCGTCCGCGCCGTCCAGGTCGCCAGGGTCCAGGACGTCACCGAGCCGGACCAGCACCGGGACGGGCTCGCACGGCCTGGTCGCCCGCAGTGCCGTCGTCCAGCGCTCGGCCTGCGCCGCGCCGTCCCCCTCGTCGACGACCACGCACGCGACCCGCGCGCCCCGGCCCGCCTCGTCGAGGAACGCGCCGTACACGGTGTCACGCGCGGACGGCGTCCAGCCACCGCCGATCAGGTAGGTACCCACGGCGAGCAGGATGCCACCGCCGCGCGACCGCCGGCTCCCCGCTCCGTCAGGTTCGCCTCAGAACTCCACCGGCAGGCAGGCCAGCCGCTCTCCGGCGGACCCGTCCTCGGCGGTCGGCCGCTCGTGCACGACGACGGACCGGGTGCCCGGCTCGACGGTGAACGGCACCCGCGCCACGGCGACGGACGAGCCGCCGCGCCGGATCGTGGAGTCGAGCCAGACCTCGGTGCGCGGGCTGACGCGCACGGGCTCGCGACCCGTCTGCGCGTCGACGTTGTAGTGGGGGCCGGCGGCGGCGCCGTCACCCTCGACGCACGGACCGACGTGGACGTGAACGCCGAGGGTCCGCCCCGGCTCGGCCCGGACGCCGCGCAGGGTCAGCACCGCGGTGGTGCGGTCGCCCACCCCCACGGCGACGAAGCCCGCCCGGGCGCCGTCGGTCGGGTCGTCCGTCCCGGGGCGCAGGTCGGTCAGCGCCCCTCGCTCGACCACCGTGGACACGTGGCCGCGGCCCCGATCGGCGCTCGTGCCGTCGCCGCCCGGATGCGCCTGCGCGACGGCCGGGACGGCGGCCAGGCACAGGGCGCCGGCGGCAGCGGCGACGGTCCGGGTGACCCGCGGCGCGCGGGTCCGGGTGGGGGTCGAGACGCTCGTGGTGCGGGTGGACATGGAGGCCTCCCTGGTCGCCGGCGTGCTGACGAAACCGACGATCCACCACATTCCGGGCACGTGCGACCGCAACCCGTCCCGGCCGTAGAGTCGACCCACCGGCCCCCGCCCCGCGACCCACGAGGACGCCATGCCCGTCGACCGCCTGCTGCCCTCCGAGGAGGGCGGCGAGCTGATCCAGCTCGTCCGCACCATCGCCGCCGAGAAGCTCGCCCCGCGCGCCGCGCAGGACGAGGCGACCGAGACCTTCCCCCGGGACGTGTTCACGCTCCTCGGCGAGGCGGGGGTGATGTCCCTGCCGTACCCGGAGGAGCTGGGTGGCGGCGGCCAGCCGTACGAGACCTACCTGCAGGTGCTGGAGGAGGTCGCGGCCGCCTGGATGTCGGTGGGCGTCGGCGTGTCCGTGCACGGACTGTCCTGCTACCCCGTCGCCACCTTCGGCACGGACGAGCAGCGCGCCGCGTTCCTGCCCCGCCTGCTCGACGGGACGACCCTCGGGGCCTACTGCCTGTCCGAGACCCAGGCCGGGTCGGACGTCGCGTCGATGACGACCCGGGCCCGCCGCACCGGCTCCGGCTACCGGATCGACGGCGCGAAGGCGTGGATCACCCACGGCGGGCAGGCCGACTTCTACACCGTGTTCGCCCGCACGAGCGACGACCGCTCCGGTGGCGTCTCGGCGTTCCTCGTGGACGCCGGTACGCCCGGCCTGTCCTTCGGCACCCCCGAGCGCAAGATGGGCCTGACGGGTTCCTCCACGACGCAGGTGCTGCTCGACGGGGTCGAGGTCGGCGAGGACCGGCTCGTCGGCGGTGAGGGCCTCGGGATGCGGATCGCGCTGTCCGCCCTCGACTCCGGCCGGCTCGGGATCGCCGCCTGCGCGACCGGGCTCGCCCAGGCAGCGCTCGACCTCGCCGTCGGGTACGCCGCGGAGCGTGAGCAGTTCGGCCAGCGGATCGCGGACTTCCAGGGCCTGCAGTTCCTGCTCGCCGACATGGAGGCCGCGACCGCGTCGGCTCGCGCCACGTACCTGCACGCCGCGCGCCTCAAGGACGCCGGCCGCGACTTCTCGCGCGCCGCGGCCGTGGCCAAGCTCGTCGCGACGGACGCGGCGATGCGCGTGACGACGGACGCCGTCCAGGTGCTCGGCGGCGCCGGCTACACGCGCGACTTCCCGGCCGAGCGGTACATGCGCGAGGCGAAGGTGACGCAGATCTTCGAGGGCACCAACCAGATCCAGCGTCTCGTCATCGGCCGCAGCCTGCTGCGCTCGCTCGGCCCCGGGCAGCGCGGACGCTGACCACGACGGGCCCGTCGGCTCAGTCGTCCTGACAGGGCGACGCGGGCGCCAGCACCTCGGCCGGCCGCGTCCCCGTCAGGGACTCCAGCACGTCGGCGACACCCCGAGGGTCGGCCGCCGGTGCCCAGCGGCCGTCCGCGAGCACGTACTCGACCTGGGGACCGTCGGTCACGAGGGCGCGCACCCCGGCGACGAGCCGGTCGACGTCGTCCAGCCGGGACCCGACCCCGACGCTGGCGCGCACCGCGCCGTCGTCCAGCCCCATCCGCGCCAGCAGCGGGTGCGCGCAGAACTTCCCGTCACGCACGCCGACGCCGTGCTCGGCGGACAGGACCGCGGCCACCAGGCCCGGGTCGAACCCGTCCACCGTGAACGTCACGACGCCGATGGTCGACGGGCTGTCGTCCCAGACCCGGTGGACCGTGACGCCGTCCAGCGCGGCGAGACCACGGACGAGGCGCTCCCGCAGCGCGCTCTCGTGGACCTCCAGCGCACCGTCCGGCAGGGAGGCCACCGCGCGGCAGGCGGCGGCCAGCCCAGCCGCGCCCACCACGTTCGGCGACCCGGCCTCGTGCCGCTGCGGCGCCGGCGCCCACGTGGTCTCCTCGACCGCCACGGACCGCACCGCACCTCCCCCTGCGAGGTGCGGGCGGCCGGCGTCGAGCCAGTCCCGCCGGCCGGCGAGGACACCCGCGCCGTACGGCGCGTAGATCTTGTGCCCGGAGAACGCCACGTAGTCGACCCCGCTGCGGCGCAGCGAGATCCGACGGTGCGGGGCCAGCTGGGCGGCGTCCACCACGACCCGGGTGCCGTGCGCGTGAGCCAGGGCCACGAGGACGTCGACGGGCAGCTCCTCACCGGTGACATTGCTGGCTCCGGTGATCGCGAGCAGCGCGGTCGGGGCGGTCGCCAGCGCCCGGCTGACAGCCGTGAGCGTGTCCTCGAGGGTGTCGGCGACGGGCAGGACCTCGTGCGCGATCCGCTGCCACGGCAGCAGGTTCGCGTGGTGCTCCAGGTCCAGGACGACCACGCGCCCGCCCTCGGGGACGCACCCGGCGAGCAGGTTGAGGCTGTCGGTGGTGTGCCGGGTGAAGACCACGACGTCGTCCGCGCGGGTGTCGAGGAAGTCCGCGACCGCCTGCCGGGACGCCTCGTACAGCGCGGTGCTGACCTGGGAGGCGAACCCCGCGCCGCGGTGCACGGACGCGTAGTACGGCAGCACCTTCTCGACGTGCTCGACGACGACCTCGAGCGCGGGGGCGCTCGCCGCGTAGTCGAGGTTGGCGTAGCGGGTGGTGCCGCCGGTGGCCAGCGGGACCTGCAGGTCACCGCCGACGACGGGCAGCAGGGGCTCGCTGGCGGCGCTCGGCGTGGGGGCGCCGGTCGTCGAGCCGGTCGAGCAGGTGGGGGTGCGCCGTTCGGACACGAAAGTCATCACTACCTCGTCGGGCCGGGGACCCGCACGGGTCCGCACTTGCCGCACCACCTCGGTACGGCCAGGTCCTCACCCGGGGCACCCCACCGCGGAGGAGGGTTGCCGGCCAGCGAGCCGGGGCTTGGCGCTGGCGCTCATGACCTGTGACGAGAGTAGGAGACGAGACGGACGCCGTCCAAGGGGCGGGCCAGAACGTCTCGCCCCTCGGACCGACCGTCCCCCCGATGGCGCACTCAGCCCGCTGAGTGCGCACCCCGGGCGCCGTTTGGGGCACTCAGCCCGCTGAGTGCGGACCCGGGAGGGGGGTGCGCGGTCGGTCAGGTCCAGGCGGGGCCGAGGCGGACGACGTCCCCGACGACCACGACAGCCGGCGCCTGGACGCCGACCTCGGCGGCGCGGGCGGCGATCGTGCCGAGCGTGCCGACGGTGACGCGCTGGTCGGGGCCGTACCCCTTCTCCACGACCGCGACCGGGGTGGACGGCGACCGGCCACCCTCGACGAGCGTGCGGCAGCTGTCCGCGAGCCGGGTCACGCCCATGAGCAGGACGACGGTGTGCTCACCACCGCCCGGGACGGCGGCCAGCTCGTCGTGCCCGGTGAGCACGCTGAACGACCTCGCCACGCCGCGATGGGTGACCGGGATGCCGGCGGCGGCCGGCACCGCGACGGCGCTGGTCACGCCGGGGACGACCTCGACCGGGACGCCGGCCTCCCGGCAGGCGGCGAGCTCCTCCCCACCGCGGCCGAGGACGTACGGGTCGCCGCCCTTGAGCCGGACGACCCGCCGCCCGAGCAGGGCGTGCTCGACGAGCAGCGCGTTGATCTCGTGCTGCGGCACGGGGTGGTTCCCCGGGGTCTTGCCGACGTCGACGACGAGCACGTCGTCGTCCAGCCGGTCCACGACCGACCGGGGTGCGAGCCGGTCGACGACGACGACGTCCGCCTCGGCCAGCAGGCGCCGCCCGCGGGTGGTGAGCAGCGCGTCGTCCCCCGGTCCGCCGCCGACGAGCGCCACGGAACCGACGGAGCTGACGGAGCCCGGCGCGCGGCGGCGGTGCCGGCGCAGCGGGAGGTCGCCGGTCTCCAGCGCCGCCGCGACGCCGTCCCGCAGCCGGGCCGCCCGTCGCGGGTCCCCGCCGGCGGAGACCGCGACGGTGACGTCGTCGACCCGTGCGACCGCGGGCGTCCACGCAGACGACGCCTCGGCGTCCCCCGCGTTGACGCACCACACCCGGGTGGCCTCCGCGTCGGCGGCGACCCGCGCGTCGACGTCCGCGTCCCCCGTCGCGGTGTGGACGAACCAGGCGCCGTCGAGGTCACCGACGGCGTAGTCCCGCCGGTGCCAGACCAACGCGCCCGCCGCGGCGAGGTCGGCGACGTCCTCGCACGCCCACGGCGCGACCAGGTGGACGTCGGCCCCCGCGTCCACGAGCGAACGGGCGCGCCGGGCCGCGACCGGTCCCCCGCCGACGACGAGCACGCGACGGCCGGCGACCCGCAGCGTCATGGGGTACGTCATCGCGTCTCCTGGGTCGAGAAGGGGCTGGGCGGTCGCGGGCGGTGCGGTCAGATGGCGTAGGCGCCGGCGAGCTGGTCGGGGTGGCGGACGGCGGCCAGCGGGTCCCCGACCATCCCCGCGGCGAGCGTCCCGCCGTCCTGGCCGTCGACGAGCAGGAACGCCCCGGTGCGCCGCGACTCCACGTACGGCTCGGCGGCCACGGGAGCCGCGAGCCGCAGCCGGACCCGGCCGATGTCGTTGAGGGACAGCCGGTCCGCGGGCTCGAGCTCCACCTCGTCGAGGTCGAGCCGCCCGACGACGTCCTTCACGACCGCTTGCACGACCCGGGTCGTGTGCTTGAGCAGCACCCGCTGCCCGGGTACCAGGTCGCGGTCGGACAGCCAGCAGACGGTGCCCTCGACGTCCTGCGTCACCTCCGGCGCGTCGGCGGCCGCGGCGATGAGGTCACCGCGGGCGACGTCCACGTCGTCGGCCAGCCGGACGGTCACCGACTGCGGCGCGAACGCCTCCGCCAGCGGCCCGTCGGCGGTGTCGATGCCCGCGACCGTCGTGGTGCGCCCCGACGGCAGGACGACGACCGGGTCGCCGACCTTCACCACGCCCGAGGCGACCTGCCCGGCGTACCCGCGGTAGTCGACGTACCGAGGGTCGCGGGCTGCGCCCTGCGGGCGGATCACGACCTGCACGGGGAGCCGGAACCGCTCCACGGACGGCTCGTCCGCGGTGGGCAGCTGCTCCAGCAGCTCCAGCAGGCTCGGCCCGTCGTACCAGGGGGTGCGCTCGGAGCGGTCGACGACGTTGTCGCCGTCCAGCGCCGACACGGGAAGGGACCGGACGTCGGGCAGCCCGAGCTCGCGGGCGACCGTCGACACCTCGTCGGCGATCCGGCGGAACACCGCCTCGTCGAAGCCGACGAGGTCCATCTTGTTGACGGCGAGCAGCACGTGCGGCACACGCAACAGCGCCGCCACGGCAAGGTGCCGGCGGGTCTGCTCCAGCAGGCCCTTGCGGGCGTCGGTCAGCAGCACGACGGCGTCCGCGGTGCTCGCGCCGGTCACCGTGTTGCGGGTGTACTGCACGTGCCCGGGGCAGTCCGCGAGGACGAACGAACGGGCCGCGGTGGCGAAGTACCGGTACGCGACGTCGATGGTGATGCCCTGCTCGCGCTCGGCCCGCAGGCCGTCGGTGAGCAGCGCGAGGTCGGCGGTGCCGAGGCCGCGGTCGCGGCTGACCCGCTCGACGGCGTCGAGCTGGTCGGCGAGGACCGACTTGGAGTCGTGCAGCAGCCGGCCGACGAGCGTCGACTTGCCGTCGTCCACCGAGCCGGCGGTCGCCAGGCGCAGGAGCGTGCTCATCAGAAGTAGCCCTCCTTCTTGCGGTCCTCCATGGCGGCCTCGGAGATCCGGTCGTCGGCGCGGGTGGCCCCGCGCTCGGTGAGGCGGCTGGCGGCGACCTCGACGACGACGTCCTCGACGGTCGCGGCGCCGGACTCCACCGCCCCGGTGCAGGACATGTCGCCGACGGTGCGGTACCGCACGGTGCGGGTGGTGACCTGCTCGCCGTCCCGGGGCGTGGAGTACGGGCCGACGGCCAGCAGCATGCCGTCGCGCTCGAACACCTCGCGCTCGTGCGCGTAGTACAGGCTGGGCAGCTCGATGTCCTCGGAGGCGATGTACCGCCACACGTCGAGCTCGGTCCAGTTGCTCAGCGGGAAGGCGCGCACGTGCTCGCCCGGGCGGTGCCGGCCGTTGTACAGGTTCCACAGCTCGGGCCGCTGGTTGCGCGGGTCCCACTGGCCGAACTCGTCGCGCAGGGACAGCACCCGCTCCTTGGCGCGGGCCTTCTCCTCGTCGCGGCGCCCGCCGCCGAACACGGCGTCGAAGCGGTGCTCGGCGATCGCGTCGAGCAGCGGCTGGGTCTGCAGCGGGTTGCGGGTGCCGTCGGCGCGCTCACGCAGGCGGCCGTCGTCCAGGTAGTCCTGCACGGAGGCGACCTCGAGGCGCAGCCCGAGCCGCTCCACCGTGGCGTCGCGGAACGCCAGCACCTCGGGGAAGTTGTGCCCGGTGTCGACGTGCATGACCGGGAAGGGCACGGGCGCCGGCCAGAACGCCTTCGCGGCCAGGTGCAGCATCACCACGGAGTCCTTGCCGCCGCTGAACAGCAGCACGGGCCGCTCGAACTCGGCGACCACCTCGCGGATGATGTGGATCGACTCGCTCTCCAGGGCGCGCAGCTGGCTCAGCCGCCGCTCTCCCGCGGCGGGGTCCAGCGAGGTCTCCGGCGCCTCGGGGTGGGTCTCGGCCTCAGGGTGGGTCTGGGTCGTGGTCATAGGTGGATTCCGCACTCCGTCTTGGCCAGACCGGCCCACCGGCCGGCTCGGGGGTCCTCGCCCGGGGCGACCGGGCGCGTGCAGGGCTTGCAGCCGATCGACAGGTAGCCCTCCTGCAGCAGCGGGTTGAGGACGACCTGGTGCTCCTGGGCGTACGCGAGCAGCTCGTCGAACGACCACGCCGCCAGCGGGTTGAGCTTCACCAGGCCGTGCCGCTCGTCCCATCCGACGAGGGGCGTGTTCGCGCGGGTCGGCGCCTCGTCGCGGCGGACGCCGGTCACCCAGGCCTCGTACCCGTCGAGGGCACCTGCCAGCGGGTCCATCTTGCGCAGCTGGCAGCACAGCGCGGGGTCGCGCTCGAACAGGCGGGGACCGTGCTCGGCGTCCTGCTCGGCGACCGTACGCCGGGGCCGCACGTCGACGACGGTGACGTCGAGGGCGTGCTCGACGGCGTCCCGCGTCCCGAGGGTCTCGGCGAAGTGGTACCCGGTCTCGAGGAACAGGACGTCGACGCCTGGGGCGTGCTGGGAGACCAGGTGCGGCAGGACGGCGTCCGCCATGCTGCACGCGACGGCGAGCGTGCCGGGGAACTCCCGGGCCGCCCACGCCGCGACGTCGTCCGCGGAGGCGTCGGCGAGCTCGACGGCCGCCCGCTCGGCGACCGCCTTCAGCTCCTCGCGGCTGCGCAGCTCCCGGCGCGGTCTGGCGGGGGCGCGGTCGTCGTCGGCGAGGTTCTCGGTGAGGGTCACTGCAGCGCTCCTTCCTCGGCGCGGTGGGCCCAGCGGGCGAACGTCTCGCCGTCCTCGCGGTCGGCAACGAACCGGCGGACGACGCGCTCGACGTAGTCGGGCAGCTCGCCGGCCGTGACCTTCAGGCCGCGCACGGTCCGGCCGAGGCCCGGCTCCTCGCGGTCGGACGAGGCCAGCCCGCCGCCGAGGTGCACCTGGAACCCGGGCACCTGCTCGCCGTCCGGACCGGGGACGAGCTGGCCCTTGAGCCCGATGTCCGCGGTCTGGATTCGGGCGCAGGAGTTCGGGCAGCCGTTGACGTTCAGGGCGATCGGCCGGTCGAGCTCGACCCCGGCCAGGCGGCGCTCGAGCTCGCGGACCGCCTCCGTGGCCGTCGCCTTCGTCTCGACGATGGCGAGCTTGCAGTACTCGATCCCCGTGCAGGCCATCGTGGCCCGTCGGAACGGGCTGGGCCGCGCGGTGAGGCCGAGCGCCTCGAGCCCGTCGACGACCTCGTCGACCCGGTCGGCGGGGACGTCGAGGACCAGCAGCTTCTGGTGCGGGGTCAGCCGCACCCGGTCGGACCCGACGCGCTCGGCCAGGTCGGCGACCCCGGCGAGAACCGTGCCGGAGACGCGGCCGACGAAGGGCGCGGCGCCGACGTAGAACCGGCCGTCCTTCTGCTCGTGGACGCCGACGTGGTCACCGGGCGTCGTGGGCGCGGCGGGTGCCGGACCGTCGGGCAGCGCGTACCCGAGGTACTCGTCCTGCAGCACCTGGCGGAAGCGCTCCGGACCCCAGTCGCTGACGAGGTACTTCAGCCGCGCCTTGTTCCGCAGCCGCCGGTAGCCGTAGTCGCGGAACACCTTGACGACGCCGGCCCACACCTCGGCGGTCTCGTCGGGACGCACGAACGCGCCGAGCCGGACCGCGAGCTTGGCGCTCGTCGACAGGCCGCCGCCGACCCACAGGTCGTACCCGGGCCCGTGCTCGGGGTGGACCACGCCGACGAACGAGACGTCGTTGATCTCGTGGACGACGTCCTGGCTGGGGTGCCCGGTCAGCGCGGTCTTGAACTTGCGCGGCAGGTTCGCCAGCTCGGGGTCGCCGATGAAGCGACGGTTGATCTCCTGGATCTGCGGGGTGCAGTCGAGGATCTCGTCCGCGGCGACCCCGGCGACGGGGCTGCCGAGGATGACGCGCGGGGTGTCACCGCAGGCGGTGGTCGTCGACAGGCCGGCGGACTCGAGCCGGCGCCAGATCTCCGGGACGTCCTCGATCCGCACCCAGTGGTACTGGACGTTCTGCCGGTCGGTGATGTCGGCGGTGTCGCGGGCGTGCTCGGAGGAGATGCCGGCGACGACGCGCAGCTGCTCCGTGGTGAGGGCGCCGCCGTCGATGCGCACCCGCATCATGAAGTACCGGTCCTCGAGCTCGTGCGGCTCGAGCTGGGCGGTGCGGCCGCCGTCGATGCCGGGCTTGCGCTGGGTGTACAGGCCCCACCAGCGCAGCCGGCCGTGCAGGTCGTCGGGGTCGATGGAGTCGAAGCCCTGGTGGGCGTAGACCTCCTCGACGCGCTGCCGGACGTTCAGGCCGTTGTCGGCGGCCTTGAACTCCTCGTTGTGGTTGAGCGGCTCGCGGCCGTCCACCGCCCACTGGCCGTTGCTCCTGGACCGGGTGGGGCGCGGCGGACGCGCGGGGCGGTCGGGCTCGGCGCCGTCGCGGGTGATCTGCGTGGTCGCGGTCATCGTCGTCCTCGTCAGTGGGCCGGCCGGACGGCGGAGCGCGTCACGGCTCGGCCCCGGCGGCCCCGGGTCGGGGTGGGCGGCTGCTGCGCGGGCGCGTGAGCGCGGACGTCGTCGTCGGGCGGTCAGGCGCGGCGCGTGCGGGGACAGCACATGAGGTCGCTGCGGACGCGGAGCAGGTCGACGTGGCGCCTGGCCACGAGGAGCACGCTGCGGGTCCGGATCACGAGGACGACCGTACGTTATGGATCCCATAACGGGGACGTTGAGTCCGGATGGTGGACGTGATCTCGCTCGCAGAGCGGTCCCGAGGCGTCCGTCAGACGGTACCTGAGGCTGCCTGGGCGGCCGCCGCCACGCAGGCGCACCCCTTGCTGCCGCTGTGGTCGCCCCTCGACGGCGGGGAGGACCACAGCCGCAGCAAGGGGCCGTGGCGGCGGTCGTCAGTCGATCAGCCACCGCTGGGTCGCGTTGCCCTGCGCCTCACGGGTCACGAGCCGGAAGTCCTCACCGGCGTGCTCGTGCGCGTCGACGAACCGCGCGTTGCTGAGCTGCTGGATCGTGTACGCGCTGCCGCCCAGGTACGACAGCACCCACCGCTGGGTGTCGTTGCCCTGCGCCGGTCGCGTGACGAGCCGGAAGTCCTGGCCGGCGATCTCGTGCGCGTCGACGAACCGGCCCGAGCTCACCTGCTGGACGGTGTAGACGGCGGCGACCTCGGTCAGGCGCCACAGCTGGGTGCTGTTCTGCTGCAGCGGCCGGGTGACGACCGCGAAGTCCTTCCCGGCGACCTCGTGCGCGTCCAGGAAGCGCCCGGTGCTGCGCTGGGCGATCCGGAACGTGCCGCCCGGCTGGGGGCTGAGCAGCCACCGCTGCGTGTCGTTGCCCTGCGCCGTGCGGGTCACCACCTCGAAGTCGGCGGCCGAGGTGACGTGGGCGTCGACGAACCGCCCGTTGCTCAGCTGCTGGATCGTGTAGGTGGACACCTCCCCGGGCACGGCCATCAGGACCCATCGCTGGGTGTCGTTGCCCTGGTCCGTGCGCGTCACGAGCCCGAAGTCCTCGCCGGCGTGCTCGTGGGCGTCGACGAACCGGCCGGAGCTCTCCTGGGTCATCGTCACGACCACCCCGACCGGCGTGAACCGCCACCGCTGGGTGTCGTTCCCCTGCGCCGGCCGGGTCACGAGCCGGAAGTCCTCGCCGGCGTGCTCGTGGGCGTCGACGAACCTCCCGTTGCTCTGCTGGCGGACGGTGTACACACCCTCGGCCAGCGGGAGCGGCAGGTGGTCGAGCCGCCGGGCCGTCGCCGACACCTCGCGGACCTTCTCGATCCGCATCCCGAAGTTCGACCCGCCGTTGGTCGTGCAGCCGCCGTTGGTGTGCACCCCGACGACCCGACCGGACGGCGAGTGCCAGATCGCCGACCCGGAGTTGCCGCCCAGGGTGTCGATGTCGTCGTAGCGGATGCGGTGGCCGTCGTAGGAGGTGAGCGGGCCGGCCTCGACCCGCTTGGGCACCCCCGCCGGGTGCCCGATGATCGCCAGCATGTCCCCGACCGGCGGGTCGGACGCCGCGAGGCGCCCGTGGCCGAACCGCGCGCCGGGGACGCCGGCCAGCCGCACGACGGCCGTGTCCAGACCACCGGGGTCGTCCTCCACGAGCTCGGCGATCCGGAACTCCACCTCCGGGCGCGGGTTGCCGCTCGGGTCGTCCTGGAAGTCGAAGTTCACGTGCATGTGCTGCGCGATCTCCGCAGGCGAGATGGGCGTGTTCGTGCCGTTGCGCCGGGGCACGACCCAGCCGCCGGGGTTGGAGTCGAAGCAGTGCCCGGCGGTCAGGAACAGGTCGTGGCTGACCAGGGTCCCGGTGCACCAGCGGACGCCGCTGACGTTGCCAGGGTTGTCGAAGTGGTCGGCGAGGTCGTCGTCCCACTGCAGCTGGCCGACCGTGCCCTGCCGCGCGTCGACGAACGCCCGGGTCACCCCCAGCGTGCCGTCGTAGGACTCGACCGGCTGGGAGTCGTCCGTCGTCCCGCACTGGCTCTCGATCATCGAGGCGTAGGACACGCTGATCCCCGCCTCGGCCGTGGCGTCCCGCTGCAGGGGCAGCGGCGGGTACAGCCGGTCGGCGTCGTCGCGGGCCGCGTCGTCGCGGGTGGTCTCCGTGGTCATGGTGTGGTGCTCCTTCGTGGTGCCGGCCCCCCGGCGCCCTGGTGGCCGCCGGTGTCGTCGACCGGCTGGGGCTCAGGAGGGCCGCCCGGGCCCGCTGATACCCGCCGAGGTGCGCCGTCGACCGCCGTCACGCACGATCAGGCGGTGGTCAGACTCCGCACCGTCTCCCCCTCGGGCCGGGGGTGGACGCGCCGGCGCAACGGCCGGGGGTTCCGCTACCTCGACGCGCAGGGCAGCCCGCTGTGCCCCGACGACCTGCTCCGGTGCAAGGAGCTCGTCATCCCCCCGGCGTGGAAGGACGTGTGGATCTGCCCCCACCCGAACGGGCACATCCAGGCGGTCGGCACCGACGACGCGGGGCGGCGCCAGTACCTGTACCACCCCGAGTGGCGACGCCAGCGGGACGCCGACAAGCACGAGCGGGTGCTGACGATCGCCGCCCGCCTCCCGCGCGCCCGGCAGCGGGTCGCCGAGCACCTCGCCCTGGACGGGATGCCGCGGGAGAAGGCCCTCGCCACCGCGTTCCGTCTCCTGGACCTGGGGTTCTTCCGGATCGGCGGGGAGTCCTACGCCGAGGCCAACGGCAGCTTCGGGCTGGCGACGATCCGGCGCGAGCACGTCCGCGTCGAGGGCGACAGCGTCGTGTTCGAGTACGTCGCGAAGTCCGGCAAGGAGCGGTACGTCGCCATCGCCGACGAGGACGTGCTGGCCGCCGTCCGGACCCTGCTGCGTCGCCGCGGCGGCGGTGAGGAGCTGCTCGCGTACAAGCTCGGCCGGCAGTGGCACGACGTCACCAGCGCGGACGTCAACGAGTACGTCAAGGACGTCGTCGGCGGCGAGGTCTCCGCGAAGGACTTCCGCACCTGGCACGCGACCGTCCTCGCCGCGGTCGCGCTGGCCGTCTCGGCGCCGGCGGCGTCCAGCCCGACCGCCCGCAAGCGCGCCGTGGCCCGGGCGATGCAGGAGGTCGCGCACTACCTCGGCAACACCCCGACGGTGGCCCGCGCCTCGTACGTCGACCCGCGCGTCGTCGACCTCTTCGAGGACGGCGTCACCATCGAGCGCTCGCTGCGCCGCCTCGGCGAGGGCGTCGACACCGGCCACCCCGCCACCCACGGCGCGATCGAGAAGTCGGTGCTGAACCTGCTGCGCAAGGCACCCCGCGACGACCGGCGCACCCGGCGCTGACGCCGGACGGGTCGGGACCGGCCGAGCGCGCGGCACGACCCGGTGGCGGTGCGGCAGGATCGACCCGTGACCGACCAGGACCTCGACGTCGGTGCCGTGCTGACCGCGGCCGACCGGCTGCTGCGCACCCTCCGCGGGCCCCTCGGCGGGTCAGCCACGTGGGAGTGGGGTGACCTGCTCGCGGCCACCACCGGCCGCTCCCCGTTCGAGATGACGACCGTCGTCCGCTCCATCGGCCCCCAGGTGGAGGAGCCGGCCGCGGCCGAGCCCGCCGACGTGGCCCGCCAGCTCGTCCGGCTGGCCGACGCGCTCCCCGCCGCGGACGGCGACCGGGTGCGGGCCGCCGCCCACCTGCTCGACCCGGCCCGCGGTGGGCGACCGGTGGCGGGCCCCCCGGTGGCGGACCCCCCGGTGGCGGGCTCCCCGGCGCCTGTCCCCTCCCCGCCGCGGGACCCTCAGCAGCACCCGGCGCCTCCCCCTCAGCAGCACCCCGGCCCTCCCCCTCAGCAGCACCCGGCGCCGCCGCCGGCCCCCTCCCCCACGACCGTGCTGCCCGGCGGTCTGCCACCGTCCTCCACGTGGACCCCGCTGCCGGCCCCACCGCGCGAGGCGCCACCTCCCCGCCCCTACCGCCCCCCGAAGGGGGCGGCGCCGCCGCGGCGACGCCGTCCGGGACCGTGGATCGGGCTGGCGGTCCTCGGCTTCTTCATCCTCCGCGGGTGCATCGAGGCCGTCAGCCGCGGCGGCGGCTGACGGCCTCGGGAACCGACCTACTTCACCTCGCGACGCAGGCTGGCGACCACGCCCACGACGAGCGGGACGACGATCCACGCGGTCAGGGACGTGGCCGTCGCCGCCGCGTCCGACCAGTTCAGGTACATCAGCCGGCTGTAGGCGTCGAACACGTCCAGCCACCGGGCCGACTCGCCGAGCAGCGCAGGCGCGGCGGCGGCCCAGAGCGTCGGGGCCACCAGGAAGGCGGTCACGGCCGCCGCGGTGAGCGGCAGCACGGCGCCGAAGGCGGCCGCCATCAGCAGGTTGAGGGAGTTCACCAGCGCGACCCCCGCGGCCAGCTCCCACCCGTCCGCCCAGGACGGCTCCGTCCCGGTCGTCGCGCCCGCGAGCAGCACCGCCAGCGCCGTCGCGGCCGTCACCAGGACGGTCGCGAGGAGGCCGAGCAGGACCGCGGACACCACCTTGGCGGTCAGCACCCGACCGCGACGCGGCGTCGCGGTGAACGTCGTCAGCGCCGTCCGCTGCGTCCACTCCGACGTCATCGCCATCACCCCGATGATCGGGAGCACGACCTGCGTCCCCAGCATCGCGGTGCCGTAGAAGTGCGAGAACGAGACCGGTGAGCTGTCGGCGTGGTAGAGCCGCCACGCCAACCCGGCCAGGCCGATGAGGACCACGACGGTGAGCAGCGCCTTGCCGGACCGGGTGTCGAGGGACTTGCGCAGCTCGATGCGCACGAGGCGCAGCAGGCCTGCCGGACGGGCGTCCAGGCCGTCGGGACGCCGGGGGGCGATGACGGCCGGTGCGGGTGGCGCGAGGGTGGTGGTCGAGGCGCTGGACACGGGTCCTCCTGGGTGCGGGGCGGGGTGGTCGGGGGACGGGCTGACGGCGGCGGTCACGCGGCCCTCCGGCCCGTCGCCCGGTCGGCGGGCTCGTCCGTCGGCCCGGTGAGCCGGAAGAAGAGGTCCTCGAGCCCGGCCGAGTCGACGTCCTTGAGCTGGGTCAGCACCTGCCCGGCGCGGAACGCCACCTCACCGACCGTCCTGGCGTCGGAGTCGACGCGGTAGGCGCCGTCCCCGGTCGCCTCGAACTCCAGGCCGGCGAGGTGCAGGGCGTCGGTCAGTCCCGCGTGGTCCAGCCCCCGCACCAGGACCCCGGACCCGGCCAGCAGGTCGACGAGCGCACCCTGGGCGACCACCCGCCCGCCGCCGATCACGACGAGCCGGTCGACCGTGGCCTGCACCTCGGTGAGCAGGTGGCTGGACAGCAGCACCGTCCCGCCGCGGGCAGCGAAGTCGCGCAGCAGGCCGCGCATCCAGCGGATGCCCTCCGGGTCCAGCCCGTTCGCGGGTTCGTCGAGGACCAGGACCGCCGGGTCGCCCATCAGGGCCTGGGCGATCCCGAGCCGCTGACGCATCCCCAGCGAGTACTGCGCGACCCGCCGGCGTCCGGCCCCGGCCAGGCCGACCCGCTCCAGCATGTCGCCGACACGTCGCCGCGGGACCCCCATCGTGGCGGCGGCCAGCGCCAGCGTCTCGGTCCCGGTCCGCCCGGGGTGCATGGCCGCGGCGTCGAGCATCACCCCCACCACCCGGCCCGGGTTGGGCAGGTCCCGGTAGGCGACGCCGTGCACCGTCGACGAGCCCGACGTCGGCGGGGTGAGACCGGTGAGCATCCGCAGCGTCGTGGACTTGCCGGCGCCGTTCGGGCCGAGGAAGCCGGTGACGGTGCCGGGTTCGCAGCTGAAGGAGACGTCGTCGACGGCGAGGGAGCCGCCGTAGCGCCGGGTGAGGTTCGAGACCGTGATCATGGCGAGGAGCCTGGCGGTCGCGACCGTTCGCCGGGATCGGCTGCACGTCTCGTGCGCCCCCTACCAACGTCGCGGGTCGCGGCCACCGGGACGGGTCGCTCGTCGGACGCGGCGTCCGAGCAGCCCCGCCTACGCTGCTGCGGTGCGCACCACCCCACCCCGCGACGCCACCGGGGCGCAGACCCTGCGGTGGCACTGGGAGCAGCGCGGGGGGCTGCTCAGCGACCTGTCGTACCTGACCCTCGCGGGCCTGTACACGACCGCCGTCGGGCTGGCCCAGCTGCTGGACGGCGGCGGCGTCCAGGCCGCGTGGCACGTCACCGTCAACGCCCTCGTCGGGCTGAGCCTGCTCGCCCGCCGCCGCTACCCGCTGCTGCCGGTCGGGCTCGGGGTCGTCGGGACCGTCGTCGCCGGGTCCGAGGGGCTGCTCGCGCTGGCCCTGTTCGCGCTCGCGGTCCGGCGTCGTGACCGGGTGCTCGTCGTCGTGGCGGCGTTCGCGCTGGCGGCGATGGTGCTCGGTGCCGCCGTCGCGGGCATCAACGCCGGGGCCGCGACGATCACGTCGGTCTTCATGACCGGAGCCGCCGTGGGCCTGGGCGCCTTCGTCGGTGCCCGCCGCGACCTCGTCGGCACGCTGCGGGAGCGGGCCGAGCGCGCGGAGGCGGAGCAGCACCTGCGCGCCGACCAGGCGCGGCTGGCCGAGCGGGCCCGGATCGCCCAGGAGATGCACGACGTCCTGGCGCACAAGATCTCGCTGGTGGCGCTGCACGCCGGGGGCCTGGAGGTCCGTCCGGACGCCGGGCCGGAGCAGGTGGAGCGCGCCGCGGGCCTGATCCGCCTGACCGCCCGCGAGGCCCTGGAGGACCTGCGCGACGTGCTGGGCGTGCTGCGGGACGACGTGTCGACGGGAGGTCAGCCGCTGGCCCCGCAGCCGCGGATGCAGGACGTCCCGGCGCTCGTCGAGGCCTCGGCGCGGGCCGGCGTCCCGGTCACGCTGGCCAGCGACCTGCCCGACGGCGCGCAGGTGCCCGCGGTGACGGGGCGCACGGCGCACCGGGTGGTCCAGGAGGCCCTCACGAACGTCCACAAGCACGCCCCGGGGACCGCGACGACGGTGCGGCTGGGCGGTCGGCCGGGGGGCTGGCTCGAGGTGGTGGTGCGCAACCTGCGGCCCGTCGGCGGAGAGCTCGAGCCGCTGCTGCCGGGCTCCGGGATGGGCCTGCTCGGGCTCGGCGAGCGGGTCCGGCTGGCCGGTGGGCGCTTCACCGCGGGACCGGACGGTGACGGGTTCACCGTCTCCGCCTCGCTACCGTGGCCGCTCGAGCCGGGAGCACCGGCTGCCCCGCCGGTCCCGTCTGCGGCCGCCCCGCCACCTGCCTGGCCGCGGGTGACGCCCGACCTCGGTGCCCAGCGGGGACCGGTGACGGGCTACCCCGAGGGACGAGGACGGCGATG
The DNA here is from genome assembly GCF_054781695.1 of Thalassiella azotivora. Lineage (NCBI taxonomy): Bacteria > Bacillati > Actinomycetota > Actinomycetes > Kineosporiales > Kineosporiaceae > Thalassiella > Thalassiella azotivora. The sequence goes on from NZ_BAAGTX010000010.1 coordinate 90,537, forward strand.
ACGCGGGTGCTGCTGGTGGACGACGACCCGCTGGTGCGGGCCGGGCTGGCGATGATCCTGTCCAGCGCGGCCGACCTCGAGGTGGTCGGCGAGGCGGGGGACGGGGCCGACGCGGTGGACGCGGTCCGGGCGCACCGCCCGGACGTCGTGCTGATGGACATCCGGATGCCGCGGCTGGACGGCCTGGCCGCCACCGAGGCGGTCACCGCCCTCAACCCGGCCCCGAAGGTGGTCGTGCTGACGACCTTCGACCTCGACGACTACGTCTTCCGGGCGCTGCGGTGCGGTGCCAGCGGCTTCCTGCTCAAGGACACCCCGCCGCGCGAGCTCGTGCACGCCGTCCAGGTCGTCGCCGCCGGTGACGCGATGCTCTCCCCGGCGGTGACCCGGCGGTTGATCGGCCACTTCGCGGCCGGCGGCGCGCACTCCCAGAAGGAGCAGGCCCGCGCCCGGCTCGACGTGCTCACCGACCGCGAGCGCGAGGTGCTCGTCTCGGTCGGCGAGGGCCGCTCGAACGCCGAGATCGGCCGCACGCTGTTCATGAGCGAGGCCACCGTGAAGGCGCACGTGTCCAAGCTGCTGACCAAGCTGGGGCTGTCGAACCGGGTGCAGGTCGCGATCCTGGCGCACGACGCGGGCCTGCTCGACGACCGCGGCTGACGTCGGAGGACCTCGACCCTCGTCGGCGGTGCCACGGGGTCACTCCGCGGCGAGGGCCTGCTCGTCGGCGTGCGCGACGTGCGCGAGCTGGCGCCAGATGAGCGCGAGGAAGACCGCGGAGCCGACGAAGCCGAACCAGAACGCGGCGACGACGCCCCACTGGCGGGCGACGAGGCCGCCGACGAGCTGCCCGACGACGATGCCGCCGAAGACCCCGACCATGTACAGGCTGCCGACGCGACCCTGCAGGGCCATCGGCACCGCCCGCATCCGGACCGTGCGCGACGTCGTCCCCCACAGGAACGCCTCGACGCCGAAGACGCCCATCACGAGCAGCGCCACCCACGGGACGCGGTTGAGGGCGAGCGCGAGGTGCACGAGGGTCTCGACGACCAGGACGCTGCGCATGATCGTGCCGAGGCTGACGCGCCGCTCGAGCCAGTCGTACGACAGCGTCCCGACCACGCCGCCGACGGCGCTTGCGGTGGTGAGCAGGCCGAACCCGACGGCACCCATCCCGAGGGTGTCGGTGGCGTAGAGGACGAGCACCGACCAGGACGCGCCGAACGTGACGTTGAAGGTGACGATCGTCAGCGTCAGGGTGCGCACCGGGGCGTTGCCCCACGTCCAGCGCAGGCCCTCGACGACGTCCCGCCAGACGTGCGGGGGCCGCTGCGGCGGGTCGACGGCGGGCAGCCGGATCCGCGACACCAGCACCGCCCCGAGGGCGACGCAGACCGCCTGGGTGCCGAACGGGACGGCAGCACCGACGGCGAACAGGAACGCGCCGAGCGCCGGACCGACGAGCTGGTTCATCGTGAGGAAGCCGGCCATCAGCCGGGCGTTGCCGACGCCGAGGTCGCGCTTGTCGACGACCATCGGCAGCAGCGTCCCGGTGGGGACGTCGGCGAAGACCTCCGCGACACCGAGCAGCAGCATCGCGACGAGGACGACGGTCACGTCGACCCAGCCGGTCGCCACGGCGAGCGCCAGCAGCCCGACGACGGCGGCGCGCACGGTGTTGACGGCGACGACGAGCAGCCGCCGGTCGACCCGGTCGGCGACCACGCCCGCCCACAGGCCGAGCACCAGCCAGGGGAGCCGCTGCAGCAGGCCGGCGAGGGCGACGAGGAACGGGTCGCTGGTCTGGGAGGCGATGAGGAGCGGGCCGGCGGCCAGGGCGATGCCGTCGGCGAGGTTCGCCGTCCAGGTGCCCGCGGCCAGCCACCGGAACGACGGGCCCATCCGCGCGGGCAGGACGGTCTCGACCAGCCGCCCCCCGAGTCGTCCCACGAACCGGGGAGCCTACGTCCTCTCCGCCCCCGGCGACCGCACTGATCGTCAGACCGGACTGGTGGTGATAGCCACCGTTCCGGTCTGACGATCAGTGGGGGCGGGGGGTCAGGCCCAGCCGAGCTCGTGCAGCCTCGCGTCGTCGATGCCGAAGTGGTGGGCGACCTCGTGGACGACGGTCACGGCCACCTCCTCGACGACGTCCTCCACCGTGTCGCAGACGGCCAGAGTGGGGTTGCGGAAGATGGTGATGCGGTCCGGCAGCGAGCCGGCGGCCCACCACTCGCCGCGCTCGGTCAGCGGCGTGCCCTCGTACAGGCCGAGCAGCTCGGGGTCGTCGGCCGGCGGGTCGTCCTCGACGAGCACCACGACGTTGCGCATGGCGCGGGCGAGCTCCTCCGGGATGAGGTCGAGCCCGTCGGAGACGGCCTCCTCGAACTCCTCGCGCGACATCTCGACCACGGGCCCAGTGTCCCCGACCCGTCACCCGGGTGGAGGGACGGGACGGCGTCCGCGGGGGCGTTTTGGTGATGGGCGAGGTGTGCCCCTATGCTTGCCGCGTCCTCGACGGTTCGAGCTCCTCGGTCCGCGAGCGAAGGGCGTCCAGGAGGCCCCCATCGTCTAGCGGCCTAGGACACCGCCCTTTCAAGGCGGCAGCGCGGGTTCGAATCCCGTTGGGGGTACGGTAGGTCCAGCACCATCGGTCTCAGCACCATCGAGGCCCCGTAGCGCAGTTGGTTAGCGCGCCGCCCTGTCACGGCGGAGGTCGCGGGTTCAAGTCCCGTCGGGGTCGCTCAACGGTCAGCACGCCTGGCCGTCCGGGCCAGGTAGCTCAGTTGGTACGAGCGTCCGACTGAAAATCGGAAGGTCGGCGGTTCGACCCCGCCCCTGGCCACCACCGAACCACCCGAACCACCCGAACCACCCGAACCGCAGGTCAGCAGCAACTGACCTGCGGTTTCGTCGTCTCTGGCCCGGAGGTCCCGGACGCGCTACGGGGCCGACCACGACAGCACCCGGCCGCGGGACCAGCACCGGCCGAGCACCTCCGACCGCAGGGCGCCGTTCGCGACGGTGGTCAGGCCGACCGTGCTGTGCCCCGACGCCGGGCGGTCGCCCAGGGTGGGCACGCCGGGCGCCACCCCGACTCCCTCGACGGACACCCACGCCAGCGCACGCCCGTCTGACGCCTCGAGCAGCCGCTCCGGCAGGCGCGCTCGGCGTCGCACCGGCAGGCGCGAGACCGCCCACGTGGTCACCACGACGGGCAGCGCACGGGATGGGACGAGGGCGACGGCCTCCGCGAGCCGGTCCAGGAGGTCCCCGCGCAGGAGGGTGGGCGGGCGGGCTCGCAACAGAGCCACCTCCGCCTCCAGGCGGGTGACGTGCTCCGACCGGCCGAGGGGGAGGCACGCCCGCAGCCACCGGGCGTCGTCCGGGTCGGTCACGTCGAACGGGTGCCGGTCCACACCGACCCGCGCGGCCACCTCCGGCAACGGGTGCTGCGGAACGGCCCGTGCACCGACGACGCGGGCGGCCAGCCGCACGGGCGAGGTCACGTGGCCGCGCACCTGCCCGTTGTCGTAGGTGACCCGCACGCCGTCCACGCCCAGCGTGAAGCCGGCGACGCACCCCAGGTGCACCAGGCCGACCGCGCCGGCACCGGACCGGCCCGCCGCCACGGCGAGCGCGGGGTGCAGCACGGCCCGGGAGGTGGCCTCGTCGGTGGCGACCGGCCGCCGCGTCGCGACGTCGACCACCTCGGCCGTCAGCCGCCTCAGGGTGTCAGCCGCGCAGTCCGCGGCCGCGTCGGCGTCCCCGGCGGCGACGGCACGGGCGAGCGCAGGTGCACGGCCGCCGAGCGTCAGGTCGTGCAGGGCGGCGAGCACCGCCGCCGGGCGGCGGAGGAGGCCGGGCGCCGAGGCGAGCACCTCCTGCGCAGCGCCGGACTCGCCGAGCGCCGTGGCGACGGCGGCGTCCAGCAGGAACCCACGGCGCCGCTGCACCTCCCCGTGGCGGAGGAAGGCCTCGGCGTCGCGTCCGGCCCCGCCCCCTGCGGCGACCGGGGACTCGTCGAGCACCCGCCGAGCGTACGGCCCGCTCCCCTGCTCAGGTCGGCTGCGCCGGTGCCGATGGGATCCTGTGACGGCGCGTCCACGTGCCGTCCGGACGCGTCGAGGAGGAGCCGATGGGCGTCGCGCCGACGTTTCCGCTCTTCGCGGTCGCCGTCGTCGCGGCGCTGGTGACCGGGCGGGTGGCTCACCGCCGCAGCCACGTCACGCCTGCCGCGACGGCCCTGGCCGGGACCCTGTACGCGGTCGCCGGGTGGAGTGCGTTCGTCGCCCTGACGCACGTGGCGCTGCCCCTCGACGTCCTCGTGCTGGCCGCCAACGCGGCCCTCCTCTTCGTCCACCTGACGTCCATCGGGTTCTACGCCCTGGCGCGGGTCGTCGCGGACCGGACCTGGCGGCCGACGGCGCGCACCGCGCTGCTGGCCGTGGCGCCCGCGCTGACGGTCGTGGCGATGCTGACCGACCCCTGGCACGGGCTCTTCGTCAACACCGCCGAGCTCACCGACCCCTACCGGACGCTGCGGCTGCAGTTCGGCCCGCTGTTTCTCGCGCACCTCGCCTACTGCTACGTCCTCTTCGGCTGGACGGTCGCGATCCTGCTGCGCGCCCGGCGCGGCGCGGCGCCGGTCTTCCGGCGGCAGCTGACGGCGCTGCTGCTGGCCGGTGCGATCCCGATGGTCGGCAACGTGTTCTCGGTGCTCATCGGGCTGAGCGCCGACCACCCGCTCGCCGGCAAGGACTACACCCCGCTGTTCTTCACCCTCACCGGGGTCATCGACGCGTGGGCGCTGCTGCGGCTGGGGCTGATGCAGCTGGTCCCGGTGGCGCGGACGCAGGTCGTCGACACCATCGCGGACGCGGTGCTCGTGGTGGACCCGGAGGACCGGGTCGTCGACGTCAACCCGGCCGGGGAGGCCGTGCTGCGGCGGTTGCGTCCCGGGCTACCCGGCGAGCTCGTCGGGCTGCCGGTGGCGGCGGTCGCCGACCCCGCCCTGCTGGAGCTGGGCGCGGAGGTCCCCGACGGCGCCGCGCGCGCGGGCCGGGGTACGGGCCGCGTCGTGGAGGTCCTACCGGGCCTGCACCTGGACCTGCGCGTGACGACGCTGCGCGGCCGGGACGGCAGCGCCCTCGGCACGGTCGTCGTGGGGCGGGACGTCTCCGAGGCCGAGTGCCGGCGGCGCGAGCTCGTCGCGGTCAACGACCGCCTCCGCGAGCAGGTCGAGACGATCGACCGGCTGCGCGCCGAGCTCGCGGAGGAGTCGGTCCGCGACGCCCTGACCGGACTGCACAACCGCCGTCACCTCGAGCGGGTCCTGCGGGCCACGGTCGACGACGCCCGGGAGGCGCGCGGGGCCGTCGGTGTCGTCCTCATGGACGTCGACCACTTCAAGGCCGTCAACGACACCTACGGCCACCCCGTGGGCGACGTCGCCCTGCAGACGGTGGCGCGCGCCCTGGGCGCCGGCCTGCGCGCAGGTGACACCCTGGCGCGCCTGGGGGGCGAGGAGTTCGTGGCGGTGCTCCCGGGCGCCGACCCGGACCAGACCTGGAACCGGGCGCAGCAGCTGCGCCGGCTGTGCGAGACGACGGCCGTGCGCACCGACGAGCACTGCTTCCAGGTGACGCTGAGCGCGGGCGTGGCGACGTACCCGCACCACGGCGAGGACTGGTCCGCCCTGCTGACGCGTGCGGACGAGGCGCTGTACGCGGCGAAGGCCGCGGGGCGCAACCGGGTCGAGGTCGCGGACGCCGGGTCGCAGCTCGGCGTGGGCTGACCGGCTGCGCGCGGGCCGACGAGGCGCGATCCCTGCTGGACGTCGACGGGCCGCCCCCGGCGCAGGGGGCGGCCCGTCGACGCGGGACCGGTCGTGCCGGTCGGTCGCCCGAGGTCAGTCGTCCTCGCTGCGCTGCTGGGGCAGCCCGGCGAGGAGGGCACGGACCTCGGCCTCGCGGTACCGGCGGTGACCGCCGAGCGTGCGGATGGAGGAGAGCTTGCCCGCCTTCGCCCAGCGGGTCACGGTCTTCGGGTCGACCCTGAACAGGGCCGCCACCTCGGACGGGGTCAGGAGCGTCTCGCTCGCGGTTCGGGTCTCCGGCTGTCGGGTGCTCATCCAGGCCTCCTCGGGGCAAGGGGTCGCGGTCCCTCTCGCGGCGGGGTGCGGACCGCGGCCAGAAGGAGCTCTCGGGGTGCTGACGGACTCAATCGTGACTGGCCGAATTGTCCCTTGCGCGCCACATCGACCGCCATAGTCCCTTCGGACTACTCCGAGACGGCCACCGATCACAGTGCGTCACGCCTTGCTCACTCATTGGTGGTGTCGGTGGTAGCGAGCCGGCCCGGCGCGCACGCCCGGCCACTACGCTGGAGTGGTGCGCCTCACAACGGCGCCGCGCCAACCCGCGCCCCGACCCCGGGGCCGTCCACCGAGGAGTCACCACCGTGACCGCACCGTCCGCCACCGTCGCCGGACCCACCGACCACGCCCAGCTCGTCTTCGAGCGCGGCACCGGCCACGAGCAGGTCGTCTTCTGCCACGACCCCGCCACCGGCCTGCGCGCCATCATCGGCATCCACTCCACCGCGCTCGGGCCCGCCCTCGGCGGCACCCGGTTCCACCCCTACGCCTCGGAGGCCGACGCCCTCGCCGACGTCCTGGCCCTGTCCAAGGGCATGGCCTACAAGAACGCGCTCGCCGGGCTCGACCTCGGCGGCGGCAAGGCCGTCATCATCGGCGACCCGACCACGGACAAGTCCGAGCCGCTGCTGCGGGCGTACGGCCGGTTCGTGCAGACCCTCAGCGGCCGCTACTACACCGCGTGCGACGTCGGCACCTACGTGCACGACATGGACGTCGTGGCCCGCGAGTGCGACTACGTCACCGGCCGCAGCGAGTCCGCGGGAGGCGCCGGCGACTCCAGCGTGCTGACCGCCTTCGGGGTGCACCAGGGGATGCGCGCCGCGTCCCAGCACGTGTGGGGCACCCCGGGCCTCAAGGGCCGCCGGGTCGGCGTCGCGGGGGTCGGCAAGGTCGGGCGGCACCTCGTCGAGCACCTCGTCGAGGAGGGCGCCGAGGTGGTCGTCACCGACGTCTCGGAGGCCGCCCTGGACGCCGTCCGGGCCCGCCACCCCGAGGTGGACGTCGTGGAGGACGCCGACGCGCTGGTCCGCGAGGACCTCGACGTGTACGCGCCGTGCGCGCTCGGCGGCGCGCTGACCGACCAGGTCAGCCAGGTCCTGCGCGCCCGCGTCGTGTGCGGCGCCGCGAACAACCAGCTGGCGGACGACGGCGTCGCCAAGCTCCTCGTGGACCGGGGCGTGACCTACTGCCCCGACTACCTGGTCAACGCCGGCGGCGTCATCCAGGTCGCCGACGAGCTGCGCGGCTTCTCCTTCGAGCGGGCCCGGGACCGCGCCCGCGGCATCTTCGGGACCACCCTGTCCGTGCTGCGCGCGGCCGACGAGGACGGCGTCCCGCCGGCCGAGGCCGCCGACCGGCTGGCCGAGCGCCGGATGCGGGAGGTCGGGGCGCTGCAGCGCATCTGGACCCGTCGCTGACGCACGCCCCCGGTACCGGCGGGGGTCGCGGCGTCCACGGAGTGAGACGTCCGGCCCCCGCCCGCCGTGCGGCAACCGGGGGTGGGTCCTCGCACCGGTGTGCCGGAACACCGCCTGACGCTGTACCGTTGCACCCATACGGAGATGACAGCCTCCGGGGCCGCCCACGGGCCTGCCCCGGCACGAGCGTGAGGGGGTCGACGCCATGGGGCGCGGCCGTCAGAAGGCAAAGCAGACGAAGGTCGCTCGGGAGCTGAAGTACTGGAGCCCCCAGACCGACTACCGCTCGCTCGAGCAGGAGCTTGCCGGCTCGGGTGCACGGAGCCGTCCTGCCCTCGACGAGGACCTCGACCGCGACGACGAGGTGGACGAGTACGGGAACTGGGCCTCCGGCTCCCACTGACGTCCCCGCACCGCCGCGGCCACCCCGTGTGGCCGCGGCGGTCGCGCGTGCGCGGCATGGTCACGCTCGGCGACGGTCCGTCGCTGGGTGACCGGGCGAGGGCGCAGGTGATCAGACGAGTGCCTGGCTGCCGGTCATCCGGACGGCGCCCCCGGCGACGCCCTTGGTCCCGCTGACCAGGTCCGTCGCGTCCTGGCCGGCGAGCTCAGCGACGTCCCCGAGCACCCAGCCCGGCGTGCCCGCCGCAGCGAGGCGCGACAGGGTCGCGTCCACGCCCTCCGCGGCGACGACGGCCACCATCCCCACCCCGAGGTTCAGGGTCCGCTCCAGGTCCTCGCGGGGTACCCGACCCAGGCCGGCCACGAGACCGAAGACGGGCTGCGGCGTCCACGACGAGCGGTCGACGGTGGCGAGCAGACCCGCCGGGAGCACCCGCGCGAGGTTCGCCGCCAGACCACCGCCGGTGACGTGGGTGAACGCGTGCACCCCGCACGCCGGGTCCCCGGCCAGGTCCAGGCACGTCCGGGTGTACAGGCGGGTGGGCTCCAGCAGCTCCTCGCCCACCGTGCGGCCCAGCTCGGGGACGTCCCGGTCCAGGGCCCAGCCGGCGTCGGCGAGGACGCGGCGGACCAGGGAGAACCCGTTCGAGTGCAGACCGGACGACGGCATCGCCACCACGACGTCACCGGCGCGCACCCGGTGCGGGCCCAGGACGTCGTCCGCCTCGACCACGCCCGTCGCGGCACCGGCGACGTCGTACTCGTCCGGGCCGAGCAGGCCCGGGTGCTCGGCGGTCTCCCCACCGATGAGCGCCGTCCCCGTGGCGGCGCACCCTTCCGCGATCCCCCGCACGACGTCCGCGACCCGCTCGGGCACGACCTTGCCGCACGCGATGTAGTCCGTCATGAACAGGGGCCTCGCGCCGCTGACCACGATGTCGTCGACGACCATCGCGACGAGGTCGATCCCGATCGTGTCGTGCCGGTCCATCGCCTGGGCGACCGCCACCTTCGTCCCCACGCCGTCGGTGCTCGTCGCCAGCAGCGGACGCCGGTACCCGGTGAGGGCCGACGCGTCGAAGAGCCCCGCGAAGCCGCCGAACCCCCCGAGGACCTCGGACCCGTGCGTGGCGGTCACCGCCGCCCTCATCAGCTCGACGGCCCGGTCACCCGCCTCGACGTCCACCCCGGCGCGCGCGTACGTCGTCCCGGAGGCGGCGCCCGCCGCGGCGGAGGAGGTCGTGTCGGCCGGCCCCTGACCGGGGACCGCTGGACGCTCGTCGCTCGGCACGCCCGAAGCCTAGCGATCCGCCGGTGGCGCTCAGCACGGGCAGGCGGCCGCGACGGCCGCGAGCCGGTCGACGTACCCGCCGCCGAAGAGCACCACGTGCACCAACAGCGGGTGCAGCTGGTGCACCGGCACGCGCTCACGCCACCCGTCGGCCAGCGGGGCGCACGCGTCGTACGCCGCCAGCACCCGGTCCAGGTGCGGCAGACCGAAGAGGGCGAGCATCGCCAGGTCCGTCTCGCGGTGCCCACCGTGGGCGGCCGGGTCCACCAGGACCGCCCCGCGCGGCGTCCACACGACGTTGCCGGACCACAGGTCGCCGTGCAGGCGGGACGGCGGCTCGCCGGTGTCGAACGCGCCGGCGCGCAGCGCGCCCAGCACCTCGTCGAGCCGCGCCCGCAGCGTCGGGGGCAGGAGCCCTCGGTCGACGGCCGCGCGCAGGTACGGCTCGACGCGCGACGTCGCGTAGAACTCGCCGAACGAGCCGCAGCGCCCGGTGACGTCGTGCGGCAGCGGTGCGGTCCCGATGAACCCGTCGCCGTCCCAGCCGTCGGGCGGGCACCCGTGGTGGCGGGCACCCGCCGCGTGGGTCGCGGCCAGGCCGCGGCCGAGGTCGTCCGCCGCTGCGGGGGCGGGGGCGGTGGTCGTCAGACGGTCCAGGACGATGCGGCCGGGACCGACGTCCCGCACGCCCACGACGGGGACGCCGTCCGCGGCCTGCGCGAGCCAGCGCAGCCCCGCCGCCTCGACCTCGAAGAAGCCGTCCGGCGCGCCGGGGTCGGACTTGGTGAACGCGTCGGGGTCCGTCACGTGGGCATCGTGCCCCACGCCCGACGCGCGGCTCAGGGGTGCAGGGCCATCCAGGCGCTGGCGTGGTGGACGGCGAGCCCCGCGTAGGACGGGTGGCCCACCAGCGCCGCGTCGACGTCCGCGACGGCGGCGGCCAGGGCCGCTGCGCCCTCCTCGGCGAAGGTGCAGTACGGGCAGTCCGCCAGCGGGATCGTCTCGGCGGCGAGCTGCACGGGGACGCCGAGCGCGGCACCCCGCTCCAGCAGCGGCGCCCCGACGTCGAGGATCCCCGCTGGCGAGTCGCGGTAGGACATCGCGGTCACGCCGTCCACCCGGGTCAGGACGCCGTCGGCCCAGGTGCCCTTCTTCGCGGAGACCTCGTGCGCCCAGAACGGCAGGTCGGCGTGCAGCGGCAGCGGGCTGTCCGCCTGGAGCGTCGCCATCAGGGTCAGGTGCCCCTCGACGAGCGAGGTGCGCTGCCTGGGCACGGACCACCCGGGCAGTGCGTACGGCTCGACGTCGACGTGGGAACCGGCGAACAGACCGGTGGCGAGCGCCGCGCGCTGCCACGCGACGGCGTCCGCCGGCCGGGTGACCCACGCGGGGTCGCCACCGAGGGCCCACAGCTCCTGCCCGGCGGCGGCGGCGTGGCCGGCGAGGGAGGTCAGCCACGCCAGGTCGGCGGCGTCGACCACCGGCGCGGTGTGCACGTAGAGGTGGGTGACGCCCCGGTCCGCGGTGAAGGCGCTGAGCGCGGCGGGGTCGGGCCGGTCCCACACCCACGTGGCCCGGCCGGGTGCGGTACCCGAGCCGGCCTGGCCGTCCGTCGGGCTCACGGCGACCACCGGGCTCGGCGTCGTCGTCCGGCCCTTGGGCGCAGCGACGGCGGCGGTAGCGCCGACCGTCGACGCCACGAGCGCCAGGAGCAGCGCGAGGAGGGACGGCACGGCCAGCCGCCTCCTGCTCGCCGGGGCGGGCAGGACGCCGGCACGGGCTGCGGCTGACGGGCGCGGACGGGAGCGCGGTGGTGTGGGCACCCGCCCAGGGTCACGCGGCAGCCCTCATGCGCGGTCACTCTCGGATCGTTGTTCACCCACGCAGAGTGATACTGCGACCCGTTCGGCGCAGCACGCGCCGCCCGTTCGGCGGAAAGCCCTCAGGGCCGGGCCAGGGAGTCGGCGGCTCCCCCGGCGACCCCGGTGCTGACGCCGTCGACGTCCGTCCGCTGCGGTGTCGCGCCGGCCTGCGAGGCGTCCAGGTCGAGCTCCTCCTGCTCCAGCAGGGTCCCCACCAGGTCCGGCTCGGGCAGCTCGATCGGGTAGCGCCCGGTGAAGCACGCGGTGCAGAGCCGGTCCGCGGGCTGCCGGGTCGACTCGACCATCGCGTCGTGCGAGATGTACCCGAGGGAGTCGGCGCCGATCGCGGCCCGGACCTCGTCCACCCCCAGCCCGGTGGCGATCAGCTCGGCGCGGCTGGCGAAGTCGATGCCGTAGAAGCACGGCCACGTCACCGGCGGGGCGGTGATCCGAACGTGCACCTCCGCGGCCCCGGCCTCCCGCAGCATCCGCACCAGGGCGCGCTGGGTGTTGCCGCGCACGATCGTGTCGTCGATGACCACGAGGCGCTTGCCGCGGATCACCTCGCGCAACGGGTTGAGCTTGAGCCGGATGCCGAGCTGGCGGATCGTCTGGCTCGGCTGGATGAACGTGCGCCCGACGTAGGAGTTCTTCACCAGGCCCTGGCCGTAGGGGATCCCGGACGCCTCCGCGTAGCCGATCGCGGCCGGCGTCCCCGACTCCGGCGTCGGGATGACCAGGTCGGCGTCGACCGGGTGCTCGGCGGCCAGGCGCCGACCCATCTCGACCCGCGCCTCGTGCACGTTGCGGCCGCTGATCGTGGTGTCCGGCCGGGCCAGGTACACGTACTCGAACACGCACCCCTTCGGGGTCGGCTCGGCGAAGCGGTGCGAGCGCAGGCCCTCCTCGTCGACGGCGACCATCTCGCCGGGCTCGATCTCGCGGACCAGGCTGGCGCCGACGATGTCGAGGGCGGCGGTCTCGCTCGCGACGACCCAGCCGCGCTCCAGCCGGCCGAGGACGAGCGGGCGGACGCCGTGCGGGTCGCGGGCCGCGTACAGGGTGTGCTCGTCCATGAACACCAGGCTGAACGCGCCCCGCAGCAGCGGCAGCACCTCCAGCGCCGTGGCCTCGAGGGTGCGGTCCGGGTCACCCGCCAGCAGGGCGGTGACCAGCGCCGTGTCCGTGGTGTTGCCGCGGGCGAGCTCCCCGCGGGGCAGGCGACCGCGGGCCGCGCGGCCGGCGCGCTCCTCGACCAGGTCCCGCAGCTCCGCCGAGTTGGTGAGGTTGCCGTTGTGGGCCAGCGCGACGGTGCCCGACGCGGTCGCACCGAGGGTCGGCTGGGCGTTCTCCCACACGCTCGCGCCGGTCGTGGAGTACCGGGTGTGGCCGATCGCCAGGTGGCCGTTCAGCGAGCCGAGGGCGGTCTCGTCGAAGACCTGCGAGACCAGGCCCATGTCCTTGTAGACGAGGATCTGCCGGCCGTTGCTCGCGGCGATGCCCGCGGACTCCTGCCCGCGGTGCTGCAGGGCGTACAACCCGAAGTACGCCAGCTTGGCGACCTCCTCGCCGGGAGCCCAGGCGCCGAAGACGCCGCAGGCGTCCTGCGGGCCCTTCTCGCCGGGGAGCAGGTCGTGGGTCAGTCGTCCGTCGCCGCGCGCCACGACGTCATGGTCCCACAGCGGCGGGCCCCGGCACGCCGCCGTGGGCGCCCACCTACCCTGGTCGGGTGCCGTGGTTGGAGGTCATCGGGTGGGCGGGCTCCGCCGTCCTCGTGGTGTCCCTGCTCCAGACCCGGGTGCTGCGGCTGCGGGCGCTGAACCTCGCCGCATCCGCCGTCCTCGTCTTCTACAACGCGGCGATCGAGGTCTGGCCGATGGTCGCGATGAACGCCGTCATCGCCCTGATCAACGTCGTCCACCTGACCCGGCTGCTGCGCACCCGCGACGACGACCGGGTGTTCGAGGTCGTCGAGGTCGGCCCGACGGAGGACTACCTGCGGCACGTGCTGCGCAAGCACGCTGCGGACATCGAGGCGCACAACCCCGGCTTCGTCTGGGACGGCCACGCCGCCGGAGCGGTGTCGTACCTGGTGCTGCGTGACACCGAGACCGTCGGGGTGGTGCTGCTGTGCGCGCCGCCCGACGGTGAACCCGGGGCGGCGAGGGTCGAGCTCGACTACGTGCTGCCGCGGTTCCGGGACTTCACCGTCGGCAAGTTCGTCTACCGCAAGGACGGGCTGCTGGCCCGCGACGGCCTGCGCCGCCTCGTCGCCCCGACCGACCGGATGGTCGACGCCTGGGACTACTTCCCGCGGGTCGGCTTCTCCCCCGACCCGCACGACCCCCAGCGGCTCGTGCGCGACCTCGCCCAGCCCGCCGTCCGGTGAGCACCGCCGGCCCTCAGCGTCCGTGACCGGCTGGGACCACGGCGTGCTCGCCCCGGACCAGTCGGCGCTGCTCACGCGGTGGCTGGGTGACCCGGTGCTGGTCGCCGACATGTCGTGGCCGGACGCCCCCACGCGCGTGCTGCGGGTCCGCGCGGGCGGCCGCGACCTCGTGGTCAAGGCCGGTGGCCAGGCCAACCACCACATCCGGCGGGAGCTGCGCGCGCACGAGGGTTGCACCGCACCGCTGGTGCGCACCGGGCACGTCGCTGCTCTGCGGTACGCGAGCACGGAGCAGGGGGTGCTGGTGCTCGACTTCCTGGAGGGTTCGCTCGCCGACGGCACGCCGCTCGCGATGGTCGCGGACGTTCACGAGCAGGCGGGAGCCGTCCTGCGGTCGCTGCACGCGCAGGAGCGCGTGGTGGACCACGCCTACGAATCGACGGCGAACGCGAAGGCGCTGGCCTGGCTGGACCGGGACCACCGCATCGACGCCGACGTCGAGCGCGAGACCCGCGCGGTGCTCGCGTCGTACCGCCCGCGCCCGGTCGTCGTCGTCCCCACGCACGGCGACCTGCACCCTAGGAACTGGCTCGTCCACGACGGCACCATCAGGCTGATCGACTTCGGGCGGTTCGACCTGCGCCCGGCCGCGACGGACCTGTGCCGGCTCGCCGCGCAGCAGTGGCGTGACGACCCCCGTCTCGAGCGCGCCTTCCTGCGGGGCTACGGCGACGACCCGCGGGACGCCGCGACATGGCCGGTGGAGCTGCTGCGCGAGGCCGTCGGAACGGCCGTGTGGGCGTACGGCGTCGGGGACGGGGCGTTCGAGGCGCAGGGGCACCGGATGCTCACCGAGGCGCTCGCCCGGTTCTGATGCCGCCGGGCGCCTACGCCGGTGGTTCACGCCGGTGACGCACCCGCCGCGTCACCGACTGCGTACACGCTCACGTGGAGCGCGCTGCTGGCCGTGAAGGGCTCGCAGCACCAGCCGCCCCACCGCTCGACCAGCCGCAGCCCCGCGAGCCGCGCCATCAGGTCCAGCTCGGACGGCGCGGCGAGCCGGCAGGAGACCGGTCCCATCAAGATGCCGTCGACGCCGATCCGCACGTGGTTCTCGTCGAGGACCTGGGTGACCGGGTCGTACGTGTTGACGTCGAGCACGACCGACCCGGCGGACACCTGCTCGACGTCGACGTACCGCGTGCCCCGCACCCACGCCCACGGCGGGGCGGCCTCCACGACGAACACCCCGCCGTCGTCCAGGTGCCGCGCCGCGTTGCGAAAGCACTCGACCTGGTCGTCCTGGGTCAGCAGGTTGAAGATCGTGTTGTAGACGAGGTACACGAGCGGGTAGCGGCGTCCGGTCGTCTCCCGGGCCATGTCGCCGAGGCGGACGTCGAGGCGGTCGCCGCCCGGCTTGCCACGCAGGCGCTCCACCATGTGCGGGGACAGCTCGATCCCGTCGACCCGCACACCGCGTCGCGCCAGGGGCAGCGCGATCCGTCCCGTGCCGATGGCCAGCTCCAGGGCGCTGCCCGCAGACCGGCTGGCGAGGAAGTCCGCAGCGGCCTCCTCGTCGCCTCGGGCGACGTCGTCGTACCTCGCGGCGACGTGGGGGCCGAAGGCCGTCCTGGGGTCGAATCCCTGCACCCGCGGACCGTCCCAGGGGCGGACCCGGACGGGCAACGGGTTAACGCGCCTGCGGCGCTGCGTGTGGAGCCGACCGTCAGCGCCGGGACCGCTTGTCGGCGACGACGGCCAGGACGGCGGCGACGAGCCCCAGGAGGAGGGCGAGGCCACCCGCGGTGAAGAGCCGCACCCAGCCGGTGGCGTCCGCACCGGGCAGCAGGACGCCGAGCAGCAGGCCCACGACCACGGCCGTGCCGATGAACCGACCGAACCGGGGGGCGCGGCGGACGCGGGCCGGCCGGGCGGCGGCGCGCTCGGCCGCGGTGGGACCGGCCTCGGCGGCGGACGGCGGGTCGCTCGGTCGGGGCTGCTCGCTCACGGCCCGACGGTAGCCCGCGGGGAGGCGGCGTCCGGCAGCGGGAGGTGCTCGGTCAGGTCGGCCCGCTCGCCGCTGGCCGACACCCGTCCGTCGGCGACCGCCGTCCGCCACGCCAGCCGGCCGGTGGCGAGCTCCAGCCACGTCGTCGCGTCGGTCTCGACGACGTTCGGCGGCGTCCCGCGGGTGTGCCGGGGCCCCTGCACGCACTGCACCGCGGCGAACGGCGGCACCCGCACCTCGACGGACCGGCCGGGTGCGTTCTCGGCGAGCGTCTCGAGGGTGTGCCGGACGGCGGTGGCCAGCTGGGACCGCGTCACGGCGTCCGGGTCGTGGGCCCAGGCGGCGAGCGCGGCGGCGCCCTCGGCGGGTTCGGTGCGACGGCGGGGAGGCACACCGGCATGCTGTCACCAGGCCGTGCCCGTCGGCACCCCGGCCGCGACGGCCCCCGGCCGCTCCGCACCGGGCGCCGGGCCGCCGTCCCGCACGTCGACCGACCTGGAGGAGCCCCGTGCGCGCCACCGTCATCCACGCACCGTTCGACGTCAGGCTGCACGACGCGCCGGACCCGCGGGTCGAGGACCCCACCGACGCCGTCGTCCGGGTGACCGCCTCGTGCATCTGCGGCTCGGACCTGTGGCCGTACCGCGGCGAGAACCCGGTGGAGCGGCCGTCCGGGATCGGGCACGAGATGGTCGGCGTGGTCGAGGAGGTCGGCTCCGAGGTCATCACCGTGCAGCCCGGGGACTTCGTGGTGGCGCCGTTCCTGTACAGCGACGGCACGTGCGACCACTGCGCGAACGGGGTGCACACGTCCTGCCGCCACGGCGGCGGGTTCGGCACGGACGAGGCCGCCTGCCAGGCGGAGGCGGTGCGGGTGCCGTTCGCCGACGGCACGCTCGTGGCGACCCCCGGCCCGCCGGACGAGGCGATGGTGCCCTCGCTGCTGGCGTTGTCCGACGTCATGGGCACCGGGTGGCACGCGGCCGTCGCCGCCGGGGTCACCGAGGGGTCGACGGTCGTGGTCGTCGGGGACGGCGCCGTCGGACTGTGCGGGGTGCTGGCCGCGTCGCGGATGGGCGCCGAGCGGGTGGTGGCGATGAGCCGGCACGCGCCGCGGCAGGAGGTCGCCCGGGCGTTCGGCGCGACGGATGTGGTCGAGGCCCGCGGGGACGAGGGGGTGGAGGCGGTGCTGGAGCTGACCGGCGGGACGGGCGCGGACGCCGTCCTGGAGTGCGTGGGCACCGGCCCGGCGATGCTGCAGGCCCTCGGCTCGGCCCGGCCGGGCGGGACCGTCGGCTACGTCGGGGTGCCGCACGGCGTCGAGCTGCCGGTCCGGCAGATGTTCCGGACCAACGTCGGTGTGCGCGGCGGCGTCGCGCCCGTGCGGGCGTACCTGCCGGACCTGATGCGCGACGTCCTCGCCGGCGAGATCGACCCGGGCCGGGTGTTCGACCTGACGCTGCCCCTGGCCGACGTGGCGGAGGGGTACGCGGCGATGCACGAGCGCCGCGCGATCAAGGTGCTGCTCGAGCCGTGAGCGCCGACGTGACGGCGACCGCGGCGTACCGGTTCGACGCGGCGACCGCCGTCGAGCCGGTGGCGGACGGCGTGTGGCGGGCGGACGTGGCGCCGACGTTCTCGATCGCCGGGCGCACGAACGGCGGGTACCTGCTGGCGACCGCCACCCGGGCGGCCCTCGCCCAGGTCGAGCGTGCCGGCGGCCCGCACCTGGACCCCGTGGCGGTGTCCGGGGCGTTCGTGGCGGTCGCGCCGCCCGGACCGGTGGACGTCGTGACCGAGGTGCTGCGCGCCGGCCGGGGCACGAGCGTGGTGCGGGTGTCCGTGCGGTCGGCGGGCGGCGACGGCGCGGGGCCGGTCGCGACGTACCTGGACGGGGTCGTCACCTGCGGGGCGCTGCCCGGCCCGGAGTCCGGGCACGTGCACGACGCCGTCCCCCCGGTGCTGCTGCCGGACCCGGCCGACTGCGTGCGCCTGCCGACCCGCGGGCCCGGTTTCGAGGTGCCGCTGATGGGTGAGCTGGCCGAGTGGCTGGACCCGGCGTGCCTGGGCTGGGTGCGGGGGGCTCCGTCTGGCCAGGGCGAGCTGCGGGGGTGGGTGGCGTTCGACGACGACCGGCCGGTGGACGCCCTGGCCCTGGTGCTCGCCGCCGACTGCCTGCCACCGGCCACGTTCGACCTGGGGTCGGCGGGCTGGGTGCCGACGATGCACCTTTCCGTGTGGCTGCGGGCCCACCCTGCGCCCGGGGCGCTGCGGGTGCGGCAGACGGCCCGGGTGGTCGACGACGGGTCGGCGTCCGCCGGGCGCAGCGCGACCGTCGACGAGACGTGCGACGTGTGGGACGCCGCCGGACGCCTCGTCGCCACCGGTCACCAGCTCGCCGGCCTGCTCCTCCCCCGCTGACCCCGTGCTCACCTGAGCGGCCTTTGCTCGCTGCAGCGGGGCGAATCGGCGGCTTCCGGCCCGTTCTGGCGAGCAAAGCCCGCTTGAAGGAGCAAAGGGGAGGTGGGTCAGACGCGGTCGGCCTGCCGCCAGCCGTGGCGGACGGCGTTGCGGCCGGCGTCCTTCGCCTCGTAGAGGTTCGCGTCGGCGCGGCGGAGCAGGGTGCTCATGTCGACGCCGTCGTCCGGGGCGGTGACGGCACCGACGCTCAGGGTGATCCGGAAGCCCGGCGTGACGTCGGACCAGTCGTGGTGGGCGACGGCGGCGCGCAACCTGTCCAGGCGCAGCACGGCGTCGACCTCGGGCAGGCCCGGCAGCACGAGCAGGAACTCCTCGCCGCCCATCCGCGCGACGACCGAGGCGCGGACGTCGGCGCACCCGTCCTGCAGGATCCGGGCGACCCGGCGCAGCACCTCGTCGCCGTTGTCGTGCGAGTACGTGTCGTTGACGGACTTGAAGTGGTCGATGTCGAGCAGCGCGACGGTCAGCCGCATGCCGACGTCCACGCAGTTGAGCAGCAGCGCGGGCAGCTTCTCGTCGATGAACCGGCGGTTGTGCAGGCCGGTCAGGGGGTCGCGCACGGCGAGCTCGCGGAACCGGGCGCTGTCGCGGCGGGCCTCGGTCACCTCGTAGATCGCCTGCCGGGTGCGGGCGCGGGCCTCCCGCTCGGAGGAGTTCAGCTGGCTGTTCGCCTCGTGGTACCCCTTGAAGACCTCGTACGCCTCCTGCCAGCTGCCCTGGTGGGCGAGGAGCTCGGCCTGCTCGCGCTGGGCGCGGACGCCGACGCCGTTGAGCTGGTGCCGGTCGCACAGGTCCAGGCACCGGTCGAGGGTGAGCTGGGCCAGCACGGGCCGGTCCTGGTGCCGGTAGATCTCCGCCATCGTCAGCAGCGCGTTGGCGACCTGGTCGAAGTCGCCGAGCGGCTCGCCGTCCTCCTCGGCCAGCCCGGGGATGAGGGTGCGCTCCGCGGCCTCGTACCGGCCCACCATCATCAGCGCCCGGGCCACGGTGTCCCTTATCGCGGGCAGCAGCTCCACCCCGTGGGTCTCCGACGCGGCGAGGACCCGCTCCGCGGACGCCACCGCGTGGTCGGCGCGACCGGCGAGGACCTCGGTGTACGTCATGTTGTTGAGGGCGATGACCCGCAGGTGCAGGTCACCGGCCACCTCGGCGAGCCGGCTGGCCTCCTGGTACCTGGCGCGGGCGTCGTCGTAGGACTGGCAGGACCCCAGGGCGTCGGCCAGGCCGAGCAGGTGGTCGGCGCGCAGCGCGGGGCGCACGTCGGGCTCGAGCAGCTCGAGGGCGGGGACGGCGTGCTCCAGCGCGAGCACCGAGTCACCGATCCGGCGGAACAGCGCCGACAGCAGCCGGTGGCTGCGGGCCCTCAGGTAGGCGTGGTCGTGCTTGGTCGCCCACTCGTTGACGTCGCGGAAGACCCGGACGCACTCGGCGGTGCGACCGCGCCGGGCGAGCACGTCGGCCTGCACGAGCACGGCGCGCCGCACGAGCACCAGGTCGCCGGCCTCCTCGGCCGCCGTCTGCTGGCGCTGCGCCTGGGCCAGGGCACGGTCCGGGTCCCGGCGGACCATGTCCTCCAGCTCGTCGAGCAGGAGGGCGATCGACGTGGGCACGACCCCCTCCTCACGGGTTCACTGCGGCTGCGACCTCATCGGTGTCTCATCGGCGCCGACGGGCTCGGGCCGGAGCCCCGGGGGCTCCTCGTCACACGGGCGGCGCATCCGGTGGGCCGGTCGGCGTCGGCCTGGCGGGTGCGGCGGGGCCGCACGCGCGCCGTCCGTGGTGGGACGGTAGCGGTCAGTCGGCGAAGGTGCGTGCCAGCAGAGGCTCCCAGGCCTCGCGCAGGGCGTCCAGGGTCAGGCTGAACAGGCCCTGGACGTCGAGCACGGGCGTCTCCGGGTCGCCGCCGGTCCCCGCCGGGTCGACCACGCCGATCCGGGCGTGCGGGTACCCGCGGGCGGTGCACATGTCGGTGAAGCGGACCTCCTCGCTGCGGGGGACGGCGACGACGGCCCGCGCCACGGACTCGGAGAACAGCAGCGTGAACGGGTCCAGCCCGTCCCGCTCGCAGACCTCGTCGAGCCAGATCCGCGCACCCACGCCGTAGCGCAGGCAGGACTCGACGAGCGCCTGCGCGAGCCCGCCGTCCGACAGGTCGTGCGCGGCGTCGACGAGACCGTCGCGGGAGGCGTTGACGAGGATCTGGCCGAGCTGGCGCTCGGCGTCGAGGTCGACGCGGGGCGGCAGCCCACCGAGGTGGCCGTGCTCGACCCAGGCCCACTCCGAGCCGGACAGCTCCTCGCGGGTGGTGCCGAGCAGGTAGATCGCCTGCCCGGGCTCCCGCCAGCCGGACGGGGTGCGGCGCATGACGTCGTCCAGGACCCCGAGGACCCCGACGACGGGGGTGGGGTGGATCGCCGTGTCACCCGTCTGGTTGTACAGCGACACGTTGCCGCCGGTGACGGGCGTGCCGAGGTCGCGGCAGCCGTCGGCGAGGCCCCGGACGGCCTCGGCGAACTGCCACATGACGGCGGGGTCCTCGGGCGAGCCGAAGTTCAGGCAGTCGGTGACCGCGAGCGGGACGGCGCCGGCGGTGGCGACGTTGCGGTACGCCTCGGACAGCGCGAGCTGGGCCCCGGCGTACGGGTCGAGGCGCGCGAACCGGCCGTTGCAGTCGGTGGCGACGGCGACGCCGAGCCCGGTCTCCTCGTCGACGCGGACGACCCCCGCGTCGTCCGGCATCGCCAGGGCGGTGTTGCCGAGGACGTACCGGTCGTACTGGTCGGTGACCCACTGCTTGCTGGCGAGGTTCGGCGAGCCGACGAGCCGCAGCAGGGTGGCGCTGATCTCCTCGCCGGTCGTCGGCCGGGGCAGCTGCTCGGCGGTGTCGGCCTGCAGCGCGTCCTGGTCGGCGGGCCGGGCGTACGGCCGCTCGTACACCGGGCCCTCGTGGGCGACGGTGCGCGGCGGGACGTCGACGACGACCTCGCCGTGCCAGGTGACCTCCAAGCGGCCGGTGCCGGTGACCTCGCCGATGACGGCGGCCTCGACGTCCCACCTGCCGGTGATCGCGAGGAACTCCTCGATCCGGTCGGGGCGGACGACGGCCATCATCCGCTCCTGGGACTCCGACATGAGGATCTCCTCGGGGCGCAGCGTCGCGTCCCGCAGCGGCACCTCGTCCAGGCGCACGCGCATCCCGCCGTCGCCGGCGGAGGCGAGCTCGGAGGTCGCGCAGGACAGGCCGGCGCCGCCGAGGTCCTGGATGCCCTCGACCACGCCGGCGCCGAAGAGCTCAAGGCAGCACTCGATGAGGACCTTCTCGGCGAACGGGTCCCCGACCTGCACCGCGGGACGGCGGCTGGGGCCGGAGTCCTCGAAGGTCTCCGAGGCGAGCACGGACACACCGCCGATGCCGTCGCCGCCGGTGCGGGCGCCGAACAGCACGACGAGGTTGCCCTCGCCGCGGGCGTTGGCCAGGTGGAGGTCCTCGTGCCGCAGCGCGCCGACGCACAGGGCGTTGACGAGCGGGTTCCCCTGGTACACGGGGTCGAACACGAGCTCGCCGCCGATGTTCGGCAGACCCAGGCAGTTGCCGTACCCGCCGACGCCGGCGACGACGCCGTGGACGACGCGGGCGGTGTCGGGGTGGTCGATCGCGCCGAACCGGAGCTGGTCCATCACGGCGACGGGGCGGGCGCCCATGGCGAGGATGTCGCGGACGATGCCGCCGACGCCGGTCGCGGCCCCCTGGTACGGCTCGATGTAGCTGGGGTGGTTGTGGGACTCGACCTTGAAGGTCACCGCCCAGCCCTGGCCGATGTCGACGACGCCGGCGTTCTCGCCGATGCCGGCGAGG
The DNA here is from genome assembly GCF_054781695.1 of Thalassiella azotivora. Classification (NCBI taxonomy): domain Bacteria; kingdom Bacillati; phylum Actinomycetota; class Actinomycetes; order Kineosporiales; family Kineosporiaceae; genus Thalassiella; species Thalassiella azotivora. Next base: position 112,407 of record NZ_BAAGTX010000010.1, read on the forward strand.
AGCTTGCCGACGCCGGTCTCGGCGGGGACGTCGGCGAAGCGCCGCAGGTGCACCTTGGAGGACTTGTAGGAGCAGTGCTCGCTCCACATCACCGAGTACATGGCGAGCTCGGCGGAGGTGGGGCGGCGGCCGAGGATGTCGCGGATCCGCTGGTACTCGTCGGCCTTGAGGCCGAGCTCGGTCCAGGGCTGCTCGACGTCGGGTGTGGACGACGCGTGCGCGACCGTGTCGAGGTGGGCGGCCGCGCCGGAGGTGGTGGCGCGGGCACCGGCCGGCTCGACGCCGGTCGGCTCGGCGGTGGAGGGCTGGGTGGAGGCGGGCTGCGGGCTCACGCGGACAGCACCCCCGCCAGCACGGAGGTGAAGAAGCGCAGGCCGTCGGTGCCGTCGGTGCCGCTGCGAGGGTCGGGGCCGAAGCCGGGCTCGGTGGCGTGCTCCGGGTGGGGCATCAGCCCGACGACGGTGCCGGTCTCGTTGCTGACGCCCGCGATGGAGCGGTAGCTGCCGTTGGGGTTGTCGCCGAGGTACCGGGCGACGACCCGGCCCTCCCCCTCGAGCCGGTCCAGGGTCGCCTCGTCGGCGACGAAGCCGCCCTCGCCGTTCTTCAGCGGGATGACGACCTCCTCGCCCTGGTCGTACTGGTTCGTCCACGGGGTGTCGGTGCGCTCGATCCGCAGCCGCTGGTCGACGCAGTTGAACGTCCGGTGGTCGTTGCGGATCAGGGCGCCGGGCAGCAGGTGCGCCTCGCACAGCACCTGGAACCCGTTGCAGATGCCGAGCACCGGCAGCCCGCCGCGGGCGGCGTCCACGACCGGCTGCATGACGGGGGCGAACCGGGAGATCGCCCCGCAGCGCAGGTAGTCCCCGTAGGAGAAGCCACCGGGCAGGACGACCGCGTCGACGCCCTTGAGGTCGGCGTCCCCGTGCCACAGGGCGACGGCCTCGCCGCCGGCCAGGCGGACGGCGCGGGCGGCGTCGCGGTCGTCGAGGGTGCCGGGGAAGGTGACGACGCCGACCCGCATCAGGCGCCCACCTCCGCGGCGTCCTGGCCGGCTCCCTGGTCGGCGTCGTGCTCGGCGGCGTCGGCGACGCGGACGACGTCCTCGATCACCGGGTTGCTCAGCAGCGTGGTCGCGGCCTCGCGGGCCCGCGCGAGCAGCTCGGGGGTGACGTCGCCGTCGACCTCCAGCTCGAACCGCTTGCCCTGCCGCACGGAGGTGAAGCCGCCGAAGCCCAGTCGGGGCAGGGCGCCGGCCACCGCCTTGCCCTGGGGGTCGAGGATCTCCGGCTTGGGCATGACGTCGACGACGATGCGTCCCATCTCAGGGCACTCCACGGGTCGAGGAGGGGTGGATGGGGGTCAGGCTACCCGCGGACGGGACCCCCTCCGGACACGCGTCCACGCACGGCGGCGGAAGCGCGCGCGACGCCGTCCGGTTCCTGCCAGACGGGCTGCGGCGGGTCGGTCCGCGGGGTGCGGCCGAGGGCCAGCAGGACGACGTCGCGGACCGCCGGGCGCAGGTCCGGACGGCGCCGCAGCAGCAGCCGCGCGAGCAGGTCGACGGTGGCCGCGACTGGGACGGTGGCGAGAGCAGCCAGCGCGGCGAATACCGTCAGGTCGACCACCCACGTCGTGTCCCGGGTCGCGCCGAACAGCCCCACGTACGCCGCCATCCCGAGCGCGGCGGCGGTCAGCACGCCGTGCGGGCGGGCCAGACGCCGGTGGGGTTGGCACGGCGGCAGCGACCGGGAGGTGCGCAGGGTGACCACGGTCGCCACGGCGGTCGCGAGCAGCAGTCCCGCGAGCAGCGCGAGCGCTACCCGCGCGAGGCCGTCGCCGCGGTGACCGGCACCGACCCACCACACGACGACGGCGAGCGTCCCCGCGCCGCACCATGCGCTGGTGAGCCACGTGCCCGGAGCGGCCCTGCGCCTAGGGCCGGTCCCGGCCGGCTGCTCGTCCCACCAGGTCCGGGGCTCGGGGACCTCGGGGTCGATCTTGCGGCGCGCCATGGCTCGCGTGCTGGCACCCCAGAGCAGCATCCCGGCCACGGACCCGGCAGCCCACCAGGGGATGATCATCGCCAGGTAGCCCGGGACGCCCGACGGATTCGTCAGCGCGCCGAGGATGCCGGGAAGCACCAGCACGAAAAGGGGCGGTAGCCAGTTCGTGCGCAACGGGTAGAGAGCCCCCTCCACATCGTCCCGCGCCCAACTGCGGTGCCCTCGCGGCACCACGTCGTACATCCGCCACAGCACCCACCTCCACAGCGGGGGGCGGTGCCGCAGCCGCCAGGACCAGCCGGAGCGGACGACGTCCCAAGTCGTGCGGGCACCGGGTCGCGTCACGCCCGGGGGTGCGGTGTCCAGCAGCAGGCCGAGGAGCTCGTCGCCGTACCGGGCGCGCCACCGGCGAGGGTAGGCGCGCAGCAGCCGGCGGCAGCGGCGCTCGTACGCGGCGGCCTGCTCGCCGGGGCGGTTCGGCCCCCCGGTCACGCCGTCCCCCCGGCCGGTCGCGCGCGAAGGACGCGCGCGGCGGAGCGGGTCAGGGCGGCGAGCCGCTCGGTCTCGGCGCGGGCCGCTGCGGCGCCGTCCGAGGTGAGGGCGTAGTAGCGGCGCAGCCGGCCGTCGACGACCTCCTCCCGCTCGGGAACCGCCCAGCCGGCGGCGACGAGGCGGTCCAGCACCCCGTAGAGCGTGCCGGGCCGCAGCACCACGTCACCGTCGGTCATCGCCCGCACGGCCTCGACGACCCCGTAGCCGTGCCGTGGCTGGTCCGCCAGCGCCAGCAGCACGAGGTACAGCTGCTCGGTGATCCGCAGGGTCGCCATTCCCGATATATATCGTGAACCGATGCATGAGCGCTACGCCTCGGCGCCGCCGGCCCCCTGCGCCTGCTGCGTCCCGGTGGCACAGTGAGGCCATGCGACTGACCCACCTCGGACACGCCTGCCTGCTCGTCGAGACCTCCGGCGCCCGCGTGCTGGTCGACCCCGGGTCGTGGTCCTCCTTCGAGGACGTCACCGGCCTGGACGCCGTCGTCGTCACCCACGCCCACCCCGACCACGTCGACTGGTCCCGGCTGCCCGCCCTCGTCGAGGCCAACCCCGGCGCGCGGCTGCTGATGGAGCCCGCGGTCGCGGCGTCCGACGAGGCGAGGGACCTCACCACCACCGCGTTCACGCCGGGCGACGGCGTCGAGCTCGGCGACCTCGCCCTCGAGGCCGTGGGCGGCCGGCACGCCGTCATCCACGCCGACGTCCCGCGGATCGGCAACGTCGGCGTCCTCGCCCGGGAGGCCGGCGGGCCCACCCTGCTGCACCCCGGTGACTCCTACGAGGCCACCCCGAGCGGCGTCGACGTGCTCGCCGTCCCGGTCAACGCCCCGTGGGCCGCGGTGAAGGAGACCATCGAGTTCTCCCGTGCGGTCGGTGCGGGCACCGTGGTCCCCGTCCACGACCACCTGCTGTCGGACGACGGCCGCGCCCTGTACCTGCGCCTCCTCGGCTCCCTCGGCGGCCGGGACGGCGACGGGGTCGAGGTCCGCGACCTCGCCGGCGCGGGGGCCACCGACCTCTGACCGGCAGGCAGGCCCGGGTCAGGGACCGGCGGCCTCGAGGAGGGTGAGCCACACCTCGCTGACCGTGGGGTAGGCGGGGACGGCGTGCCGCAGCCGTCCCAGCGGCACCTCCCCCACCACGGCGACGGTCGCGGCGTGCAGGAGCTCGGCGACGTCCGGGCCCACGAACGTGGCGCCCACGACGACCGACCGCTCCTCGTCCACGACGAGGCGCGCCCACCCCGTGTACCCGTCCGCGTGCAGCGAGGCCCCCGCCACGGCGCCGAGGTCGGCGTCGGCGCACCGGACGGCCAGCCCGGCGTCGGCGGCCCCGGCCGCGGTCAGGCCGACGGACGCCACCTCGGGGTCGGTGAACACGACCTGCGGCACCGCCCGGACCGCGGCCGTCGTGGCGTGCGCCCCGTACGCCCCGTCACGGACCTCCCGGCCGGCCGCCCGCGCGGCCACCACGTCGCCGACGGCCCGGGCCGCGTACTTGCCCACGTGGGTCAGCGGCGCGGTCCCGGCGACGTCCCCGACCGCGTACAGCCAGTCGCCCTCGACCCCGCGCACCAGCCCGGTCGTGTCCACGTCCAGCGGGGCGTCGGGGTCCAGGCCCACGGACTCCACGCCGACGTCGTGGGTGCCGGGACGCCGTCCCGTCGCCACCAGCAGCTCGTCCGCCGCGACGACGTCTCCGTCGGCCAGGGTGACGGTCACCTCCCCGGTGCGGCTCCCCGCACCCCCGGCCCGCTCGACCCGCACGGCCTGCGCGCCGTCCCGGACGTCGACGCCGTCGGCGCGCAGACCCTCCGCGACGAGCTCGGCCGCCCGGGGCTCGGCCCGGCCGAGGACGCCGCCGCGGGCGAGGAGGGTGACCTGCGACCCCAACCGCGCGAACGCCTGCGCCATCTCCACCCCGACGACCCCGCCGCCGAGCACCGCCAGCCGGCCCGGCACCGCGCGGGCCGCGGTCGCCTCGCGGCTGCCCCAGTGCTCGGTGTGCCGCAGCCCCTCGACGGGCGGGGTGACGGGCCGGGAGCCGGTGGCCAGCACGACGGCGTGCCGGGCACGCAGCGTCCGCGTGCTGCCGTCCCCGACGGTCACCTCGACGGCACGCTCCCCCACGAGCCGGCCGTGTCCGCGGACGACGTCCACGCCCGCGCCGTCGGCCCACTCGGCCTGCGCCGCGTCGTCCCAGCCGTGGGTGAACGCGTCCCGGCGCCGCAGCACCGCGTCGACGTCCAGGTCGCCACGCACCGCCTCGGCGGCCCCCGGCACCCGGCGGGCCGCGACCAGCGCGTGCCCCGGGCGCAGCAGCGCCTTGCTGGGCATGCACGCCCAGTACGAGCACTCGCCGCCGAGCAGGTCGACCTCGACGAGCGCGGCGCTCAGCCCGCCGTCCACGGCCCGGGCGGCCGCCACCTCACCGGCGGGCCCACCGCCCACGACGACGACGTCCCACTCGCTGCGCTGCCCGGTCATGGCGTCGAGCGTCGCAGCGGGCCGGGGTCAGCGCCAGACGTCGCCGGTGAGCCGCTCGTAGGCCTCGACGTACCGCGCGCGGGTCCGCTCGACGACGTCGTCCGGCAGCGGCGGTGGCGGGGTGCCGCCGGACCGGTCCCAGCCGGAGGCCGGCGACGTCAGCCAGTCGCGCACGAACTGCTTGTCGAAGCTCGGCTGGGGCCGGCCCGGCTCCCACTGGTCGGCCGGCCAGAACCGGGACGAGTCGGGGGTCAGCACCTCGTCGGCCAGGACCAGCCGCTGGTCACCGACGTCCGGGTCGACGCCGAACTCGAGCTTGGTGTCGGCGAGCAGGACGCCGCGCTCGCGGGCGACCTCCTCCGCCCAGGTGTACACGCGCAGGGTGGTGTCGCGCAGCGCCTCGGCCAGGTCGCGCCCGTGCTCGGCCGCGACGACGTCGAAGGAGACGTTCTCGTCGTGCTCGCCGACCTCCGCCTTGCGGGCCGGCGTGAAGACCGGCGGGTCGAGCCGGGACCCGTCGACCAGGCCCTCGGGCAGCTCGACGCCGCACACTGCGCCGGACTCCTGGTACTCGGCCAGCCCGGAGCCGGTGAGGTAACCGCGGGCCACGCACTCCACCGGCACCATGTCCAGGCGGCGGCAGACCATCGCCCGCCCGGCGACCTCCGCGGGGACGTCGGTCGACACCAGGTGGTCGCGCACCCCCAGCCCGGCGCCCTCGACCTGCGCGAACCACCACAGGGTCAGGGCGGTGAGAACCTTGCCCTTGTCGGGGATGGGGGTGCTCAGGACGTGGTCGTAGGCGCTGATCCGGTCGCTGGCCACCACCAGCACGAGGCCGTCGTCGTCGTCCCGCACGTACAGGTCGCGGACCTTGCCCGAGTACGTGTGCCGCCACCCGGGCAGCTGCAGCGGCTCGCTCACGCGCGCAGTCTGGCAGAGCCGGCCGCGCCCTCAGTCCAGGGCGTGCAGGAGCACCGGCGCGGTCGCGACCGCGACGACCCGGTCCTGCGGGAGGACCGGGACCCCGTCCGGTCCGGGAACGGCGCTGACGACGACCTGCACGTCCCCGGCGCGCACGTGCGCGACCAGGTGCCCCGCGACCGACCGGCCGACGTGGACGACGGCCCCGTCGGCACCGGGGACGGGTCCGCACCCCGGGTCCGCAGGGGCGGGGCAGGGACCGACGTCCTCGCCGCCGCGGCGGACCTCGATCTCGAGGTCGACGCTGCCCGACGCCGACCCGACCCCGAGGACGTCGACGCTGAGCCGGGCGGTCGCACCGACCGGGCGACCGTCCCCGTCGCGCAGCACGCGCACCGGCGGGGTGAGCTCGACGGGCACGGCGCGTGCCTCCGCCCCGGACCCGCCGACCGCCGCCGCGACGGCCTTGGTGCGCCACGTGCCGGCCGTCTGCGCGCTGACGACACCGGCGCGCACGGCGTCGTCAGCCACCTCCCCGCGCGGCTGGGCACCGTCGGCGGCGGCGAACGTGGTGCCCGCACCGGAACGCTCGAGCGGTCCGGGGGCGGCGGGCGCACCCGGGCGCAGCGCCGCCGGCAGCGCCACGACCGCGGTCACGGCGCCGGCGACGAGCACGGCCGCGACCGCGGTCGAGCCCAGCCGTCGCCGTCGCCGCTGCCGGCGCCCGACCCGACGGACCTCCCCCAGGTCCAGGGTCAGCGGCGGCTCGTCGACGACCGCCTGCTGCAGCACCGACCGGGCCAGGGCGGCGTCGCGGTCCTCGGCCCCGGGCGGGGACGCCGTCACGTCCCCACCCCGACGGGCCGGCCCGCCGGACGGGCCCCCGCCGCCGACGGCGGCTGCGGCGCAGCCCCCACCGGCTCACCCGGCCCGGTGGCCAACCGCTGTCGCAGCGTCCGGGCGGCCTTGTGCGCCTGGCTCTTCACCGTGCCGACGGACACGTCGAGCAGCTCGGCCACCTGCTCGACCGGCAGGTCCTCCCAGTAGCGCAGCACCATGACGGCGCGCTGCCCCGGAGCCAGTTCGTCCAGCAGGGCCAGCGCGTCGAGCCGCCCGGTGACGCCGTCCTCCACCGGCGGCGCCCCGCCACCCGGCGCCGGGCGGGGCTCGGGGACCGTCTCGGCGCTGTGCTCCCGGCGCCACGGGCGGCGCGACTCGTCGATCGCGACCCGCACCAGGGTCCGTCGCGCGTAGGCGTCGAGGGCGTCGCGGCGTCGCAGCCGGGGCCACGCCGCGTGCACCTTGACCAGGGTCGTCTGCACGAGGTCGTCGGCCAGGTGCCAGTCAGCGCAGACGAGGAAGGCGGTGCGGCGCAGCGCGGCCGCGCGGGCCGACGCCCACGCCGTGAACTCCTCGTCGTCGCGCGACACGTCCGCTCCTCCCTGCCACCGCACGGGCGCGCGCAGGCGCCCCCTGGACTGTGACACGGAACGGACCCCGCCGGTGGTTGCCTCCGCTCACCGGCTGCGTCGACCGGGCCGTCACCGTCCCGGGCTAGGGTCCGTAGCCGTGACCGACGCCACCGCGCCCCAGGACGCCGACCGCACCCACGACGCCTCGCCCGGCCACCCCAGCCCGCCGCCCGCCCCGCCGGTCGACGACCTCGTCACCACCCACCACACGCTCCAGACCGGTGACCTGACCCTGGCGTACACGGCGCGCGCCGGTCGGGTCGTGCTGCGCCAGGAGGTGGTCGAGGACGGCGAGTTCAAGGGCCACCAGCCGAAGGCGGAGGTCTTCGTCGCGGCGTACACCCTGGACGACGCGCCCGCGTCGAGCCGGCCGGTGACGTTCTGCTTCAACGGCGGCCCGGGGTCGTCGTCCGTGTGGCTGCACCTGGGCGTGCTCGGCCCGCGACGGGTCCTGATGGGCGACGCCGGGGACCTCGCGCCGCCGCCGTACGGGCTGGCCGACAACGCCGAGACGCTGCTGCGGCACAGCGACCTCGTCTTCATCGACCCGGTGTCGACCGGGTACTCCCGCGCCGTCCGCGGCGGCAAGCCGGGTGACTACCACGGCTTCACCGGCGACCTGCAGTCCGTGGCGGAGGTGATCCGGCTGTGGACCACCCGCAACGACCGGTGGATGAGCCCCAAGCTGCTGGCCGGGGAGTCCTACGGGACGCTGCGCGCGGCCGCCCTCGCCGAGCACCTGCAGACCCGCTACGGCATGTACCTCAACGGGATCGCCCTCATCTCGATGGTGCTGGACATGGGCACGATCCGGTTCACCGAGGGCAACGACGCCCCGTACGCGATGTTCCTGCCCACGTACGCGGCCATCGCCCACCACCACGGCCTGCACGGGGACCGGCCGCTGGCCGACGTCCTCGCCGAGGCCGAGGAGTTCGCGGCCACGCGCTACCCGTGGGCACTGGCGCGCGGCGCCCGCCTCACCGCCGAGGAGCGGGCGGACGTCGTCGCGACCACCGCCCGCCTGACCGGGCTGTCCGAGGACTACGTCGACCGGGTCGACCTGCGGATCGAGCACATCCGGTTCTTCACCGAGCTGCTGCGCGACCGCCGCCGGGTCGTCGGTCGCCTCGACGGCCGGTTCACCGGCTGGGACCGGGACGCCGGCGGCGAGCACTTCGAGGAGGACCCGTCCTACCTGGCGATCCACGGGCCCTACGCCGCGGCGTTCAACCACTACGTGCGCGCCGAGCTCGGGTACCACAACGACCTGCCGTACGAGATCCTCACCGACCGGGTCCGGCCGTGGTCGTACCAGGAGTTCGAGGACCGGCACGTGTCCGTGACCGACAGGCTGTCCGCCGCCATGCGGGCGAACCCCCACCTGAAGGTCCACGTGGCCTGCGGCTGGTTCGACGGCGCGACGCCCTACTTCGCCGCCGAGAGCACCGTCGCCCGGCTGCAGGTGCCGGACGAGCTGCGCGACAACGTGTCCACCGCCTACTACCCGTCGGGGCACATGATGTACGTGCACGAGCCGAGCCGGGTGCAGCAGGCGCAGGACCTGGCCGACTGGGTCCGCGAGGCGGCGCGCACCGGCTGAGCCACGCACGCGCCGGACACCGCCGGGGCCGGGGCCGGGGTCGAGTCGATCACCGTCCCGGTTGGTGACAAGATGCGTCCCGGTGCGCGACCGCGCACCTCTCACGCGAACGGGTTGAGGGACCAGCTCGCTCTCGCGCAGCCACGGCGGACCACCGCTGCTGTCGAGGAAGCGAAGCGCCTGCATGCCCGAGCACCTGTCCGGTCAGTTCGTCGTCGACCCGTCCAGCGGGCGCTGGTCGTGGTCCGCGGAGCTGCACGAGCTCCTGGGGACCCTCCCCGGCCCACGCGCGCCAGACAGGCCCGACGGGCCCGACGGGCCCGACGGGCCCGACGGCTGGGGCGACGCCGACCTGACCGAGCACGTCCACCCGCAGGACCGGGACCGCTTCCGGGACCTGGTCGGCCGCACCGCCAGCGCGGAGGGCCCCTCCCCGGACGTGTGCGGCCACCGCCTCACCACCGCGCACGGTGCCGAGCGGTACGCCCTCACGCTGGTCGAGCGGCGCGACGGCCGTGCCACCAGCGACGGTCACGCCCCCGTCACCCTGCACGGACGCGTCATCGACGTGTCGGCGGCGATCGCCTCGATCGCCCCGCAGGACGGGGAGGGTCACCTCCGGGCCGCGGTGGAGTCGCACCGCGTCGTGGACCAGGCCAAGGGCGCGCTGATGCTCGTCTACGGGCTGGACGCCGACGAGGCGTTCGACCTGCTGCGCTGGTTCTCCCAGCACACCAACACCCGGCTGCGGCGGCTCGCCGAGCGGATCGTCGGCGCCGCCGCCCGCGGTCACCTCGCCCGGTCCTCGTTCCTGCCCGTCGACACCCTGCTCGGCGACCTCGCCCTGACCGCCGACACCGGCGAGCTGCCCGTCGTCTCCCAGCCGGCCGCCCGTCCCGGTGCGCACCCGTCGGGCCGGCTCGTCACGGCGGTGGGGCGGCGGGACGGCGACCGGGTGCTGGCGGTGACGGGCGCCCTGGACCTGGCCGCGACCCCCGCGTGGGGTGAGGCGCTCGCGGACCTGCTGCGCGGGCACGAACCCGGGCAGCGCCTCGTCGTCGACCTCACCGCCGCCCGGCACGTCGGGTCCGCGGCCGCCGCCGAGCTCGGGCGGTTCGTCCAGCGCTGCGGCCGCCGGGGGGTCGCCGTGGAGGTCGTCGAGGGTGACGCGGGCACGTCGTCCGCCACGCCGCCCGGGCCCTCCGATGTGGCCGGCGGCGCCGCGGTCCCCGGGGCCGCCGCCGACCGCTGAGGTGGTGGCTCAGCCGGAGGCGGCTGCGGCGGCGATGTCCGTGCGGTGGTGGGAGCCGTCGAGGCCGACCGCCGCCACCCCCGCGTAGGCGGCCTCCCGGGCCGCGGCCAGGTCCCGCCCGGTGCCGACGACGGACAGCACCCGCCCGCCGGCGCTGAGCAGCTCACCGCTCGGCCCGACGGACGTGCCCGCGTGCAGGACGTGGACGCCGTCCAGGGCGTCGGCCTGCGCCACCCCGGTGACGACGTCCCCGGTCCGGGGGGACGCGGGGTAGCCGTGCGCGGCGACGACGACCGTCACGGCGGCCTCGTCCCGCCAGCGGAGCCGGTCGACCTCGTCGAGCCGGCCCGTCGACGCGGCCATCAGGGTCCCCGCGAGCGGCGTCGCCAACCGGGCCAGGACGACCTGGGTCTCGGGGTCGCCGAAGCGGGCGTTGAACTCGATGACCCGCACACCGCGCGACGTCAGCGCCAGGCCGCAGTAGAGCAGGCCGGTGAACTCGTCGCCCTGACGGCGCAGCTGCTCGACGACGGGGCGGGCGACCCGCTCGACGACCTCGTCGACCAGTCCCGGCGGCGCCCACGGCAGCGGCGAGTACGCGCCCATGCCCCCGGTGTTGGGGCCGCTGTCGCCGTCCCCGGCCCGCTTGAAGTCCTGCGCCGGCGCGAGCGGGACGACGGTGCGCCCGTCGGTCAGGCAGAACAGGGAGACCTCGGGGCCGTCGAGGAACTCCTCGACGACGACCGCACCGTCCGGCCGGGCGAGGCACGCGCGGGCGTGCGCGAGGGCGTCGTCCCGCGAGTCCGTGACGACGACGCCCTTGCCTGCGGCCAGACCGTCGTCCTTGACCACGTGCGGCGCGCCGAACGCGTCGAGGGCGGCGGCCACCTCGTCCTCGGTGGTGCACACGTGCGCCATCGCGGTGGGCACCTCCGCCGCGGCCATCACCTGCTTGGCGAACGCCTTGGACCCCTCGAGCCGGGCCGCCCGCGCGGACGGACCGAAGCAGGCGATCCCCCGCTCGCGGACGGCGTCCGCGGCCCCCGCGACCAGCGGCACCTCCGGGCCCACCACGACCAGGTCGACCCCGAGGCGCTCGGCGAGGTCGGCGACCCGCTGCGGGTCGGCGGCGTCGACCGGGTGGTTCGTCGCCACCTGCGCCGTCCCCGGGTTGCCCGGCGCGGCGTGCAGCTCCTCGACGTCCGGGTCGTGGTGCAGGGAGCGGACCAGGGCGTGCTCACGGGCGCCGGAGCCGATGACGAGGACCTTCACGGGCGCCGAGCCTAGACGCCCCGCCTGCCGGTGACCGCGCCCGTCTCACCCCCAGGCCCCCCGGCCCGCCTCCACGCACCTTTCCACCAACGTGTGGTCCAGGCGCCACTCCGGGCCGCACGTTGGTGGAAAGGTGCGGTTCCCGGGCGCCCCTCCGCCGCAGGTTGGTGGAAAGGTGCGGTTCCCGGGCGCCCCTCGACCGCAGGTTGGTGGAAAGGTGCGGTCAGGCGGGCGTCGGGGCGGGTGGCTCAGACCGGGTCGGGGGCGCCGACCTGGCCGGGCAGCTCGCCCGACGCGACGAGGTCGCGCAGGCGCTGGACGTCCCGCTCGGCCCGCCAGCCGCTGGTGCCCTTGGCCCCGAACGCGTCGACGACGCCCTCGACCAGCCCCTCCGGCTCGACGTCGAGCACGAGCTCGACGTCGCTGCGCCGGTCGCCGTGCGGCACCACCCGCAGGCTGCCGTCGAAGGCCGCTCCGTGCTGGTGCTTCCAGGACACCCGGCGCACCTTCGGGTCCACCGAGACGACGACGTCCACCTCACGGGTGTGCTTGGCGAAGCGCACCCGCCACCGGTACCTGCGGTGCCCCGTGCGCTCGACCTCGTCCAGCCCCTCGAGGAAGGCCGGCCAGCTCTCCACCTCGCACAACCGGGAGAACAGCTCGTCGGGTGCCATCGGGACCGTCGCGCTCGCGCGCTTGTCGCTCACGGGGACCACCTCCGCAGCGGGGCGCGGGACGCCCGGCGCGTCCCGCCTCCTGCCACGGTACGCCGCGGGGCGCTGACCACGACAGGACCGAGGCCCCTGGTCGCCCGGGCGCCGGCTGGAGGCCGAACCGGCTGTCAGCCGCCCAGCAGGTCGTGCCGGACGACCGTGGCCTCCCGGTCCGGGCCGACACCCACGGCGGAGATCCGGGCCCCGGACATCTCCTCGAGCGCCTCGACGTACCGCTGGGCGGCCGGCGGCAGGTCCTCGAAGCGGCGGGCGCCGGTGATGTCCTCGGTCCAGCCCTCGAGGTACTCGTACACCGGCTTCGCGTGGTGGAAGTCCGTCTGCGTCATCGGCATCTCGTCGTGCCGGACGCCGTCCACGTCGTACGCGACGCACACAGGGATCCGCTCGCGGCCGGTGAGCACGTCCAGCTTGGTGAGGACGAAGTCGGTCACCCCGTTGACGCGCGCCGCGTACCGGGCGATCGGCGCGTCGTACCAGCCGCACCGCCGCGGGCGCCCGGTCGTCGTGCCGAACTCGCCGCCCTGGGCGCGCAGCCACTCGCCGTCCGCGTCCTCGAGCTCCGTCGGGAACGGGCCCTCCCCGACGCGGGTGGTGTACGCCTTGACGACGGCGACGACCCGGTCGATCCGCAACGGCGGGACGCCGCTGCCCGTGCAGGCGCCCGCGGCGGTCGCGGTGGACGACGTCACGAACGGGTACGTGCCGTGGTCGACGTCCAGCAGCGTCGCCTGGCCGGCCTCGAACAGCACGGTCTCGCCGCGGTCGAGCGCCTCACCGAGCAACAGGCCGCTGTCGCAGACCATCGGCGCGACCCGGTCGGCGTAGGACAGCAGCTCCTCGACCACCTCGTCGACGGTCACCGCGCGGCGGTTGTAGACCTTCACGAGCAGCTGGTTCTTCTGGTCGAGGGCGCCCTCGACCTTCTGCCGCAGGATGTTCTCGTCGAACAGGTCCTGGATGCGCAGGCCGACGCGGTTCATCTTGTCGGCGTACGTCGGGCCGATGCCGCGGCCGGTGGTGCCGATCCGGCGCTTGCCGAGGAAGCGCTCCGTGACCTTGTCGAGGGTGCGGTTGTACGGCGCGATGATGTGCGCGTTCGCGGACAGCCGCAGCCGGGAGCAGTCGACGCCCCGTGCCGTCAGCGCCTCGATCTCCTCGAACAGCACGGACAGGTCCACGACCACGCCGTTGCCGATGACGGGCGTGACCCCGGGGGTGAGGATCCCCGACGGCAGCAGGTGCAGCGCGTACTTCTCGCCGCCGACGACGACCGTGTGCCCGGCGTTGTTGCCGCCGTTGAACTTCACGACGTGGTCGACGCGCGCACCGAGCGCGTCCGTCGCCTTGCCCTTGCCCTCGTCGCCCCACTGGGCACCGACGATCACGATCGCGGGCATTCGCGCTGCACCTTCTCTGTCGACGTCCACCGGGCGGGTGGTGGCCCGCGCGCCCGCGCGCGCCACCCCGGCGGGGCCCGGCGTACGGTGTCGCTGGTTGTCGCGGCCGCGGGGACGCCGCGACCGCCACGACTGCAGGCGAGCCGACCCGAGGCTACCGGAGGACACCCGTGACCCAGATCCCCGTCGAACGCGGCGCCGACCCGCGCCGTCCCCAGGTGCTGGCGGTCGTCAACCCCGGCGCCGGGTCCGCGCGCGAGGAGGACGTCGCCACGGCGGTCGTCGCGCTGCGCGAGCAGGCGGACGTCGAGGTCGTCACCCCCGCCGACGAGGCCGAGCTCGACGCCGCGCTGTCCGTGCGCGGCGACCGGCGGCTCGTCGTCCTCGGCGGTGACGGGACCCTGCACGACGTCGCGAACGCGCTGCACCGCGCGGGCCGGCTCGGCGACGTCGGCCCGGTCGGCGTCGTCCCGCTGGGCACGGGCAACGACCTCGCGACGGGGCTCGGGGTGCCCGCCGACCCCGCGCTCGCGGCACGGATCGCGCTGACCGGCCGCCCGCGCGAGGTCGAGGTGCTCGTCGACGAGGACGGCGGCGTGGTCGTCAACGCCGTGCACGCCGGCGTCGGTGCCGAGGCGGCGCAGCGGGCCGAGGGGAGCAAGGCGGCCCTCGGTGCCACCGCGTACAAGGTCGGCGCCCTGGCGGCGGGCGTGGCGGCGTCCGGTCGTCACCTGCGGGTCGTGGTCGACGGCCACGAGGTGCACGACGGCAGCGAACCGGTGCTGATGGCCGCCGTGGTGGTCGGCCGCACGGTCGGCGGTGGTGCGCCGGTCGCACCGGGGTCTCAGCCCACGGACGGGTACGCGGAGGTCGTGGTGTCGCTGGCGACCGGCCTCGGCGCGCGGGTGGGCTTCGCCCGCGACGTGCTGTCCGGCGCCCACACCGACCGGGACGACGTCATCGTCGCCCGGGGGTGCGAGGTGCTGGTGGCCGCCGCGGACGGCGAGCCGTTCCCGCTCGACGTGGACGGCGAGGTGGAGGCCGAGGTGGTGCGCCGGACGTGGCGGGTCGTCCCCCGGGCCTGGAGCCTCGTCGTCCCCTCCTGACCTTGCTCACCCCCACCTGCTTTGCTCACCGGTTGCTCGGTTGCCGGCCTCTCGCCCGAGCAGCCGGTGAGCAACGAGCAACCGGTGAGCAAGGGTCAGGTGGTGGCGGCGATGCGCTCCTCGGCCGTCGGGTCGCTGTCGTGCAGCAGGGTGGCGCAGCGCTGCGCCTCGTCGTCCTCGCCGATGCCGCCGGCGGCCTGCCCGAGCGCCCGGATCGCGCGCAGCACCCCGCGGTTGGGCTCGTGCTCGAACGGCACGGGACCGTGGCCCTTCCACCCGGAGCGGCGCAGCGCGTCCAGGCCACGGTGGTAGCCCGTCCGGGCGAACGCGTAGGCGGCCACCCACTCACCGCGCCCGGCGGCCTGCTCGGACAGCACCGCCCAGGCCAGCGACGACGACGGGTGCCTGGCGGCCAGGTCCGCAGGTGCCTGGCCGTCGGCGAGCGCCGCGGCGACGTCGGAGTCGGGGTGGTCGGCGGGCAGCAGGGTGGGGCGTGGCTCGCCCAGCAGGTTGGGGTGCGACATGCCGCCAGTCTCCCAGCGGGTTACGGTGACGGCCAGGAGGTGGGCCCCCACTCATGATGGAGCTCTCGACGTCGCCGACGACGACCACGATCACCATCGTCGGCGACCTCGACCTGGCCGAGCGCGGGCAGTTCCCCGAGCTCGTGGCCCGGGTCAGCGGTCTGCGGCGCCAGCTCCTGGTCCTCGACCTGTGCCGCACCACTTTCCTGGACTCCACGGGCGCGGCGTTCCTCATCTCCCTCGCGGAGGCCACCGACAAGCGCGGCGGCGTCACGCTGCTGCGCGGTGCCGACGAGCGCAACCGGTTCGTGCTCGAGGTGTGCGGTGCGCTCGACATGTTCCGGGTGGACGACGAGCACGCGTGCGACCTGGCGGCCGAGGGGTCCGCGGCGTGGCCCTCGGGTGAGGGCCAGGTGCTCGACGGCGAGGTGCTCGAGGCGGAGGACGTCGACCGCTGACGCGGGTCGGGGCCGTCAGCCCCGGACGGCGACCACGGGGATCCGCGCCCACACGATCTTGCCGGGGCCGCTGCGGCGCCAGCCCCAGTCGGCGAGCCGCTGCACGACGTGCAGGCCGTACCCCCCGGGACCCTCGCGACCCTCCTCGGCCGGTTCGGGTGCGTGCGGGTTGCTGTCCTCGACCTCCAGCAGCAGCGAGTCCGCGCTGTGGTCGAGCCGAAGCCCGACGGTGCCCCAGCCGTGCAGGACGGCGTTCGCGACGAGCTCGGAGACGACCAGCTCCGCCTCGCCACCCACCTCCAGCCCCCACAGCTCGCAGGTCTGGACGGTCAGGCGGCGCGCCCTGGCGATGGACGCGGGGTCACCGGTGAGCTGCCAGCGCCGCTGCCGCGGGCCGCCGGCGACGTGCGGCGGACCGCCGGTCGGGACCCGCAGGACGACGACGGCCATGTCGTCCTCCGGCGCCTGCCCGAGGCTCGCGAGCAGCTGCTCACCGATCCCGGCGGCGTCGGTCAGGACCAGGTCGGCGCAGACGGCCTCCAGCCGCTTGAGCCCGTCCATCAGGCGCCGGCTGCGCCGTTCGATCAGGCCGTCGGTGTAGAACACGACGACGTCGCCGGGCGAGAGCGACACCGCGGAGGTCTCCCGCGGCCGGTCGCCGATGCCGACGAGGGTCCCGCCGCCCTCCATCAGCGGGAGGACGCGGCCGTCCTGCACGAGCATCGGCGGCAGGTGCCCGGCCCGGCACCAGGACATCTCCCAGCCGCCGTCGCCGTCCTCCTCGAGACGGGCGTAGACCATCGAGGCGGTGCGGGAGATCCGCATCCCGCGCACGAGCTGGTCGACCCGCATGAGGACGGTGCCCGGCTCCTCCTGCTCGTAGGCGTACGCCCGCACGACCGAGCGGAGCTGGCCCATCGCCGCGGCGGCCTCGATGTCGTGGCCGACGACGTCACCGATGACGACGCCGACGGCACCCTCGGGCTGCATGACGTCGTACCAGTCGCCGCCGACCTGGGCGTGGTCGACGTTGGGGGCGTAGTACGACCACAGGTCGAGCCCGGGCACGCTGGTCTGCTCCGGCAGCATGCTCTGCTGCAGCGTCTCGGCCATCAGGTGCTCGCGGGCGTACAGGCGGGCGTTGTCGAGGGACAGCCCGACCCGGCGGGCGACCTCCACCACCAGGTCGCGGTCGTCCGCGCCGAGGACGTCGCCGTCCGGCAGCACCAGCAGCCCCAGCACCCCGTGCCGGCCGGGCACGGGCACCGTGAGGCAGTCGCAGTCGACCGCGGCGCAGACCTCCTCGACCACCCACCGGGTCAGCGAGCCGTCCGGCGCCTCACCGCCGGCCCGCAGCGTCTGGATCCCGGCGACCTCACCGCGGACCTGGCGGGCGACGAGGTCCCCGGCGGTGCGCCCGCCGCGCTCGGGAACGAACGGCCTCGGGTGGAGGGACTCGGTGCCGGACGTCGCCGCGAGCCGCACGTCGTCGTCCACGGTGAGCACGGCGCACCAGGGGACGAGGTGGCGGGTGAGGATGCGCGCGACCCGGCGCAGCATCAGCTGGGTGTCGAGGTCGGTGACGGCGTCCGCGACGTCGGCCAACAGCCCCAGCCGGCCGCGGGCGGCCTGCTCCGCCGCGTACGCGCGGGCCAGCCGCAGCTCGGACTCGACCCGGGTCGTGACGTCGGCCTGCACCCCGACGTAGTTGACCAGGCGGCCCTCCGCGTCGAACACCGGCGAGATGGAGACCTCGTTCCAGAACGGGGTGCCGTCCGCGCGGTAGTTCAGCAGCGTCTCGACCACGGGACGCTGCTCGGCGAGGGCCTTGCGCATCCGCGCGACGGCGTCCTGGTCGGTGTCGGGACCCTGCAGGAACCGGCAGTTGCGCCCGACGGCGTCCTCGTAGGCGTAGCCGGTGGTGCGGGTGAACGCCGGGTTCACCCAGACCAGCGGGTCGTCCTCGGCGTCCGGGTCGCTGATGGTGAAGGACAGGTCGGTGGCGACCACCGCCCGGTTGTGCAGCCGCCGCGTCTCGTCCAGGTGCCTGTCCTCCGGGGACATCTGCTCCACGAGGAACTCACCGGTCCCCAGCCCCGGCGGCATGAACACGACGAGCGCGAGGTCGCGCAGGTCGGCGTCGACGGTGCTCGCGCTGAGCGGGAAGCCGGTCACCCACAGCGGTTGCAGGTCGGCGTCGCGGTCGGCCTCGGTCGATCCGACGAGGTCGACCGGGCTGGAGCCGGGGTCGTCGGCCCGACGGGCGTCGCGGTACACGAGCTCGCCGTCGAGCGGCTCGCCGCGGGCGACCCGCGACAGCGGGTGCGCGGTGCCGCTGAGGTCCTGCCCGGCCCGGTTGCTCAGCCCGGCGGCGGTGCTCCACTCGTCGACGGAGATCGGCAGCCGGCCGTCCCCGGTCATCGCGGAGGCCGTCGGGTTCGCGTGCACGACGGTGCTGGTCGTCAGGTCCACCAGCAGGACGGCGGCCAGCGAGTCGGCCGCCACGGCCTCCTGCGCCACGGGCGCGTCACCACCCGGTTTGACCACTCGGCGCTCCGATCGTCTAGCGTGCTGCCCGAGTCCCTCCGGCGGGCATCGGGCCGTCGTCGGAGTGGATCGGAGGTTCGATGACGAGTGACGCTAACACCGGCGACCCCACCGACGCGCCGCGGCTGCCGCAGACGGCCGACGGCGAGCCGGGGTCGGTGCACGTCCTGCTCGGGGACAGGCGGACCCGCGTCGTCCTGACCGGTGAGATCGACGCCGGTCTGGGGCCGGACCTCCTGGAGGCCGCGGCCGCCGCCGAGGACGCCGACCTGCCCGTCGACGTCGACGCCCAGCACGTGCGCTTCATGGACTCCACCGGGGTGGCGTTCCTCGCGCGCCTGGCCTCCCGGGCCCACGAGCCGCTGGTGCTGATCCGGCCGCCGGCGGTCGTGAAGTTCCTCGTCGAGGTCACCAGCATCAGCGAGCTCGTCCGCGTCGTGGACGCGGACCCGGGCTTCGAGGACGAGCCGACCCGTGCCGGAGGCGCGCGACCGTCGGGCTCCGACGGAGACGACGACCCGGACGACGACCCGGACCTCATCGCCTGAGCGCGGCCTCCTGCGTTTCCACGACCGGTCCACGACCGGTCCCACGCCCCACGGAAGGTCCCAGGACGACGAGGGCCGCCGCCCTCGCGGGACGGCGGCCCTCGTGGTCCGGGCGACTGGTCAGCGCATGCGCTGGCCGGCGGACCGCAGGTTCTGGCACGCCTCGACGACGCGCGCGGCCATCCCGGCCTCGGCGGCCTTGCCCCAGGCGCGCGGGTCGTACTGCTTCTTGTTGCCGACCTCGCCGTCGATCTTCAGCACGCCGTCGTAGTTGCGGAGCACGTGCTCGACGACGGGCCGGGTGAAGGCGTACTGGGTGTCGGTGTCGACGTTCATCTTCACGACGCCGTAGTCCACGGCCGCGGCGATCTCCTCCGGCAGCGAGCCGGACCCGCCGTGGAAGACCAGGTCGAACGGCTTGGAGCCCTCGGACAGGCCGAGCTCGGAGCAGACCGCGGCCTGCGCCTGCTGCAGGATCTCCGGGCGCAGCTTGACGTTGCCGGGCTTGTAGACGCCGTGCACGTTGCCGAAGGTCAGCGCCGTCATGTACCGGCCGTTCTCGCCGTTGCCGAGGGCCTTGACGGTGTCGATCGCGTCCTGCGGCGTCGTGTACAGCTGCTCGTTGATCTCGTTGGCGACGCCGTCCTCCTCGCCGCCGACGACGCCGACCTCGATCTCGAGGACGACGTTCGCGGCTGCGCACTGCTCCAGCAGCTCGCGGGCGATCTGCAGGTTCTCCTCCAGCGGCACCGCGGAGCCGTCCCACATGTGCGACTGGAACAGCGGGTCGCGGCCCTCCTTGACGCGCTCCTGGCTGATCGCGAGCAGCGGCCGGACGAAGCCGTCGAGCTTGTCCTTCGGGCAGTGGTCGGTGTGCAGGGCGATGTTGACGTCGTACGCCTTCGCGACGTGGTGGGCGTACTCGGCCAGGGCCTGCGCGCCGAGCACCATGTCCTTGATGGTGGGACCGGACAGGTACTCCGCGCCGCCGGTGGACACCTGCACGATGCCGTCGCTCTCGGCCTCGGCGAAGCCGCGGATCGCGGCGTTCAGCGTCTGGGAGCTGGTGACGTTGATCGCCGGGTAGGCGAACGCGTTCTCCTTCGCCCGGTCGAGCATCTGGGCGTAGACCTCGGGGCTGGCGATGGGCATCGAAGCACTCCTCGTGACGTCGTCTGGCCGGCACCGGCCGGCTCGGTGTCACCGATCCTGCCACGACCGCAGCACACGACCGCAGCACCGGACCGCAGGACAGGACCTCGCCGTCGCGGGATGCTGGCCTGGTGCCACCCGGTGATCCGGACGGTCACCCCGGGGGGACGGCGGCGCAGGTCCCGTCAGCCCCGGGTGACGCGCGTGCCCACGGGCACCGGACGTACCCCGCGACGGCGGACCGCGAGCGCCTCGCCGCGCTGGTGCAGAAGTCCGGCGACCTCGTCGCCACCTCGGACCTCGACGGCAACCTGACGTTCCTCAACGACGCCGGGGTGCGGCTGCTCGGCCTGGACAGCGCCGAGCAGGTGCTGGGCACCTCGCCGCTCGAGCTGTTCACCGACACCGACCGCCCCGTCGGCGAGAAGGGCCAGGAGACCCTGATGTCCGGCTGGGACTGGCGGGGCACCGTCCACCTGCGGCACGCGCGCACGGGCGAGGCGATCCCCGTCGACCTGGACGCGTTCGTGGTCACCGACCCGGTCGACGACCGCCCGCTGGCGCTGGCGGCCGTGGGCCGGGACCTGCGGGAGCAGCGGGCGGCGCAGGAGGCGCTGGCCACGCGCGTGCAGGAGCAGCGCGACCTCGCCGAGCTCGCCCGGATGGCGCTGGTCGAGCCGCTGTCCGACGTCCTGCACGAGTGCGTGGAGCGCCTCCGCCGGCGGTTCCCCGGGATGCTCGGCGGGGTGCTGGTGCGCGAGCACGACCTGACGTTCCGCTCGACGGCGAGCGCGGCCCCCCGCTGGGAGGGCCGGCTCATCACGTTCGGGGAGCGCTCGCTGACGGCAAGGGCGCTGGAGACAGGCCTGCCGCAGCACACCGCGGACATGTGGGACGACCCCCGGTTCGTGTCCGAGCCGGCGCGTGAGGCCGGCTCGCACGCGGGGCTGGTGGTGCCGATCCTGTGCCGCACGGGGGTCTGGGGCACCTTGGGGATGGCGTACCACGAGGTGCGGGAGTGGGCCGCCGAGGAGGTGGCGTTCGTCGAGCTGCTCGCGGCCACGCTGGGCGCCGCGGTGCAGCGTCAGCAGCTCGAGGACGAGCTGGCGCACCAGGCGGTGCACGACGCGCTGACGGGCCTGCCGAACCGCACCCTGGCGCACGACCGGATCGAGAGGGCACTGGCGCACGCCCGCCGGGACCGCACCGTGACCGCCGTCCTGCTCCTGGACCTCGACGACTTCAAGGCGGTCAACGACACCCTGGGCCACGGCGCCGGCGACCGGTTGCTGCAGACGCTCGCGCGCCGGTTCGAGGGGGCCGTGCGGGCCGGGGACACCGTGGCCCGGCTCGGTGGGGACGAGTTCGTCGTCGTGTGCGAGGGGCTGTCCCGGCCGGAGGACGTCGCGGGCCCTGCGGAGGCGCTGCTCGCGGCCTGCCGGGACGACCTGTCGCTCGACGGTCGCTGCCTGAGCGTCACGGTGAGCATCGGGGTGGCCGTCAGCCGCTGCGGGGAGGGCGACACGGAGCGCCTCCTGGCCGAGGCGGACCTGGCGATGTACCGGGCGAAGTCCGACCACGGCGGCACCTACCGGCTGTTCGACCAGTCCTTCCGCGGGGAGGCGGTCCAGCGGGTGGAGACGGTCGTGCGACTGCGGGAGGCACTGCAGGCCAGGAAGCTGCGGCGCGAGTGGATGCCGATCGTCGACGTGGCCAGCGGGCGCGTGGTCGCCCTGGAGGCACTGGCCCGCTGGGACGGCCCGCACGGCCCGGTGCCGCCGGACGTGTTCGTGCCCGTCGCGGAGGACGTCGGACTGGTCCAGCAGCTCGGGGAGCAGGTCCTCGACGGCGCGGTGGGGGCGATCGCGCGGTGGCGCGACCAGGGTCACGACCTCGCGCTGCGGGTCAACGTCAGCCCCCACGAGCTGCGGCGACCCGGGTACGTCGACACGGTCCTGGCGGTCCTGGACCGGCACGGCGTCGAACCGGGACGGCTCGGGCTGGAGATCACCGAGTCCACCCTCGTCGCGGACGACGCCCTGACCCGGGGCACGCTGACGGCCCTGTCGGGGCTCGGGGTCACGCTGCTGCTGGACGACTTCGGCACGGGGTACAGCTCGCTGAGCTACCTGTCGCGGTTCCCGCTCGTCGACGTGCTGAAGACCGACCGGTCCTTCCTCGCCGAGGGCTCGCGGGGGCTGGCCGTCGTGGAGGCCGTCGCCGCCCTGGCCCGCCCCCTGGACCTGCAGGTGTGCGCGGAGGGCGTCGAACGGGCCGAGCACCTGGAGGTGCTGCGCCGGCTGGGCTGCGCGTTCGCCCAGGGCTACCTCATCTCACCGCCGCTGCCCGAGACCGACGTCGCGGGGTGGTTGTCGTCCTGGGAGCCGTGGGGCCCGTCGACCTGATGAGGCACGACCCGCCCGTCGACGAGCTCGACCACCGCGTCGGCGAGGTCGACGAGGGCCGGGTCGTGGGTGGCGACGACGGCGGTCACCCCGCGCTCGTCCACCAGGGAGCGGACCAGCTCCATCACCGCCCGGCCGGTGGCCGAGTCGAGCTGCCCGGTGGGCTCGTCGGCGACGAGCAGGTCCGGTTCGCCGGCGAGCGCCCGGGCCACGGCCACGCGCTGCTGCTGGCCGCCGCTGAGCTCGTAGGGCCGGTGCCGGCCGTGCCCGCCGAGACCGACGAGGTCGAGCAGCTCGGCGACGCGTCGCTCGCGCGCGGCGGGGTCGGTGCGCCGCAGCCGCAGCGGGACGCCGACGTTCTCCGCTGCCGTGAGCACGGGCAGCAGCCCGAAGGACTGGAATACGTACCCGATCCGGGTGCGGCGCAGCGCGACGAGCCCGTCCTCGCCGAGCGCCGTGAGGTCCTGGCCGTCGAACCGGACGCTGCCGCCGTCGGGGGTGTCGAGGCCGCCGAGGAGGTTGAGCAGGGTGGTCTTGCCCGACCCGGACCGGCCGCGGACGACGACGAGCCGGCCGCGGTCGACGGTCAGGTCGACGCCCCGCAGGGCGTGCACCGGGGCGCCGGCCCCGGTGAAGGTGCGGACGAGCCCGGTGGCGTGCAGCAGCGGCGGCCGGCCACTCGACCGACCAGCGCCCCGGTGTCCGCCGTCGTCAGCCACGGCCGCCGCCGTCGTCCTCGGGTCGCACCTGGATGTGGTCGGGCTCCAGCGCCAGGCGCACCCGCCGGCGCAGCTGCAGGGCGGTGACGAACTCCTTCGGCAGCTGCAGGCGGCCGGTCCGGTCGAGGACCGCGTACTCCTCCGCGACGTGGGACTCCGCACCCGTGTGGTCGACGGTCCGGCGGCGCAGCACCTCGCTGGCGGTGCGCCCGTCCCGGATCGCGACGGTCCGCTCGACGTGCTCGCTGACGAGCGGGTCGTGGGTGACGACGAGGACGGTCACCCCGAGCGCGGTGTTGACGTCGCGGAACGCCCGCATCACCTCCGCGGAGGTGGCGGTGTCCAGCTCGCCGGTCGGCTCGTCGGCGAGCAGCACGCGGGGGGAGTTCGCGAGCGCCACCGCGATGGCGACCCGCTGCTGCTGGCCGCCGGACAGCTCGGCGGGACGCCGGTCGGCGCACGCGCCGACGCCGAGCAGGTCGAGCAGCTCGCCGACCCGCTCGCGCCGGCGGGCCCGGGGGACGCGGGTGACGGCCATCGGCATCGCGACGTTCTCGGCGGCGGTGAGGAACGGCAGCAGGTTGCGGGCGGTCTGCTGCCAGACGAACCCGACGGTGCGGCGCTGGTAGGCGACGCGCTCGCGCCGTCCCAGGTCGAGCAGGTCGTGCCCGGCGACCCTGGCCCGCCCGGCGGTCGGCACGTCCAGGCCGGACAGGATGTTCAGCAGGGTGGACTTGCCCGACCCGGACGCGCCGACGACGGCGACGAGCTCGCCGGAGTCGACGTGCAGGTCCAGGCCCTGCAGGGCGACGACCTCGACGCCCTCGGCGGAGAAGATCCGCACGAGGTTCTCGCACAGCACGGCGGGTTCGTCGGTCGGCACGGGCCTCTCCCTCGGTCGCCTCTCGGTGGTCGGCCTCGCGGTGGTCGGCCTCTCGGTGGTCGGCCTCGCGGTGGTCACGTCTCGTCCCCCACCCGCAGGACCGCGCCGAGCCGCAGCCGGCGGTTCGCGGCGACGGCGACCGCGACGAGCGCCGCCGTGACGAGCACGAAACCACCGAGGACGCCGGCCAGCGCCAGCGGGTCGGCGCTCACCGCGGGCTGCTCGGCCCCGCCGGTGAAGGCGCGCAGGTCGGTCGCAGGGACGAGCGCCCACGCGCTGAGGAGCCCGACGACGGCACCGGCCGCGGTGGCGGCCGCGACGAGCGGGGCGACCTCCCACACCACGAGCCAGCGGGCCTGGCGCTGGTCGGCGCCGAGCGTGCGCAGCCGGGACAGCAGGCGGGTGCGCTCGGGCGCCCCGACGACGAGCGCGAGGACGACGGCGACCCCCGACACGAGCGCCGCGAGCACCGCCGCGACGGTGGTGGCGGCGAGGGTCCCGGCGACGAGCGGGCGGTCCCGCACCCGGGCCACCGCGCCGTCGTGGGTGGTCAGGGGCGCGGCGGTCCCGAGGGCGGTCCGCAGCCGCTCCTGCAGCGCGGCGACGTCGGCCCCGGGTCGGGGGGCGAGCGCGACGGCGTCCGCGACCGGCAGGTCGACGCCGGTGGCGAGCCACGCGGCGCGGTCCACGACGACGACCGGGCGGTCCGTGACGAGGCCGGGCAGGCCGCGTCCGCCCGGGAGGGTCGCGACCACCCGCACGGTGACCGGGCTCGGGCCGGCGTCGACGACGACCTCGTCGCCGACGTCCCCGAGCGCCGCGGACGTGAGCGCGGGCACCGGTGGGCGGGGAGCCCCGGCGGGTCCCGTGGGGCGGGTCGCGTCGGCCGAGGCGTCCGCGAGCCGGTCCAGGCCCGCGCCGCCCGCGACGCGCCGGGGCAGGTCCCGCTGGACGTCGGCCAGCGGCCCGGCGTCCACGGCGGCGAGCGTCACGGCGCGCTCGCGGCCGTCGGTCCGGGCGGTGGCTCCCTGGGAGCCGGTCGCGGCCGCGGCCCGCACGTCGGGGTCGGCGACGGCGGCGGCCACCTCGTCGGCCGTGAAGCCGGCGCCGCTGACCCGGGCCGGGGCGCCGAGCTGCTGCCACGCGGCGGTGGTGGCGCCCTGGGTGCTGGTGGTCGCCAGCACGGAGCCGAAGACGGCGGTGGACAGGGCCAGCACCAGCACGACCAGGGGCACGGTGCCGCCGCCGGGGTCGCGGCCGGCGCGGGCGGCACCGAGGAACGCCACGGCTCCCCGGCGGCGGGCGGTGGCGTCGGCGAGGGCGGCGACCGGCCGTGGGTACCAGCGGGCGGTCAGCAGCGCCGCGGCGAGCGCGACCAGGACCGGCGCCGCGGCCAGCAGGGGGTCGGGCCCGGTCCAGGGCAGCCGGTCGGCGGAGGTGAGCGCGACGACGCCGCCGACGACCCGGAACCCGCCGCCGTCCAGCCCGCGGTCGCGCAGGAGCAGGACCGCGGCGACCGCGAGCAGGACGACGAGCACCTCCGCCGCGACCCGCACCCGCCGCGTGCGGACCGCGGTGACGTCCCGGCGCACGACGTGCAGGCCGCCGGGGCGGGCGAGCAGCGGCAGCAGCACGGCGGGGGCCAGGCCCAGCAGGGCCGGCAGCACCCAGACGGCGGGGCCGGGGTCCCCGGGCACCAGCGCCGTCGCGATCGCCGCCCCGACCGCGGCGGCCGGCAGGCCGAGGAGCAGGCCCTCGACGGTCATCAGGGCCCGGACCTGCCCGGGCGAGGCGCCGCGCGCCACGGCCAGCGCGAGGGCCCGGCGGCGGCGCTCCACGACCAGCCGGGCGGCGAGGGCGAGCAGCCCGAGGGAGGTGCCGGCCAGCCCGGTGACCAGCAGGGTGACCAGCGCGGTGGACGCGGCCTGGGCGTGCAGGTGACCGGCGAGGAGCAGGTCGAGGTTGGTGCCGAGCCGGACCTCGCGCAGGACGGGGACGAACCCGGTGTCCGGCGGGTCGGGGACGGCGACGAGGCGCTCCTCGACGGCGCGGACGTCGGCGAGCAGCGGTGCGGCGCCGCGCGCCCGGACGTCGGGGTCGGTGACGGGGACGGTGAACCGGGTGCTGGGCCGCCGGGTCCAGGCGACCTGCCGCTCGACGGCGGGCCAGGTGGACGCCGCGACGACGGCGACCGGCTGGTAGATGTCGCCGACCGCCGGGGAGACGACGACCGGCGGCTCGAGCACGTCGCCGTCCCACCCCCAGCGTGGTGCGGTGGGGTCGACCGCCTCGAAGACGCCGACGACGAGCAGGTCGAGGTTGCCGGGCAGGTCGACGCGGGAGCCGGGGGCGACGCCGGCGTCGTCGGCGGTGCGGGCGGACACGGCGACCTCGACGACCGTCCGCTCGTAGGACGCGGGGTCCTCCTGGAAGCCGCCGGCGGGCCGCGGGCCCGACTCGGCCCCCTCGACCGGGGACGTCGTCGCGGTGGCGGGAGCCCGCCCGTCCACCCACCGCACGTGCGGGTCGAGGTCGACCAGGGTGACGACGTCCCAGTCGAGGACGCCCCTGGGCGGGGCGAGGACGGGGTCGACCGAGGCGCCGCCCAGGTCGCGGTACCCGGCGGTGACGACCGGCGGCGCGGTCAGCGCCCGCACGGACGGGGGCAGGCCGTCGCGCAGCTGCTCGGCGAACCGGCGGGTCGGGGCGAGCGGGTCCTCCCCCGGCTGGCTCGGCGGGGCGGCGAGCTGGGCGACGGTCAGGTCACGCTGCTGCGGGGAGGCGTCCGTGACGGCCTGCCGCAGCCCGTCGGTGTGCACCGTGTCCAGGGCCCTCGGGACGGCGGCGGCGAGCAGGGCGCAGACGAGGACGACGAGCGCCACGGTCGCGACGGCGAGGCGGTCGGTGAGCACCTGGCGCAGGGTCAGGTGGGCGGTCCCGACGCCGTGCACGCGCTCTCGCCGCGCGGGTGGGGGACGGCGGCTCACGGGTGCACCCCCCGGGCGGGCCGGGTCGGTCCCACGGCCACCGCGACGAGCAGTCCCGCGGCCGCGGCGAGCGCCGCGCCGGGGCCGGGACCCGGTGAGGTGACGTCGCCGGCGGGCACCCCGGCGGCCGCGGCGACGAGCGGGACGACGGCGACGTGCGCCGCCGCCCACGCCGCGAGCAGGCCCGCGGCCGCCCCGAGGG